>CAYNEL010000024.1:0-14437 GCA_964396225.1 uncultured Bdellovibrionales bacterium | reverse complement strand
CGGCGAAAAGAGGGAGGTCTGAGAGGATGACGGGGCGGCCTGCGGCGTAGGCCTCTATGATGATGAGCGGCACGTCGAACTTGCCCCGCATATCAGTAACGGGAAAGACGACCAGGTCCGAGAGGCTGTACAGGGCGGGCATATCCCGCCAAGTGTCCGTGAAACGTACCCGGTCGAGCAGTCCGGCTTGATGGAGACGTCCCTCCACCGCCGTTTTCTTGGCTTGATCGGCTGCGTTCTTGATACGGCAGGCGAAGAGGAAGATCATCGGGCTGTCAGGGTAAAGCGTGAAGTAGTCGACCAGCGCCTCGACCAGCGTGTCAGTGGCGCCCAAACGGACGTATTCACCCGGCCAGGTGACGACAAAATGCTCGGGTCGGAGACTGAGCGCCTGCATGGCAGCGGCATCCTTGTCCCGCGGCCGGTAGAGCGAGAGGTCCACGCCGGGATAGATGCGAGTGACACCGGCAAAGCCGGCTGCCTCGAGTTTCCGTTTGGCATAGTCAGAATACGTCACCAAGCGGTCGGCGAAGAACATCCCTTTCCATGCCGCAGGGCCATAGAGGTCTTCGCGCAGAGTGGCTACGGTCTGGATGGTCTTCTGGCCACGGCGCACCAGCGGCCGAAGCAGACGGGCATTAGCCCTAGTCGGGGTAAAAAGATAGTGCAGGATGTCGAAACGCCCGCCCTCACGAAGGAGAAACCAGGGCAGACGGAGTTTCTGGGCGAGGGGAAAACCGGCGTGGCCGGATCGGTCCATCGGATAGGCCGGATGCTCCGTCACGCTCGTCGGAAGTCCGGGCAGGCGAGGCTGCCCGGCGGCCGTCATGACATGCGCCGCAAGATCTGGCTCGTCGATGCTCTTGGCGAGAAAGTAGGCGAAGTTCTTGGAGGCTTCGTCCCACGGTGGGACGAGCGGGCGAGTGACGAGGAGGACGGAACGCTGGGCGGCCGGCATAATCGGATGGATTTAGAATTTCTTGTAAAGCACTTGGCTGTCCTCGATGTCGGAACCACGCTGGACCCGGACCTCGAACGGCGGGGGAGCGGATGCGGGCACCACGACGCTCTCGCCCCGTCCCAAGCGATATGTTTCGGAAGACAGCGTCGCGCCAGCGGCTGTCAGAGTGACGGCAAAGTCAGCGGACGGACCGTGGTTCTCGAGAGCAAGGTCCCCCCGGGATCCGTGTGGTTCGATGAAGGAAACCGCCCACCAGTCCTTGCCTTGGTCGGGATCGAGGGCGCGCTCGGCCCGCCACGCGAGAAACGAGGCAGAGACGAGGAAGAGCAGGACGGCGATAGTGATGAGGCGTTTGTCGGTCATAGGGGTGATGGGCTGGGCGTCCGGAGGTAGACCGCTACGCCTGCCGAGCGGTAGACGAGATTGAAGAGGGACGAACGCGCGAACTGGACGCTGTCGAAAGCCGGATGGACCATGACGACATTGACACCGGTCTCCTCGAAGCAACGCACGCCTTCGGGCCGATTGGGCGAAGCGATCATATGGAGCGTGCATTGTTCGCGCGGATTGACCTCGTCTTCGTAGCGGCCGAGGAGTGAGCGCGAGAACGGGTAGTTGTAGTCGCGCAAAAACCAGAGCTTCATCCAGGTGTCGGCAGTGAGGTAGTTGTGGTCCTTCAGGAGGACGTCGTCCGGACCCAAGGTCCGTGAGAGGTAATCGGCGGCGGCGTAGGTCTCAGCCATCCCCTGGTCCTTGGCTGAGGCGACGGGGAGGGACTGGGCGTTGTCGTTCCAGCCCGAGACGAACGAGAAGGTGAGGAGCAGGAGGAGGAGTACACCGGCGGGTGTCTGATGCCGGATCCGGGGCGCAAGCCAAGCCAGAGCGGCGGCGGCCAGGAGCGAGAGCGGGAAGGCGGCATAGGCGGCCACACGGTTGGAAGGGACGTCCACTTTCACCCACTCGGGAGCGAGCGTCATCAAGAGAACCGCCACCAACGGACCAGTGAGGAAAACCCGAGCGAGTGGTCGCCGCCGAAGGGCGACAAGAGCCACCCCCAGCCCGAGGAGGCCGAAACCGAGGCGGTCGTAACCGGCCGAAAGACCGAGCTGGATCAGGGAGAGACCGGTGCGGGTGGTCTTGGACGGGGCGCCGAGGGCCGTGTCCACGGCCTGCGGATCGGCGTAGCTTGGCGCGGCCACGAGGAGGAAGAAGAGGCTCCCGCCGATCATCACCATGAGCGGCCACGGCCGGAACACGAGCCGGACGAAAGATCCTGCCTCCGCCCGGAACCGCCGCCATGAAAGTGCGACGTAACCGATCAGGGTGAAGCCCGCCATGAACAGGAAGACCAGGGTGGAGAGATGGTGGGTGTAGACGAGGGTGAGCGTCCCGAGGAAGGCGAGAGCGAGGAAACGCTGGTCCCGCCCGCGAAACGCCCGGTAGTAGGCGAGGAGGAGAAGCGGGATGAAGAAATTGCCGAACATATTACCCACCACCCCACCTGAGACGAACTTGGCCTGGGGAGAGGCGACGGCGTAGAGGGGACCTACGAAAAAGAGTGTCCACAAGGCGGCCCGGGCAGGCGTCACACCCAAGACGCCGCGGCCGAAGAGCCGGGCCGCCAAGGCGACGACGGCCAGGATACCTGAGAGGTGGATGAAGAACAGGGTGAGCGCGGGGAAGGCCGAGACGAAGTCGGCTCCAGACACGAGGGAGAGGGCGGCAAAAGGCAGGTGCTCGCCCACGATGAAGTCGTCGATGGGTTGCGGCTCGGAGACGCGGTAGCGGCCCGCCTCCTCGACGATCTCACGCTTGGCGTATTCCGGCACCGCGCCGCTCGCAGCGATCACTTTGGACCAGTACATGTGGTGGCCGAGGTCGGTGGCGGTGGGCGCGATGGCGGCCGACAGAAAGACGGCTTTGACGGCGACGGTAAGAACAAGGAGGAGGGTGAAGAGCGCTCCTTCGCGGCGCGTGAAGGTCATCGTCCGAAAGCGGAAGAGGCGGTCGGATGCCCTCCCGGGGAAGAGGACCAGCAGCGCCCCGACGGCCGTGGTCATCCACACCATGAGACCGATGAGGATCGAGGCGCGGGTGATGGGCAGGCTGAAGTGGTCGAAACCGAGCAGCATGAAATCAAGAACGAAGAGGCTGCCGAAGATTGAGAACAGACCGGCCTCGAACACGGTGAAACGCCGGAAGGAGCCGAACAGCGCCATCAATAGAAAGCTCCCGGGCAGGAGAAGGAGGAGGAAGAGCGTCAGGAAGAAAGCAAGGTATTCGAGTGGTCCCATAATGACAAGCTCTATTGTACCCTAAGGCCCATATGTTCAAGATAGCGTCGGGCGATGCCGCCCCAGGCGAACTCAGTCCGGACGTGCTCCCGGGCCGCCTGTCCGAACGCTTCCCGGCGCGCGTCGTCCGAAAGCCATTTCGTCACCGCCCCGACCCAGGCCAGAGCGTCGCCGGAGGGTAGAAGGACGCCGTTCTGGCCGTCGTGCACGGCGTCCCGGAGACCTTCGATCCCAGCGGCCAAGACCACCTTAGCGGCCGCGCCGCCCTCGATGGCCGCCAGGCCGAAGCCCTCGACGGTGGCCGTGTCCGGGATGTTGGGCATGACGACTAGGTCGGCGTTGGCCAACAGCGTTTTCATCACGGCTTCCGGCGCGTTGGCCACAAAACGTACCCGGTCCGTTTGGCCGGTTTCCTCAACCGCCCGGCGGCAGTCGGGGAGATACCCCTGGTCGCCCACAGCGCTCTCGGCCGGGGCGGCGCCGGCGGCCACGTAAAGCACGTCAGCGGGGAGGGCCGGTAGCACTTCGCGGATGAACCAGAGCGCCCCTTTGCGGCGGACGAAGCGTCCGACCTGGAGGATCACTCGCCGTTGACCCAAAGCCTCGCCCAAGACGCGTTCGAGCGCCGACCGGTCGGGAGCCTCCCTGAACTCTTCCGGGAAAAGGCCGTTGGGGATAAAGGTGATGCGGGCGCGCGGCAGACCGGCGGCGACGGCCTGCTCGAGCGGTTCGCGGCCGACGGCGATCAGTCCGTCCAGCCGGCAGAGGGCGGGCAGGTTGACGGCCGCGTAGAGGCGGGGGAGGATTCCCGGTTTCCTAGCAAATGTAACGTCCAGGCCGTGGATGACCGAATACACCCTAACCTTCGGGAAGCAGTGTTTGACGCAGGCGCCGAGGGGCCCGAGCACGCCGTCGCCGAGCAGCACCGCCTCGTGCCGACGGGCGATGAGGAGCATCCGGACGAGCGCATACGGGAGGAACCACCAGAGCGCGCTCTTGCCGCGCCGGTTGATGATGGCCGTCAGGGGCACGAGGGCGGCGAGGCTCTCGTGGAGGCCGCGATTCTGGTTCTCGATGCCTCCCAGGACGGGCGGGTAGGCACGGGAGACGAAGAGGAGGCGGGCCATAGGGGAGGCTTTAGTCCCGCCGGCCGTCCCGGTCGTAAAGCCGCTTACGCATGAGATACAGCTGGTCCTCCATGAGCTTGCGGTTGGACTTGACCATGTCGGCAATGAGGGAGAAGACGAAGAACTGGAGACCGATGATAAAGGAAGCCACCGCCGCGAAGAGGTAGTTGCGGTAGGGGGACACTTTGAAACCGTCGCCGAAGTAGAGCGAGAAGAAGACAACGAAGAGGATGAGGGAGACGAGCATGAGGATGACGCCCGGGATACCGAAGAACTTCATCGGCCGCACGTCGCGCACCGCCTTCATGATGATGCGGGCACTGTTGTTGACGTACTTGTAGAGGCTTTTGACCATGCGGGACTTGCGGTCGGCGAAATACGTCACCTCGACCGGGATCCACTTGACTTTCAGGTTCTTGCCGAGGGCGTCGATGATCACTTCCTGGGTGTAGGTAAAGTCGCCGAGGAGGTTGAGCCGGAGCAGGGTCTCACGGCTGTAGACGCGGAAACCGCAGGTGAGGTCGTTGATCTTGGTATTCATGAAGGAGCCGATGAGCCGGGCGGCGAAGCGGTTCAGGGCGCTCTTCACCCAGGGCATGTTCTTGGCCTGGGCGGCGCCGAAGCGGTCGGCGCTCACCAAGTCGGCCTCGCCTTTGAGCACCGGCTCCATGAGGGTGCCGATGTCCCTCGGGTCGAACTGGCCGTCCGCGTCGATGAAAGCCATGAGGTCGGCTTCCTGTTCCAGGGCGGCTTCGACCGCCGTGCGAAAAGCGCGGCCCAGACCGCGGTTGGTGGCGTGACGCACCACCCGGTCGGCGCCGGCTTGCCTGGCCACCTCGCTCGTGCGATCGCGGGAGCCGTCGTCCACTACTTGGACGAGAACTTCGTCCACACCAGGAAAAGAGCGAGGGATGCGAGCGATGGTACCGCCCAGGCGTTCTTCTTCGTTGTAGGCGGGGATGGTGACGATGAGACGCATACGTCTGTCAGGAATCAATAATCAGCTTTCAACTCTCAAGAGAAATTGGGGATTGATCAGTTGGGTGTTGAAAATTGCGCATTAGTCTTTGGGAACCTTTCTGAGCAGTTTTTCCGTTTCCAGACAGGTGGCCTGGCAGCTCCCTGGTTTGGTGCCTCCGTAGAGCAGGTGCTTGGCGCAGGCGGAAAGGGTCTCGGCGCAGGCGGCCCGACGGCCGGAAAGATAGTTCCACTCCACCCGATAGCCGAAGAAGTTGAGAATAAATGAGAAAACCACCACCGCGCCCACGGTCCAAATGATGAATTTGAGGAGGACGAACATGGCGTTGGCAAGCCAAAAACAAGTCTGTGTTTTCTCACCCGGAGTATAGCCCAACCAGGGCCAAAAAACAAGGAAAAAGATTCTTGGAAAACACCGATACCTGTATACTGGAGACACCTCTCTTATGCGCATCGGCATCAACGCCTCGTTCCTCCGCAAACCCTACACCGGCACCGGCCAGGTGACTTGGCATTGCCTCGAACAGCTGGCTCGGGACGGCTGGTCCCGCGACACGGAATACTTCCTCTATATGGAAGAGTGGCCGCCCGCCGAGGTCCGGATTCCCGAGGGCTTCGTCGTCCGCGCCGTGCTGCCGGCCTGGCGGCGCGATGACCTCGTCCGCAAGTACTGGTGGGAACGCTCCCTCCTGCCGCGCCTCGTGCGCGATGACCGGTGCGACGCCCTGGTGTCGCTCTACCAGTCGGCCACCGTCCTCCGCGGTCGGCCGCACCTCATGGTGGTGCACGACCTCATCCCGCGCCTCTTCCCCACATACCTCGACAACGCTCGGAAACGCTTCTACTGGAAACGGGTGGAACACGGCATCCGTTCCGCCGACCACGTGGTGGCCGTCTCCCGGAGGACGGAGAAGGACCTTCTCCAATATCTCGGGCTCGATCCGCGGAAGGTGACGGTGCGCTATCCAGACGTGGATCCCCGCTTCCGCCAACCCCTTTCCGAGACGCGCGTCTCGGAAACATTGGCTCGGTATGGCCTGTCCCGAGGGTATCTCTACCACGGCGGGGGACTGGAACAGCGTAAGAACACCGAACACCTGCTCATCGCGTACGCCCAGCTCAAAAAGCAATGGGAAGCTGAGCAGCGTCCTCTCCCGCTGCTCGCCATTTCGGGCAAGCTGATGCCCGAACTAGCTCCGCTCATTACCGACGTGGAATACCTGGTACGCAAGCTTAACCTCAGCAACGCCGTGAAGATACTTGGCTTCGTACCTCAGGACGACCTGCCGGCCCTCTACCGAGGCGCTGCTGCCTTCCTCTTCCCGTCGCGCTACGAAGGTTTCGGCCTGCCCGTCCTCGAAGCCTTGAGCCAGGGCACACCGGTGATAGCCGGGGAAACCTCGTCCCTTCCCGAAGTGGGGGGAGATGCGGTACTCTACTGCCGACCGGACGACCCCGAGGACATCGCGCTCGCCATAAAGAACATCCTCACTCGGCCGGATGTCCGGGCGCGCCTCGCCGAACGGGCGCGCGAACGGACGACCCGCTTCTCCTGGGAAACTTTCAACCACGGACTCCTTGAAGACCTCCGACGCCTGACTCGGGCGAAATCGAATTTTTAATCTTCAATTTCCAAGAAATTTCCGGAATCTGAATTTTCAAATATTCGAAATGCGGGTTTGCGTGAAAATGCAAAGATAAGAAATCGGCAATTCCCAATGCCGCATCCCGCCAAGATCCGACACCTATGTTCACCATCACGCCCTTCCTAGATTTTTCCCGCGCTCTCCGTTGGCCCTTCAACCCGGTGCGGAGCGCCCTCGTGGCCGCCGGTCTCGCGGTGGCCGCGGTCCTCATCGCGTCCGCCAACCTGAAGCTCTTGCCTTTCGGACCGCTCGAGGTACTCATCTTGTTCGGCTTGGCCGTCCTGTTCTCGGCCTACCGGCCGGGCTGGAGCTTCCTCCTCCTCGTCCTCCTCCTGCCACTCGAGACCGTCAACCTGGCGCCTGCCGCATGGGGAATAGAGGTGCGTCCCTACCAGGCCCTCTCCGGAGCCATCGGTCTGGGTCTCCTGGCCCGTCTCCTCGGCCGGCGCCTCCCCCTACCCGTGCCGCGGTGGCAGATGCTTGACACGTTGTGGATAATCCTCCTCGCTGGCACGTTCGTCGGCAGCTTCTTCGCACCAGTGCCCGCGGCCGCCCTGAAACAGGCATGCATTCTCACGGCCGCCATCCTCCTCTACGCGGTGGCGCGATACTTCGTCCGCGACGCTTCCGCCTTGCCGCGCATCCTGCCGTTCTTCGTCGCCGGGACGGTGATCGCGGCGGTCTACGCCCTCTGGCAGAACGCGCGTTTCCAGGCCGGCCTCCCGCATTTCGAAACGATGCCCGGCCGGCCCAACGCCACCTTCGCCGAAGCCGACTGGCTCGGCGCCTACCTCGCCCTCGGCGTGACAGCGGGCATGGTGCTCCTCGGCCGCGCCCTCCCGGGCTGGCGACTCCAACCGGGCCGCCTCCTGGCACTCGGTCTCTGGCTCGTCCTCCTTACTATGGCGCTCATCCTGACCGTCGCCCGGAGCGCCTGGCTCGGCACCGCGGCCGGCCTCGCGGTAGTGTTGGGATGCCTCGGCATGGCCTACTGGCGGTCACGGACGACCGACGATCGCAGGGCGTTCTTCGGCGCCTCTTTGGCAGCCGTGGCCATCCTCCTCCTCGCCCTCGGCCTGGTTTCCTTGTTCCGTCTCACCGATTTCCAACTCGGGCAACGGGCTGGCAGCATCGCTGGGGAACAGACCATCACCCTTTCCTGCGTCCCGAACACCGACGTGCCGGAACGTATCGCCCGCATGGATGAATTGTCCGCCCTCGGCTGCCGCCACATCAACCTAGAGGACGTCGGGCGCGAACAAGCCGACGGCCGCCTGGTGACCACCACCCTCCGTCCGGATCCGAATGTCTCCATCCGGAAAGCGATCTACGCGGAATCTTGGGCGCTCGCCCTGGCCCACCCGCTCACCGGCATCGGCCTGGGCGAGAGCGGCCGCTTCCTCGGGAGCGACGAACGGGGAGCCCGGCTCAATTCGAGCAACTACTTCCTCGAGTTCTGGCTGGGCGGGGGAGCGCTCGCCTTGGTAGCCTCTCTTTTCGCCTGGGGATATGTCTTCCGGATGACTGTCCGGGCCTACCGTCAGGCCGAGGACGGGCGGTTTCGCACCCTCGGTCTGGCCCTCCTCGGCAGCGGCGCGGCCCTCCTCGTCTTCAATCTCTTCAACGCCGGTGTCCTCCAGGGCTTCCTCTTCGTCTGGTTCGCCATGAGCGCGCCCCTCTGGATCAGGTCCAACTCACGCCTATGAAAATCGGACTCGACCTCCGCCACGTGGGGAAACAGCGCACCGGGGACGAAAGCGTCTTCGCCGGGCTGGTGCGGGCCTTGGCCGCCATCGACCGGGAGAACCAGTACGTCCTCTTCGTCGACAACCGGAGTCCGACCGAACTCGCCACGCTGTCCAAGACGCTCGGCCTCGGCGGGGCTCCGAACTTCACCATGAAAAACGTGGCGGTCGAGAATCGTTTCCATTGGACCCTCTTCGGCGCGGCACGCGAAACAAGGACGGAACGCCTCGATGTCTTCCACACCCAGTACATCGTCCCGTTCGGCATCCCAGCCACGACGCGCGTCTTCACTCATATCCACGACGTCTCCTTCGCCCGTTTTCCCGAGCTTATCGGGTGGCAGGACCGGCTCTTCCTCTCGCTCCTCATCCCGCGAAGTTTGCGGCGGGCGGACCGGATCATCGCCGTATCGGCTTTCACCAAAGGGGAGATCGCCGCGTGTTACGGCGTGCCGGAAGGGAAGATCGCCGTGGTGCCCAACGCTCCCGACCCTGCCTTCCTGAAACCCGCCGACGAGGCGGCCAAACGACGGGCCAGGGAACGCTACCATCTCCCCGAACGCTACATCCTTTCGGTGGCCACCTTCCAGCCGAGGAAGAATCTGGCCCTCCTGGTCGAAGCCTTCGCCAAGGTGGAAGAGCGGCTCCCAGACACCACGCTCGTGCTGGCAGGCAACCCAGAGGGCCATCACGCCGATCCGGAGGTGGCGAAACGCATCAGGGCGCTCGGCCTGGCCGAGAAGGTGCTCCTCCCCGGCTATGTCGCGTCGGAAGACCTGCCGGCCGTCTACGCCCTCGCCCGCGCTTCGGTCAGCCCGTCGCGCTACGAAGGTTTCGGCCTGCCGCTCCTCGAAGCCTTCTCGCAGGACGTGCCCGTGGCCGCCTCGGACATCCCGCCGCACCGGGAGGTGGCCGGAGCGGCGGCGCTCCTTGTGCCGGAGGGCAGCCTTGCCGCCTGGAGCGAGGCCTTGTACAATATTTCCATTGAGTCCGCTCTCCGCGAGCGGCTTCGCTCGGCCGGGCAGGAACGCGTCCGCTTCTTCTCATGGGAAGAGAGCGCTCGGGCGCTGCTTTCGGTCTACGCCGCGACAATCCCTAACACACATCCATGACGTTCAGACTCATCGAAGACCGGACCGGCGTCTCGGCGGGATCGCGCGGCCGTCCGGCCAAGAAGCGCGGCTGGGTGAAGATCGTCCTCCCCATCGTCGCCGTCCTCCTCATCGCGGGAGGCTTCTTGGGTTGGAAGGCTGGCTGGACGATCAACAAGATCTCAGTCGAAGGCAACCTCCTCAAGTCCATCGGCAAATCCCTCCCTGGCGTCGAGAAAACCCTGGAAGGGGAGAAGGATGGACGTATCAACATCCTGGTACTCGGTATGCGCGGGGAGAACATCCCCGGCGGCGGCACGCTGGCCGACACCATCATGGTGCTCTCGCTCCACATCGCCGACAAAGACGTCCCCGGCGACACCCACCGCGCCTCCCTCGTCTCCATCCCGCGCGACCTCTATGTCAAGGTGCCGGGCCGCGAGGAACAGCGCAAGATCAACGCCGTGTACGCGCTGGGCCGCGAGACGAGCGAGGAGAAGGCTCTCGAGGACATGAAGACCATCGTCTCGGAAGTGTCCGGACAGCCCATGCACTACGTCGTCACCATCAATTTCAAGGGCTTCACCGACCTGGTGAACGCGCTCGGCGGCATCGATGTGACACTCAAGGAGGCTTTCATCGAATCCCAGCAGTTCCACGAACCGCGGGTGTGCGACACGACGGTCTACACCATCCCCGCCATCGATCCCAAGACCAAGCTCCAGATGATGGAACACAAGTACTACACCCGGATGAACGGCACCAAGTACATCGCCAAGAGCTACCCCCTCTGCTACAACCGCCAGGAGGAGTGCGGGGGCAATTTCACCCTGCCGGCCGGGACAAGCCATCTGGACGGCCAAAAGGCGCTCTGCTACGCCCGCGCCCGCTACACCACGAGCGATTTCGACCGGGCCCGCCGCCAACAGGAAGTGATCGAGGCCATCAAACAGAAGGCCCTCTCGCTCGGGACGCTGGCCGACTTCAACAAGATCAACGACATCTTCAACAGCCTGGGCAACAACGTCCGCACCGACCTCGAGGCGTGGGAAATGAAGCGCTTCTTCGACCTCTACCTGGGCTCCTTCAAGGACGTCACGCCAGTGACCGGGGTCCTCGACAATTCGGACAAGGGCCTCCTCTACAACCCAGAACAGAAGCCCGAGACCGGCTATATCCTCCTCCCCAGGAACGACAACTACGACGGGATCCACGCCCTCTTCCGCTCCATCCTCGAGCCGGCCGCGCCCGCCCCGGCCCAGTAGCCCACCCTTAGAGACAACGGCCGGCGGACGGATCGGCGCTCATCCGCCGACCCGCGTCCAGGCCCGACCACCCCCATGTCCGCCACCGCCCCCGAACTCTCCATCGTCGTCGCTTCCTACAAGCATCCCGAGATGCTCAAGCTCTGCCTGGACTCGATCCGCGAGCATGCGAGCGGCATCGACCACGAGGTGATCGTCACCGACAGCGCCACCGAAGAACCCACCCGGACCCTCATGCGCGAGGAGTATCCGGACGTCCCGCTGTGCGCCTTCGAAAAGAACGTGGGTTTCCAGCGCATCGTCCGGGCCGGCCTCGGGCGGGCCCGAGGCCGCCACATCCTCATCTTGAACTACGACATCGTGGTCAATCCGGGATCACTCGAGACGCTCCTCGGATACCTGAAAACACACCCCGAGGTTGGGATGGTGGGGCCCAAGCTCCTCAACTTCAACGGCACCCTCCAGCCTTCCTGTTTCCGTTACTACAAACCGGTCACCATCCTCTACCGCCGCACCCCGCTCGGCCGCTTGCCTTTCGCCAAACGCCATCTCCACTGGTTCCTGATGGAGGACTACGACCACGCGGCGCCAAGGGAAGTGGATTGGCTGATGGGTTCGGCCCTCCTCGTCACACGGGAGGCCTACGAGAAGGTCGGCCCGATGGACGGGCGCTTCTTCATGTACATGGAGGACGTGGACTGGTGCCGCCGCTTCTGGGAACAAGGCTACAAAGTGGTCTACCTACCCACCGCCACCCTCTACCACTATCATGGCAAGGGGAGCGCCAAAGGCGGCTTCCTGGGCTCGCTCCTCTTCAATAAGCTCACCTGGTACCACATCGCGAGCGCCGTGAAGTATTTCTGGAAATACCGCGGCAAACCGCTGCCCGAACACGCCTGACCACCCCTCATCCACACCTCCATGCACGACGCGCCCGCCGCCACAGAGACCCGCCCGGAACGCCGTTCCCTTTCCTTCTACCGCCTCCTCGAGGCGCTGGTGATTCTTTTGCTCATCGGCGCGGCCTACCATTTCGGGGTAGAGCAGGGGAAGACCGCGGGACCAGAGCCCAAGGCGCCCTTGCCGGCCGACCAGGCCGTCATCGTCAACGAGACCCCTCCCGACCGCCAGCTGGATTTCGGCCTGTTCTGGAAAGTCTGGGACCTGGTCAAGGAGAAATACGTGGACCGTGAGCACCTGGACGCCCGGGAGATGCTGTACGGCGCCATCAACGGCATGCTCTCCGCCACGGACGACCCCTACACCACATTCTTCGACCCGGAAGAGAACCGGGAATTCAATGAGAAAATCAGCGGCAATTTCGAGGGCGTCGGGGCGGAAATCGGGATGCGCAACAATATCCTCACTATCGTAGCCCCGCTCGAAGGCAGTCCCGCCGAAAAGGCCGGCCTCCGGCCCAATGACAAGATTCTCAAGATCGACGACCAGGACGCCACCCTCTACACCCTCGAGGAGGCGGTCCAGCGGATCCGCGGTCCCAAGGGCACCGAGGTGACGCTGACCATCTTCCGAGAAGGGGAGGAGAACACCCGCGAGATGAAGATCATGCGCGAGGAAATCACCGTCAAAAGCGTCGATCTGGAGTGGCGCGAGCAGGACATCGCCTACCTCCAGGTGATGCAGTTCGGCGAACAGACCGGGCGCGAATTCTCGGCGGCCGTCAAAAACATCGTCGACCGAAAAGCCGCGGGTGTCGTCCTCGACCTACGCAACAACCCGGGCGGCCTCCTCTCGCTCGCAGTGGAGATGGCCGGCGTCTTCCTGCCTCACGACACGGTAGTGGTCATCGAGGAAGACGGAGCGGGCAAGCAGGAGAAGCTCTTTACCGACGGCGGCGAACAGCTCGCCCGCCTGCCCATCGTGGTGCTCATCAACGAGGGCAGCGCGTCGGCCTCGGAGATCCTGGCCGGGGCGCTGCGCGACAACGCCCGCGACCGCACCACCCTGGTGGGGCAGAAATCCTACGGCAAGGGGTCCGTCCAGGAACTCATCCCGGTGGACCGCGAGACGGCCGTCAAAATCACAGTGGCCAAGTGGCTCACCCCCGCCGGCCAGCAGATCGACCGAGAGGGCATCAAGCCGGATGTGGAAGTGGAAATGACGGACGAGGATTACGAGAACGAGCGCGACCCGCAACTCGACCGGGCGCTCGAAATCATGCGTGAAAAAATAGCCCGCTGATCCACTCGCCGGGAGGCTGTGGCGCTCCCCAGGCTCCTTCTCTTGACAAAAACAGGGAATATGGCTAAGGTGTAAGGACTCGTAGAAATCCTTATTCCAAGCCATTCTATGCCCTCCGTTTCGTCCCAGAAATCCGAGAAGCGTTCCCTCCGGCCAGAATCCTCGGCCGCCGGCTTTTCGTTCCGTAAACTCTTCGATCAGCTCACCGCCCATCTGCCGGAACGCTCCCGCGCCATCCTGCGCGAACGTTTCGGCGCGGAAGGCAGCGCCCAGAAGACACTCGAGGCCATCGGCGAGAACCTGAACATCACCCGCGAGCGGGTGCGCCAGATCATCCGGGCCGCGGTGGAAGATGTGCGGCGCAAACACGGCGAACAGCTGGACCGCATCGAGGAACGCATGACCGCGGTGCTCCGCGCCCACGGCGGCATCATGCAGGAGAAAGCCTTCTACCGGCACCTCGCGGGCGACCGGTCCGCCGAGCGCGGCGCGGCCCGCTTCTTCGCTGAGGGCCTGCTGCCCCTCCAACACCTGAAGGCCGACCGCACCCAGAAAAAGGCCGTGGCCGAACCCGGATTCGACCCGACTGTGTGGCGACAGGTGCTCGAGAAGGCCAAAGCCATCCTTTCCGGACTGGGGAAACCCGTGGAGCGCGAAGAGCTGGCCCGTCTGTGGCAGACGAGCGGTGCCGAATATCCCGCCGACACCCTGTTCCACTACCTCTCGATCTCCCGCGAGGTGCGGGCCAACGTCTTCGGCAACTGGGGCCTCGCCACTTGGAGCGACATCCGCCCGAAAGGCGCCCGCGAGAAAGCCTACCTCGTCCTGAAGATCGCCGGCCGGCCGCTTCATTTCCGCGACATCGCCCAGAAGATCGATGAGCACCGTCTCCAGAAGAAGGGCCGGGCCACCCACCCGCAGACCGTCCACAACGAGCTCATCAAGGATGAACGCTTCGTCCTGGTCGGCCGCGGCACCTACGCCTTGGCCGAATGGGGCTACCAGAAGGGGACCGTCCGCGAGGTGCTCCAGGACATCCTCAAGAAATCCAGGAAGCCACTCCGGCGCGACGAGATCCTGGAACGCATCCTCGAAGTGCGGGCCGTCAAGAAGTCGACGGTCATCATC
>CAYNEL010000023.1:0-14726 GCA_964396225.1 uncultured Bdellovibrionales bacterium | reverse complement strand
AAGGTCCCAAGGGTTTGGCTGTTCGCCAATTAAAGCGGTACGTGAGCTGGGTTCAAACCGTCGTGAGACAGGTTGGTCTCCTGTCTACTGTGGGCGTGATTGCTTGAGGGGAGTCTTTCCTAGTACGAGAGGACCGGAAAGAACAGACCTCTGGTGTATCGGCTGTCCTGCCAAGGGCATTGCCGAGTAGCTACGTCTGGACCGGATAATCGCTGAAAGCATCTAAGCGAGAAGCCGACCCCAAGATAAGGCAATTCCCGCACCTACTTTGCGAGGTTCTTCGTAACCCGTTTTTTCGGGTTGCGCGCAAAGTAGGTGCGGGATGGTTTCCTCAGAGACGATGAGGTCGATAGGCTGTAGGTGTAAGCCTCGAGAGGGGTTGAGCCGAGCAGTACTAATCAAACCACAACAACTATCCGTTCTTTCGAGCGGTTAGCAGTTAACAGAAGCTTTTGACATCGGTGTCTTTTCCTTCTTGATCCCTTTATTTCGAGAGCAGCGTCTTGGTGCTTCAAGCGGAGTGGTCACACCTCTTCCCATCCCGAACAGAGCCGTTAAGCACTCCAGCGCCGATGGTACCCCGCTGTAATGGCGGGGGAGAGTAGGCCGGCGCCAGGACACTGTTCTCGAAACCCGATCCGAGGCGGCCCAACAGGGCCGTTTTCTTGTGCCTGTGGGCGGTCCGGAAACGAAACGTCGAGCGTGCTATAATAGCCCATATCTCTTCTCGTGATGTCTCTTTGGTTATGGACTTTCCCTCTCCGTCGACGCCTCCACCCGCCGTTTCGCCCGCAACGCCCCCAGTCCCCCCGTTGGCTGTGCCGCCGGGCCGGTTCCCTCGGTTCCCGGCTGCGCCGAAAGTCCCGGCGCCCGACCCCGGGCTCGGCCTGCGCCGCCGCAAGCGCAAGCTCTTTGCCGGCGCCATCTACCTCCTTCTTTTCGCGTTCCTGGGATGGGTGATCTATCTCATTGCCAGACCCGACCCGACCTGTTTTGACGGAAAACAGAACCAGAACGAGGAAGGCGTGGACTGTGGAGGCGTCTGCGGCGCCTGTGCGGCTATCTTGCCCGACCTGGAGAATATGGAGATCCAGGAGTCCGCCATCGTCTACGGGGGGCCCGGCCGATACGATGTTCTGGCCAAGCTCTATAACCCGAATTTCGAATACGGCGCCAGGAGTTTCGCCTATACGTTTGCCATCAAGGACGAGAACGGCCAGGTCCTGGCCGAACGCCAGGGGTACGGTTTTATCCTGCCGCGCGAGACCAAGTACGTCATCGAGACGCAACTCGCTTCCGAAGCCCTGCCTAAGAAGATCTCGTTCGAGATCAGGGACGTACAGTGGCAGAAACTCGAGGATTACAAGGAAAAGCCCACCCTTTCCATCCGCAACCAGCAGTACAACCAGGTTTCCTCGGGGCCGTTCTTCAGCGAGGCCAAGGGACTCCTCATTAACGAGAGCCCGTACGATTTCGAAAGCGTTATCATCAAGGTGGTGCTCCGCGACGCCGAGAACAAACCCATCGCCCTCAATTCGACCGAGATGCGCACCATCGTGAGCGGCGAACGGCGAGATTTCCGGCTCGTGTGGCCGACCGCTTTCCCATCTGAGTACGCCTCGATGGAGGCTGAAGCCGAAGCCGACGTCTACCATTCCGAGAATTTCACCCGGCAATACCTGCCCGGAGCCCGTTTCTAGGACCACCCGGTCGGGCTAAGCTCATGGAGAGGGGAGGGTGTCCGCGCGACCTCTCCCTTTTCCGTCCCCGATACCCCTATGTTGCGTTACCTTCCACGTTTTGACTGGCCCCTCCTCATCGCCACCCTACTGCTCTTCGGGACCGGCTGGCTGGCCCTCTACAGCCTTTCCTCATCCGCGCCTACCCTGTCAGGGACGATCTTCATGCGTCAGGGTATCTATGCCTTGGTTGGCCTGGGACTCTTCCTTTTTTTCTTCACCACGGACTACCGCCACGTGGCCCGGTGGAGTTCGTCCTTGTATTTCATCACGCTGGCGGTCCTGGCAGCTGTGCTCATCATCGGTTCGACCGTCCGCGGGACGGCCGGCTGGATCGACCTGGGCTGGTTTCAAGTCCAGCCGGTCGAAATGGCAAAATTCATCCTTATCGTCTTTCTGGCCAGTTTCCTTTCACGTAAACGCGACACCCTGGGCGAGGGCACCGGCCTCCTGGTCTCTCTCACCCTGGTCGGGGTGATGGTCTTCCTCGTCTTGCGCCAACCCGACCTGGGCAGCGCGCTTGTCCTCCTGGCGATCTGGGTAGGGATGCTGTTTTTGAGCGGCCTCAATTCCCGTTATGTCGGCTGGCTGACTGCCTCCGGCCTCATCCTGGTGATGTTCGGTTGGGCTTTCCTCCAGCCCTACCAGCGCGACCGCATCCTGACTTTCTTCGATCCGGCCTCCGACCCCCAGGGGAGCGGGTACAATGTGCTCCAGGCCATCGTGGCGGTCGGTTCCGGAGGGGTCTTCGGCAAGGGGATCGGTCACGGTTCGCAGTCTCAGCTCAATTTTCTGCCCGAGAGACATACCGATTTCATTTTCGCGGTCATCGGCGAGGAACTCGGCTTCCTGGGCATCCTCTTCTTGCTCCTTATGTACGCGCTCCTCTTCTTCCGCCTCTTCCTCATCGCCACCCGGTCCGGAGACAACCTGGGATACCTGTGCGTGGGAGGGGTAGGTATCATGTTTCTGGCCCAGGTACTGGTCAATATCGGGATGAACATGGGTCTGCTCCCCGTGACCGGCATCCCGCTTCCTTTCGTCAGCTACGGAGGGAGCTCTCTGACCGCCACCCTGGCCTCTCTCGGACTGGTATTCAATGTGGCGGCCCGTAGCCGGGAAGAAAACCCCTTCCTTTCTATGCCGTCTCGTCGGACGGCCTAAGGTAGCCGTGGGTTTGAATAAAGAGGCTTAAATAAGCCAAGAATTGACATAAAACCCCGATTTTGCTACAGTGTCAGGGTGCTTTCCGCGGTCTTCCGACCACAGGATTGATGCTTTTTTCCGCTATGGCTAGCCATTCCATCGTCATCGCCCAGGTCGTGGTCGCCGTCCTTCTGTCGGTGGCCATCCTTCTCCAAAACCGGGGGAGCGGTCTCGGCTCGGCTTTCGGGGGCGAGATGGGGGGTTATTACGCCAAACGCGGCATCGAAAAATTCCTTTTTCGTTCGGCGGTCGCCCTCGGCGCCGTCTTCTTGGTCCTGGGGGCCCTCAACCTCTGGTTTTTCCAGGGTTGACCTTTCCGCCTCCGAGCGTATCGCCTCTCCCGCGTTTTCGGAAGAGAGGTCGGTCTAAGTTTTGACCCCTACCCCTATCTTTACTTCCTCCGGCCAATCCAGGCGATCGCTCCGGCATTGGCTCGATCTCCTGCAAGCGCTTGATTTCCGGGAACGCCTGGTCCTCGGTGCCATCATCCTCGGGGTGTGCGCAGCTGCCCTCTACTGGGGGCTGGCGCTCTACCTGAACGCTACCCGGCCGATCCCGGCGGCAGGCGGCACCTACGTCGAGGGTCTCGTCGGCCAGCCGCTCTACGTCAATCCGCTGCTGGCTTCCAGCAACGCCGCCGACGCCGACCTCTCCCGACTCATCTATGGCAGCCTTTTCGCCTATGCCCCGTCGGGTGCCCTGGAGAAACAGCTCGCTGCCGACCATGTTGTTCTCGAGGACGGCAAGCGCTATGAGGTCAGGCTCCGTCCCGGCCTCACCTGGCACGACGGCGAGCCGCTGACCGCCGACGACGTGGTTTATACTTTCCAAGCCATCCAGAATCCCGCCTACCGCAGCCCGCTTCGCGGGGACTGGCAGGGGGTGGAGATCGCCGCCGACGGTCCGGAAAAAGTGGTCTTCACTCTCCGTAAGCCGTATTTCGGCTTCCTCGACAACCTGACGACCGGCATCCTGCCCAAACACATCTGGGAGAACATCCCAGCTGAGAGATTCCCCCTCACCGAATACAACCTCATGCCGATCGGCAGCGGCCCGTACCAGTACGCCGAACTGAACAAGAATTCGGTCGGCGACATCCTCACCTACGAGCTCCGCCCCTTCGAGGGGTATGCCCTCGGCACGCCGTTCATCGGCAAACTCATTTTCCATTTCTACGCGAGCGAAGACGAGCTCCTCGAGGCCTACCGCCGCAAGGAAGTGATCGGGATGGGGGCCATCGCGCCCGAGGCCCTGGGCAGCCTTGCGGGGGAGCAAAGCCTCGCCGTCTACCGTCTTTCCCAGCCCCGGTTGTTCGCGGTCTTCTTCAATGAGACCAAAAGCGTGCCGCTTGCGTATCCAGAAGTCCGCCGCGCCCTCGCCCTCTCCGTGGATCGCCGCTCCATCATCGACCAGGTGCTCGGCGGCTACGGGATCCAGGCCGGCTCGCCTTTCCTCCCCGGGATGATCGGTTACCGCGACGAGCAGGGGACGCGTTTCGATGTCGGCGAAGCCGAGCGTATCCTGGACCAGGCCGGTTGGAAACGGGGGACGGACGGTTTCCGCGGCAAGGATGGCCAGGCGCTCGCCTTCGAACTGGTGACGCCCGAGTGGCCCCACCTGGTGCGGACCTCCGAACTCCTCGTGACGGGCTGGCAGGCCATCGGCGTCAAGGTGACCGTCAAGGCCCTCGGTATGGCCGAGCTCCAGTCGGCCCATATCCGGCCGCGCGAATACCAGGCTCTCCTCTACGGCGTGGCCACTCGCTTCAATCCCGACCCGTACTCCTTCTGGCATTCCGGACAGAAAGACGACCCTGGCGGCAACCTCTCGATGTTCGACGACAAGGCGGCGGACAACCTCCTGTCGACCGCCCGTGAGACCCTCGACGACAACGCCCGGCGGGACCGGTATTATGAATTTCAGGACATCCTCCTGAAAGAAACCCCGGCCGCTTTCCTCTACGCCCCGCAGTACATCTACGCGGTCAAGAACACCGTCAAAGGCATCTCCGAGACCCGCCTCAACCTGCCGAGCGACCGTTTCGCCGACGTCTCGCATTGGTATATCAAGACCAAGCGTGTTAAAAAGTGATTAGTGGCCTCGCTTCTTATGTCACACCCCGTAGACCGTTCCAATCTGCGCCAGGTCATCCTCGACACCCCGGATCAGTTCCGCGAAGGTTTCGCCCTGGCCCGAGACGTCCGCCTCGACGGCTCGTTCGGTAAAATCATGCTTTCGGGCATGGGAGGGTCCGCCCTGCCGGGCAACCTCTTCCGCCTCTATCTCTCCCAGGTGGCCAAGACCGAAGCCTTCTCTGTGCCGGGCATCTACCAGAACCGCTACTACAAGCTGCCGCGGGAAGCTTTCGACGACTGTCTCAACTTCTTCTGCTCGTATTCGGGGAATACCGAGGAGACCGTGGCCTCTTTCGAGGAAGCGTTGGCAAAAGGCCTGCCGTCCATCGGCGTTTCCGCGGGGGGTAGGATCGAGGAGATGTGCCGGACCAACAGCTTGCCCCATATCAAGCTGCCCATCCCCAATCCCGATTTCCAGCCGCGCATGGGCACGGGATATTTCTTTGCCAGTCTCTACCAGGTCCTCGTGAACATGGGCCTGGCGCCGGACACCACAGCCAATCTCGTCGCCCAGGCCGAAGGGCTGAAGGCCAATATGGCCGCTCGCGAGGAGCAAGGGAAAGCTCTAGCCTCCCGCCTCAAAGGCAAGACCCCGGTCATCTACTCAAGCACCCGCTACAAGCCGGTGGCCATGATCTGGAAGATCAAGCTGAACGAGAACGCCAAGACGCCGGCTTTCTGGAACTTCTTCCCCGAGCTCGACCACAACGAAATGGTGGGTTTCACCCTGCCGCAGGCCAAGTTCCGGGTGGTAATGCTGCGGGACGAGGACGACCATCCCCAGAACCGCAAGCGTTTCGAGATCACGGCCAGGCTCCTCGAAGAGCACGGAGTGGAAACCGAAATCATCGATATGGAGCCGGGTGATCCTTTCGCCAAGATGTTCTCCTCCCTCAATCTGGGGGATTGGACATCGTATTATCTGGCGCTCGAGTACGGCCAGGATCCGACCCCGGTCGAGATGGTGGAGAAGCTCAAGAAACTGCTTGTTTGAAGCCTCTTCTTGACAAAGGTTCTTTCACGTGTTAGATTGGTATATTCGCGGATTGGGCAGTCCTGACGACCCAGCCTTGACTTGAAGGCTTCGGTCCTTGCCCACTCCCCACGCTTCTCAAGCCGAGATGGCGGAATTGGTAGACGCACTAGCTTCAGGTGCTAGCGCCCGCAAGGGCATGGAGGTTCGAGTCCTCTTCTCGGCACTAGGATTTTCAATCTTTTCGAATTTTCGCCGGCTTGCCGGCATCGAACAAAGAGAGTATCCGAATTAATCCCTTTTCTCGGACGGTTTTTCCGCGGCTTTCGCCCGGCAGCCGTCCTTCTTCTGCCAATATGCAGAAAACCAACCAACCCGCGTCGGGCGGCTGGAGCCGGAAATTCTTCGGCCAGCGCCGCGACGCCTCCAAGGGGCACGAATCGTCCGGTACGGCCGATTTCGTGAAACCCCTGGCCGGGCTCTCTTTCGAGCCCGACAAGAAATTCGCCCGCCCCGCTGCGGTGCCCCAACGCCCGGCCGCAGGTGCCGGCCGCTCCGTGGACGGCGCCCAGGCTTCCGGCCGTCCTGCGGGCGGCCGTCAGGCCGGTCAGAATCGGCGCGAGCAGAAACCCGGCCAGCGCAGCCAAGTTCGCCCCCGTCCGGAAGGCGAGCCCAAAGGCGAGCGCCGTCCCGGCGGCGTCAAGCGTCCCGCCCGTCGCGGCCGCGGACGCAACGAGCTGCCCCCGCTCCCCAAGATGGAGCGCGGCGTCACCGACCTCGGTCCCGCCGATGGCAAACTCCGCATCATTCCGGTGGGCGGTCAGGAAGAAGTCGGCCGCAACATGACCATCTTCGAGTACGGCGAGGACATCGTCATCATCGACATGGGCCTCCAGTTTCCCGAGGAAGACATGCCGGGTATCGACTACATCGTGCCCAACGCGAACTACCTGAAGGGTAAGGAGCACCGCATCCGCGGCATTATCTTCACCCACGGCCACCTGGACCACATCGGGGCCGCCCCCATCCTCCTGAAACAGCTCCACTATCCGCCGGTCATCGGCAAGGATTTCACCTTGGCGCTCATCAAGCACAAGGTAGAGGACCAGGAGAAAGGTGCGGCCAGCCGGCTCAAGACCATCCGCATCAAGGATTTCACCGACCGCATCAAACTCGGCGTTTTCGAGGCCAGCTTCTTCGAGGTGGAACACTCCATCATGGACGCCGTCGGGACCGTGCTCACCAGCCCGTCCGGCTCGGTCATCCATATGGGTGACTGGACCATCTCGAACGAACCCATCGATCCGCACCCGATCAGCTACACCCACCTGCGCGATCTGCCCCGCCCGACCGTGCTCATGCTAGAAAGCCTGGGTGCGCTCAAGAAGGGCCTGCCGCCCAGCGAGCAGGAGGTCCATCGGAACTTCCAGAACCTCCTGAAGGACGCCCCGGGCCGCATCATCATCGGCACTTTCGCCTCCCAGGTGCGCCGTATCGGCTACATCATGGAATACGCCGAAGCCCTCGGTAAGAAGGTAGCCCTCGAAGGCTACAGCATGAAGATGAACGTCGAAGTGGCCAAGGAACTCGGCTATCTCAAAGTGAAAAAGGAGACCATCATCCCCATCAACGAGATCGACCGTTATCCCAACAACCGCGTGGTCATCATCTGCACGGGCGCCCAAGGCGAGGCCAACGCCGCCCTCTCGCGCATCGTCACCGACAACCACCGCTTCGTGAAGCTTCAGAAGAACGACACCATCATCTTCTCTTCGTCCGTCATCCCGGGCAACGAGCGGACCATCCAGCGGCTCAAGGACAACCTCTACCGCAAGTGCGAGAACGTCATCCACTCGGACATCATGGAGGTGCACATCGGCGGCCACTCGACCTCCGAAGGCATCAAGGAGATGCTCCACCAGGTCAAGCCGAACTTCTTCATGCCGGTGTATGCCAACCACTACTTCCTGAAGGAAGCCGGCAAGGTGGCCAAGTCCATCGGCTTCCCCGAGCAGGACATCTTTGTCCTTGATAACGGCGGCGTCCTCGAGATCGAGAACAACATGGCCCGTCAGCGCAAGGAAAAAGTGGACTCGAGCTACGTCTTCATTGACGGTCTCGGCATCGGCGACATCGGGCACGTGGTGCTCCGTGACCGCCAGATGCTCGCCCAGGACGGCATGGTGGTGGTGACCGCTATCATCGACTCCAAGTC
The DNA here is from genome assembly GCA_964396225.1 of uncultured Bdellovibrionales bacterium. Taxonomy (GTDB): domain Bacteria; phylum Patescibacteriota; class Minisyncoccia; order Moranbacterales; family UBA1568; genus CAYNEL01. The sequence goes on along the minus strand of CAYNEL010000023.1, from coordinate 6,458 downwards.
GAAGAAGCCGGTGGGCGCCATCCAGATCACCTCGCGCGGTTTCATCCACGTCAAGGAGAACTTCGAGCTGGTGAACGACATCAAGAAGAAGGTCCAGGACGTCATCCGGAAGAACACCTCCAAGGAAGCCTCCCTCGATTGGGACCTGGTGAGGAACCAGATCCGTGACCAGGTCGGCCAGTTCATTTTCTCCAAGACCGAACGCCGCCCCATGGTGCTCCCGGTCGTGATGGAAGTGTAAATCTTCCCCTTGAAAAGCGGAAAAGCGGCCGAAAAGCCGCTTTTTTGCTATACTGAAGCCATATGAAACAGCGTATTTTCTCCGGCATCCAGCCCTCCGGCAATCTCCACCTCGGCAATTACCTGGGCGCCATCCGGCAGTGGATCGGCCTCCAGGACGATTATGAGGCGATGTTCGCCGTGGTGGATCTCCACGCTATCACCGTTCCGCAGGATCCCCAGGCGCTGCGGGCCAAAACCCTGGAAATCGCCAAGACCTACCTGGCCGCCGGTATCGATCCAGCCAAATCCACTCTCTTCGTCCAATCGCACGTCCGAGAGCATACCGAGCTCGGATGGGTTTTGGGGACGCTGGCCCGCATCGGGGATCTCGAAAAGATGACTCAATTCAAAGATAAAGCCAAGGATGGGCGTGAAACTGGCGGGGTGGGTTTATTCACCTATCCCGTTCTCATGGCGGCAGATATTCTCCTCTATGATACGGCGGTGGTGCCGGTAGGGCGCGACCAAATGCAACACGTCGAATTGACCCGGACGCTCGCGCGGCGTTTCAACGAGCGTTTCGGCGAGGCGTTTCGTGTACCGGAGTCTCGTGTCGAAGAGGGGACTCAGCTGATCATGGGTCTCGACGATCCCACCAAGAAAATGTCCAAGTCCGCCGCGAGTGAATACAACTATATCGCCCTCAACGATGATCCAGAGAAAGCTCGTAAGAAAATCATGAAAGCGGTGACAGACAGTGGAAGTGAAGTGGTCTATGCGCAGGATAAGCCGGCCCTCCGAAACCTTCTTCACATCTACGCTGGACTCACAGGCCGAAAGCCTGAGGAGATAGCGGGAGAGTACGCGGGTCGCGGCTACGCCGACTTCAAGCAGGACCTGGCTGACACAGCAGGTGGTTTCCTCTCCGATTTCCAATCCAAATACAACGCCCTTTCTGACGATGAGGCTCTCGAAGTGTTGCGTCAGGGCGCCGAACGGGCAGGGGAACTCGCCGCCGCCAAGATGAAGACCGTCCGTGAGAAAGTCGGGTTTCTCCAATAGCGCGCCATATTTTTTTCAGCGTCGGAAAAGTGAAAGCCCCGCCTTATGGCGGGGCTGTTTCGTGCCCGTAGAAAGGGAAAAACCCTCAATGCAGGGGAGACGGCCGGATCCCAAGAAATGATATTGACGGAAAAATCATTTTTCCCTGTATATCCAGGTGGGTTCCGATTTTGCGAGTCCCCATTCTGAAGGTCTTCCGGTTCCAGTCTAGTCCTTTTCTGCGGCCAGTCAAGTCTGGGCTGCTGGAAAGCAATCAGGCCCGGATGAGAGCGAGCAACTCGTCGCGTTTCTGCTCCATCATGTCTTTGGTTTTGGCCTCCATATTGAGGCGGAGCAGGGGCTCGGTGTTGGAGGGACGGACGTTGAACCACCAGTCGGGATAACTCACCTTGAGACCGTCGAGCTCGTGCATCGAGCCGTCGGCGTACTTCGCCTTCAAGGCCACCAGGATCGCGTCCTTGTCCTTGACTTCGCTGTTGATCTCGCCCGAATGGAAGTAGCGCTTGAGTTTGGCCACCAAGGACGATATGGATTGGCCCGTCTCGGCCATCAGGTTGAGGAGCATGAGAGCCGCCAACACCGAGCTTTCGGCGAAGGAGTTCTCCTTGAAATAGTAGTGTCCGGAGAGCTCGCCGGCAAAAACAGCTCCTTCATCACGCATCTGTTTTTTGATGTTGGCGTGGCCGACCCGGCATTCGCGGCTCTGGCCGCCCGCTTCCTCGATGGCTTCGCGGACCGCGTCCGAGGAACGCAGGTCGTAGAGGACGAGGGCTCCCGGCTCGGTCTTCAGGACTTCCTGGGCGAGGAGGCCGGTGACCAGGTCCATCGGGACGATCTCGCCGGTCTCGTCCACGAAACCGACGCGATCGGCGTCGCCGTCGAAGGCGATGCCGAGATCGGCACCGGTCTCCTTCACGGCAGCGCGCAACTCGTCGAGTGTTTCCAGCTTGAGGGGATTGGCCTCGTGCGCCGAGAACGGATGCTCGAGATCAGCGTACATTTTGGTGATTTCCAGGTTGCCCGCGAAGCGTTCGAGGATGGGAAGCTCGAGCACGCCCATGGCATTGGCTGTGTCGACGACGACCTTGAGCTTCTTGTCGCCCAGTGCGGCGAACGAGGCGAAGTGGTCGTAGTAGGCCGGCTTGATGTCGAGGGCGCGGACCGTGCCTTTGCCGGCCGCTTCGGGAAACTGGTTGGCGACCGCCAGGTCGCGGATGGCAAAGAGTCCGGTGGTCTCACCGACCGGTACGGCGCCTTTCCTCGCCAGCTTGAAGCCGTTGTATTCGGGAGGATTGTGTGAGGCGGTGATGGAGACGACCGCGTCCACGTCGGGGAGGTGCCAGGACGCGAAATACACCATGGGCGTAGTGAGGAGGCCCAAGTCGATGACGTCGCAGCCCTGGTCGGTGACGCCTCTCGCGAAGGCCTCGAACAACGCCGGACTGTGGGAGCGGGCGTCCCGGCCGATGGCGATGGTCTGGGCGCCGAAGTGGACGGCCGCCGCCCGTCCGGAGCGGTACGCCGTGTCCTCGTCCAGCTCGGAGGGGTAGAGGCCGCGGACGTCGTAGGCCTTGAAGATTTTGGGATTCATAGGGTTGCAACAAAAAAGCCATTATAGCGGTTTTCCGGGAAAAGAAAAGGTCTGCCCCCGGTCTATCTTACCCCCTGCAGATTCCATTTCCCGCAGTCCCCTTGGGCCCGACAGCCGCACTGCCAGGCGTTGTTCTGGAACTGGCAGATGTAGGCGGCCACGTACTGGGGCTTGGTCGCTAGGGAGAGGGTGGCGGCCCCGATGATCCAGTTACCGTCCTGCGTCTTGGTCCCTGAGAGTTCCCGAGGAGCCTCCCAGGCGGTGCCGTCCCGGGTGGTATAGGCCTGGTGCCAGACGTAGGTCGAGGTGTTGCCGCCTACCCCAGCCGTCACTGTCGTCCCGGTCCCGCTGCAAGTAGCCGAGAGGAGGAGATTGCCCGAAGCCCAAAGGTTCCAAGGTACAGCGAAACCATCGGGCACCGTGGCCCCGCTGCTCTGATAGAGGGGGCAGGGAGTAGGCGAAGCGGAGCCGCCGGTGACCGTAAAGGTAACGCTATTGCTTGTTTTATCCCCACTGATGACGGACACGGGATAATCCCCGGCGCTCACCGGGACCGGGTTGCACGGCGCCTGGATACAGACCACGTTCATCATGGTCGGAACCTGGAAGACCAACGTGGTGCCGCTCACGGACCTCGCTCCAGTGATCCGATGGGTACCGAACTGGATCGTATTGCCGGCCTCGGCAGTCGAAAAACCGCTACCTCGGAGCGTGACGCTGGTGCCGGTGGCCCCTTGGTTGGGAGAGAGGGAAGTGAGCGTGGGGGATGCGGCCCCGGCCCCGGTGAGACAGGCGGTGAGGGCGGTGGTTTGCGTCCAGCCGCACCGGCCGTCTGCTTGGCGGGCGCACTGGGCCGACTGGTAGCAGGCGTACTCGGGCCGATACTCACAGGTCGAGACGACGTCCTGGTCCGAGCAGATCTGGCCGCTGCAGCCGGTTTTGATGCAGCCACCCGCGGCCGCCTGGGCCGGACCAGGGGCCGCAAAAGCGGCCAAAGCCAAGAAAAACATTACGGCAACTTGTCGCATAGGGAATATTGAAAACGTCCGCTTCCAGTATATCAGGAAGCGGACGTGTATCCGTCCGGGCAGGGGGATCAATCGGGTCAAGCGGACTGCTGTCCGTCGGCCTGTCCGGTCTCGCCGTACCAAGCGTGGTAGACGAGTGGGATGAAGAAGAGCTTCATCACGCCCGAGAGCAGGAGGCCGGCGATGATGGCGCCGCCCAAGCCGCGCCAGATAGGATCCTCGAGAGTGATGGGGATGAGGCCGACGATGGTGGTCATGGCGGTGAGGAGGATGGGCTCCAGCCGCGAGACCGAGCCGTCCACGATGGCCTCATCGACCGGGAGACCGAGGTCGAGGTTCTTGTTGATCTTGTCCACCATGATGATGGAGTTGTTGACCACGATGCCGAAGAGCGCCAGGACGCCGATCAAGGCCGGGAAAGAGAGGGGCGTCTGGGTGAGGCCGAAGACGAGGAAGACGCCCGAGACGGCCAGCGGGATGACCAGGAGGACGATGAGCGCCTTGCGGTAGGAGCCGAGCTGGATGACCATGGTGGCGAAGATGAGGAAAGCCGAGAGCACCATGGCCAGCATGATGGAGCGGACCGATTTCTCATTCTCCTCGTTCACGCCACCAGTGGTCCAGCCATAGCCGTCGGGGAGGTCGAGCTCTTCGTCGGCGAAGCGGGCCAGCTCCTTGTTGAGGGTGCTGACCGAATATCCCTGCTCCACGCCGGCGGAAACGGAGAGGGTGCGCTTGCCGTCCTCGCGGGTGATGAGGGTGCGGCTTTCGCGCCGTTCGAAGTGGCCCAGACCCGAGAGGGGGATGCGTCGGCCGTCTGGCGTGACGATAGTGACACCGGACAGTCCAGCGAGTTCGGGTTCGCGGGCGTCCGAGGAGCGGAGCACGATGTCGCGTTCACGGCTGTCCTCGCCCGAGAGGCGTACGTCGCCTTTGACCGTGAAGCCGCTCCCGTACTGGCGCAGGGCGAGGCCGATCTGGCCGCGCGTCACGCCCATGGCGGCCAGCCGGGCGTCGTCCGGGACGAAAACCGCTTTGCCGGCCCCCGGATTGATGGATTGGCTGACGTTGGTCACGCCGGCCTGCCGGCCGAGGTACTTCTTGACCGTGGCCGCGTGACGGTCGAGGACGGCCAGGTCGTCGCCACGCAGATTGATGACGATATCGGCGCCGGCGGGCGGACCGCCGGAAATCTGCGTCACCGAGACCTTGCCTTTCCGGTATTCGCCGAGACGCCGTTCGATCTCGTCCGACACCTCGAAGATGGTGAGCTCACGCTCCTTGTGGTCGGGGAGAATGACGGTGAAGAGGAGGTACTGGCTGTCGGCGCCCGAGGAGAGCGTGCTGTCGGTGGGGGCCGTGGCGCCGACTTCGGCCACGGTGAAGAGCGAGTCGGGAGCGGTTCGGATCGTCTCGAGGAGCGCACGGCTTTCGGTTTCGGCGGTTTCGAGCGGGGTACCGACGGGCAGCTCCACGCTCACGTAGATCTGCTTCTCATCGGTCTTGGGGAAGAACACGTTGACCACCATACCGGCGGGCAGGAGGGAATAGGAAAAGATGGCCAGGAGCACTACCATAGCGAATGTCCGGCGCCGGAGCGCTTGCTCGGAAAGGATGCGGCTGATGAGGGAACGGTAGGCGTCCTCGAGACGGCCGAAATGGAGGAGGCCGTCGTCCACCGTGGCGGCCAGGGTCGTCCGCCAGGCGTCGAGGCGCGGGTGCCGGGCGAAGAAGGCCTGACTGTCTCTCCGAAGCGCCTGCCAGGCGGTGACGGCGCTCGCGACGAACAGGAGGGTGGTGATGAAGACCGGCCAGAACAGTTTGCCCGTCGGGGCGGCGAGGAAGGCCAGGCCGATCACGGCCACGACGAGGGCCCACCGCTGGAGGAGGCGCACCCGGCGCGGCGTGCCGCCGCCGAAGGCCACGGCCAGCAGCGGGAGGAGGAGAAACAACGCGGCCGCCGACGAGATGACGAGGGTGGCTGAAACGACGATGGGGATGGGCTGGATGAAATCACCGATGATGCCGGTCGAGAGGAGGAGCGGCACGAAAGCCCAGATGGTCGTGAGAGTGGTGGCCAGGATGACGCCGCGGAAATCGCGCCATACCAGGAGGGCCGTCTCCAGTGGGCTGAAGCGGCCGGTCCGGAAGTAACTCTGGAAGGCGGAGACGATGACGATGGCGTTGTCCACCAGGATACCGAGCGAGATGAGGAGGGCGAAGAGGGCGATGAAGTTGAGCGAGATGCCCACCAGCTGCATCACGGTGAAGGTGACCAGGATGGTGAAGGGGATGGTGGCGGCCGCGCCGATAGAAGGCCGAAGGCCGAAGAAAACGAAAAGCAGGCCAAGCACCAGGAACGTGGTGATGGCGAAGTCTCGGAAAAGCTGGTTGAAGGTTAGACTGATCTCGAAACCGCTGTCGAAGAGGAAGTGGGCTGAGAGCGTCTCGCCGTTCTCACGGGAGAGGTGGTCGATCTCTTCCTTGATGGCCGAGACCACCTGGTCCACTGGGGCGTCCTTGGATTTGTAGACGGCGAAGCCGATGGTGCGGCG
>CAYNEL010000022.1:0-14792 GCA_964396225.1 uncultured Bdellovibrionales bacterium | reverse complement strand
TTACTGGTGAAGGTGGTGGCCCCGGTGCCGCCGTTGCCCACGGGGAGGGTGCCGGTCACTTCAGCGGCCAGATCGACGGAAGCGCCGAGCGTCGTCGCAAGCGTGATGGATCCGGCGCCGTTGGTGATGGTCATGCCGGTCCCTTGGGTGAGGGTGGCGACTGAAAAATTGTTGTTCGCGTCATGACCGATGAGGAGCTGGCCGTCAGTCACGGTGGAAGCGTTCACGCCGGTGCCGCCGTATGTCACGCCGACGATGTCGCCCTGCCAGGTGCCGCTCGCGACGGTACCGGTAGCGATGATATCGGTCAGGTTGCCGGTGGTCACCACCGTGCCAGTGACGTTGGGCAGGGTGATGGTCCGATCCGCGGTCGGGTTGGTGATGACGAGGGTGGTTTCGTTGGCGTCATCCGCCCCGGTCCCTTCGAAAAGGATCTGGTTACCGGTGGAAACATCGAAGATGAACCGGGCCGAGGTGGCGGTGCTGCCGCCGAACGCCACATTGTCAGCCGTGTCGGTGAGGTACGTCAGCGTACCCGCGTCCGTCCACTTCGAAGCACCGGCGCCGCCGGGATCGGGCACCCAGGTGAAGCCGCCCGCTCCCGAGTCGTAGGTCAGGAAATATCCGGCAGTCGGGCTATTGGTAGCCGCCAGGTCGGCCTCAACGATAGTGCCGTCGGTGATCTCGGAACTTTCGATCGAGGTGCCGAGCGTCGTGGCGAGGGTGATGGAGCCGGCGCCGTTGGTGACCGTGATGCCCGTTCCCTGGGTGATCGTGGCCAGGGTATAGCTCGTGCCGTTGCCGATGAGGAGCTGGCCGTTCGAAGCGCTGCCGCCATCCACGCCGGTACCGCCACGTGAGACGTTCAACTGCGCCTCGCTCATCAGCACGCCGCCCGAGTTGATGACCACTCCGGTCGAAAGACCGGTGATGTCCAATCCGGCGAAGACGGGCGAGGAGCTGGTGAGGAGGCTCTGGTTGAGCGAGACGTCGCTCCCGCTCACGGTCAGATCGCGCTCACTGCTCGAGCCGCCCGAGATGGTGAAGCCGTCGGCGTTCTCGGTCAAGTCGAGCGAGAGCGTCCCGTCGCCGATGTTGGTGAAGGTCGAACCGTCGTTGGAGAACTGCCAGCGACTGGTCGAGCTGTTGTAACGGAGTGTGGGTTTGGTCGCGGCGCTCGAGACGCTCAGGTCGAAATTGGCCGAGCCAAGACCCGTGCCGCTCCCGATGGTGAAGAGCAGCGAGTCCGTGCCGGTGTCGGTGTTCTGGTCGTGGATGGCATCCAGGTCAGCATCTCCGATGGCCGCCAGACGGTCGTCCGATCCTATGACCAGGTCGTTGTCCCCGTCGCCCACAGGCAGGAAGTCAGTGTCGATGACGCCTCCCCGGCCGAGTATCACCAGGTCGCCTTCGGCCGAACCCACGGTCCGCCCCTGGACGAATTCGGAGTTGATGGCGTTCGGATAGGCAGAGAGCCGCTTGCGCGGGACCATCTCCGAGTCGGTGCCTACCCGGATGCCGAGGTAATACCGCTCGCTCGTGAAACGGAGCGTGGCAGGGAACGGCGTGACGGCGCCGAGGTAGACCTGGAAGTAGCCGTTTTTCACCGACACGGTCTGGGTCTCTTCCCACACCCGCGATCCGGCGTCGGCGTTGGAGGGATAGGGATCGGCCGTCGCGCGGTCGAGGGTGTAAAATCCGAAGCGCACCTGGTAGTCGCCGTCAGGGACGCTGGCGTTCTCGCCGTCGAGGAGCGAGGCCGTCAGGCTGATTTGGCGCGCGGACTGAGCACCGACGAAATCAGGGGTGATGAAGACCAGGGCGCCCGTGAGGAGAAGCCAGAGGAACGAAGCGATGGATTTTTCGAACCGCTTTGTGTTTTTCATTTCACCCGGTTTGAGCGTTCGGTACGAACCTGACGAGGGTCCCGAAAAGGGCGGTTTTCGACACTTGATTTTTGGCAAAAAAACGCCCTCTGGACAGAGTCGTCCGTATGCTAAAAATATACCACATTTCAAACATCGAAAAAAGCTCCGTTTGGAGCTTTGTCAAAGGCAAAATCGGACTTTGGTTTTCAGCGGTTGAAGGCCCATCCGAAGATGTCCCCGAGAGCCCCCGAAATGAGCTCGAAAAGCGAGATGGTCCGGGCGCCCGTGTAGACGGCATAGGTGTCGCTCTGGACGGTGTTCCCCCAGCGGTCCCTGGACTGGATGAGATACGTGTAAGTCGTGGCTTGTTCAAGCCCTGAAATGACCGCGCTATGGTTCACTCCGTAGCCTTCTTCCTCGTACGTCTGGGAGGGGGTGGCCCCGCTCTTGCCGTAACGCAGGGTGGAAATGGCCGCCTTGGTGGTCTTCCAGGTGATGAGTACCCGGGCGTCTTTCTTGTTTTTATCAGGGACCGCCTCGCCCCGGACAAAGGTGATGCCGAGCGGGACGAATTGGTCGGCGTCGGCCCGCAGACCGATCTCGCCGCCGATGGCCACCTCGCCCAGCCGGAAATTTTCGCTCCGGAGCATGCCCGGCAGAACGACGTCTTCCTCAGCCAACACCTGCCCTTCTGGTTCCGCCAGAGGCGCTGGCTGTTCGTCGGCGGCCGCCACTTCGACCGGGGCGTTCTCGATGGGTTGGATGACGGGAGGGGTCGGACCGAGCAAGTCGACGGCCACACGGCCGAAATAACCGGCGGCTCCTCCGAAAACCGCCAGGAGCGCCAATGTCAAAAGCGTCCGCGGCCAGTGGCGCGGTTTCCGAACAGCGGAGTTTTCCGGAGACATGGCTGGCGCCGGAGTCTCCGATGGAGTGGGAATGTCGGCCATAAGTCTTCAGGCATTATACCAAGAAGCGGCAGCCCTTGCGGATCGGGCAAGAGCGTTATAGGATAGGGCGTCCCTTCCTGAGCCACTCTCACCTATGCTTTCCCCACACGCTTACGCCGTCATCATGGCCGGTGGATCCGGCACTCGCCTCTGGCCCCTCTCACGCCAGGGGAAACCCAAACAGTTCCAGCGTTTCTTCTCGGACAAGACGATGCTCGAGGAAACTTACGACCGGGTGGCCCGCTTTGTCCCGACGGAGCGTATTTTCGTCTCCACCACCGAGCGTTACCGTGACCTGGTTTTGGCTGAATTGAAGGGTTTTTCGGAGGACAACATCATCCTCGAGCCGGAACCGCGCGGCACCGCGGCCGCCATCCTCTGGTCGGCTCTCCATGTGTCCGAACGCGATCCGGATGCCGTCATCGCTACCCTCGCCTCCGACCATGCCATCAAGAATCCAGACGCTTTCGGCGCCTCGCTCGCCACCGCTTTCGCGGCGGCCGAGAAGTATCCGGACGCCATCGTCACGCTGGGCATCAACCCGACCCGACCAGACACTGGACTGGGATACATCAAGCTCGGCGAGGAGCTGGAGGAAATCGAAGGCAACCGGGTCTTCCAAGCCGAAGCCTTCAAGGAGAAGCCGGACCGCGCCACGGCCGAACACTATCTGGCCGCCTGGGACTACCTCTGGAACGCGGGCTATTTCGTCTTCACGGCGCGAGGCTTCATACCGATAAACGAGGAGCTGGCTCCCGAGATGACCGCCACTCTCAAGAGCGCTTTCGCCGAACGACGGCCCGAAGCCTATGCCACGGTGGCCAATGAGCCTATCGACACCCTCATCGCCGAACGCCTCCCTGCCGAGCGGCGCCTGGTCGTCCCCGCCCCCCTCGAATGGAGCGACGTGGGCAATTGGCTGACGCTGTACGAATTCCTCCAGGCGGACGGCGAAGGGATGCCCTCAATCGTCTCGCGCGGCCGCCATCTCGACCTCGGCAGCGAACGCTGTTTCATCCATGGCGAGGATAAGCTTATCGCCACTATCGGCCTCGAGGACACCGTCGTCATCGAGAGCAAGGACGCCATTCTAGTGGCCCACAAAGACAAGGTCCAGGACATCAAGAAAGTGATCGAAACTTTGAAGGAAAAGGGTCTCCACCACTACCTGTGACGCGTTCTGCCCAAGCAGCCAACAGGATGAAAAAACCGCCGGACCGGCGGTTTTGTTCTTCCCAAAAGTTCACGCTTTCATCAGGCGCTCGGCGAGGTGCGTGAAGTCCTCGTCGTTGTAGTACTCGATGGCGATCCGGCCGCCCTGGCCGGTACGGCCGATGCTCACCTTGGTGCCGAAATGTTCGGAGAGTTTGGCTTCCTGGTCGAGGCGTATGGGATCGACGCTCCGTTTGCGGGCGGCCGGTTTTTCCGAAAACGCATGCGCTTCACGCTCGGCTTCGCGCACGGTGAGATGGTTTTTCAGGATGAGTTCGAAGATGGCGCGCTGCTTCTCGGGTTGTTCGGCGGAGAGGATGGCTTTGGCGTGGCCCTCGGAAATCTTTTCCTCCATCAGGGCACGCTGGATCTCGGCCGGCAGTCCGAGAAGACGTAGCGTGTTGGCTACGAGGCTTCGGCTCTTGCCCATCTTCTTGGCCACTTCTTCCTGGGTGAGATTGAATTCGTCGACGAGCTTCTGATAGGCGCGCGCCTCCTCGATAGGATTGAGGTCATGGCGTTGGACGTTTTCGATGATAGCTAGTTCGAATTTCTGCTGTTCCTCGGCGTTGCGGACGATGGCCGGCACTTCGGCAAGACCGGCCAGTTTGGCGGCCTGGAGACGGCGTTCGCCGGCGATGAGCTGGTAGCGGCCGCCCGACGCGGAGGTGACGATGAGGGGCTGGAGGATGCCGTGCTCCTTGATGGACTGCGCCAGTTCGCCCAGTTTGTCCTCCGAAAACCGGAGACGGGGTTGGTGCGGATTGGGATCGATGTCAGCCACTTTGAGCTTGGCCACCTGTTCCCCTGCCGGCGCCGCCGGAGCGGATACGGGAGCGGCTGCCGGCGCCGCCGGAGCGGAGGCAGTGCGGGGCGGACGAGCGGTCACCGGCGCGTCGGCGGCAGTCGGTTTCTGTGGGATGAGCGAGGCCAGTCCCCGCCCCAGGCCGTACTGTTGGGCCATAGATATTGCGCGAGAAGGATCAGCAAGAAAAACGGACGCTACTTGGTCTCCTGATATTGTAGCATCCCCGCGGCAGAGACCGTCCGCCCCGCCTCCGCTTCCGATCAGCGTCCTTCGCTGTCGATAATCTCCTTGGCCGCGGCCTTATACGCCCGGGCACCCTTGGAGAAGGCGTCGAAATCGAGGATGGACTTGCCGTAACTCGGGGCTTCGGCCAAACGCACCGAGCGCGGGATGACACTTTGGAAAACAGGTCCCGGGAAATGCTTGGAGACCTCGTTCACTACCTGGCGCGAAAGGCGGTTGCGCCGATCGTAGAGGGTGAGGAGGGCGCCCAAGATCCTCAGCTCCGGTTTCAGGTTGGCCCGCACCAGCTCGATGGTCCCGAGGAGCTGGCTCAAACCCTCCAGGGCGTAGTACTCGGTCTGCACCGGGATGACCACGGCGTCGCTCGCTGTCAGGCCGTTGATGGTGAGGAGCCCTAGGGAAGGCGGGCTGTCGATCAGGATGTAGTCGTAGTACTGGCGCAGCGGATCAAGCAGCATGTGGAGTCGGTATTCCCGTTCCGAGAGGTTGATGAGTTCGACTTCGGCTCCGGCCAGGTCCTGGGAAGACGGCAGGACGTGCTGTCCCGGCACGCGCGACTCGAGGATGACGCGCTCAAGCGGCTCGCCAAGCATCAGCGCGTGATAGAGGCTCCGTTCCAGCTTGCGCAGCTCGAGACCGAGGCCGGAGGTGGCGTTTCCCTGAGGATCGAGATCGACCAGAAGGACGCGTTTGCCGAACGTCGCCAGGTAATGCGCGATATTGATGGTGGAGGTCGTCTTGCCAACGCCGCCTTTCTGGTTGACGAAGGTGATGATGCGGGCCATAGCGCGTGCAGTGTTTGGGATCTCCGAAGTGCCGTCCAACGAAGGCTTCCATGGCTCGAACAAGCCGGAAAACGGCTTCGGTTCCCCCATTATACCGGATTGACAGACCCCTTTCAATTGGCCTATCCTGCGTTCGTCAGGAAGCCCCGGCCGAAGCCCGGTTTTTCCTCACCGGCCGCGGTGGTGGAACTGGTAGACACACGGGACTCAAAATCCCGCGATAGCGATATCATGAGAGTTCGAGTCTCTCCCGCGGCACTTTCAGGGCAGCCCTAGTCAGGGCTGTTTTTGTTTGCCAGAGCGGCGCCCACGACGTTCTCAAGGAGACAGGCGATGGTGAGCGGTCCCACGCCGCCCGGCACCGGAGCGAAAGCGGCCGCCGTGGCGGCCACGGCGTCGCGTTCGGTATCGCCGACCACCCGCCCGTCGGGAAGCCGTGTCACTCCCCCATCAATGACGATCGTTTCCGGAGACAGCATCCCGGCGGTGATAAGGCCGGGCACGCCGCAGGCCGTGACCACTACCCGCGCAGCACGCAGACGATCGCGCCTCTCCGCGAGCTGGTCGCGCAGGACATACTCGGCCGAGAGCCCGAGACGCTTCAGGGTTTCGACCAGCGTCCGTCCGAAGAGATCGGAGTTGACGACGGCCAGGACTGGCTGGCCGGAGAGGTCGGCTGCCGCCGACTGGATGAGAAGGGCGATGGCGCGCGGGAAAACCGGTTCGCGGGAGGAGGTACCGGCCACGTAGGCCTCGAGGTTTGCAGGATGGAAACCGTCGGCGTCCTTGGCCGGCGCGATGAGACGTATCGCCGCATCAGCATCTAGGGCGGCCGGCAAAGGCAGCTGGACGATGATGCCATGGATTGTCGGATTGGCGTTTAGGCCGGAGATGGCCGCCTCGAGCATGGCGGTGTCGGCGTCCTGCGGTAGGCGGACCAGCTCGAAACCGACTCCGATACGTTCGGCGGCTTCGCGTTTGAGCCGAACGTAAATCTCGGAAGCCGGATCATAGCCGACCAAAATCACGGCCAGGCCGGGTTCGAGACGCTCGCGTGCGATCGTCTCCTTGAGACGGTCGAGGATGGGATCGGCCAATGGCTGGCCGAGCAGGAGTCGGGCCATAGAAAGCCTCGGGATCAACGGATGATGAAGATGAGGAAAAGCAAGGACACGACGATGCGATACACCCCGAAAGCGGTGAAATCGTGGCGCTCCACGTACCGCACCAGCCAGCGCACGGCCAGGAGCGCCGAGAAGAAAGCGGTGACAAACCCGGCCACAAGGAGGTGCCATTCGCCGGCCGCGAACCCGCTTCCCTGCCTCGTCAGGTCAAGCGCGGAAGCCGCCAGCATAGTCGGAAGCGCCAAAAGAAAGGAGAATTCGACGATGGCGCGGCGCTCGAGTCCGAGCGACAAGCCGCCCAGGATGGTGGCCCCGGCCCGGGAGACTCCGGGCACGATGGAGAGGGCTTGGAAACAGCCAATCAGGAAAGCCTGCCGGAACGAAAGCTCTTCGAGCGCCGTCCTGGGTCGGCCTCGGCTCCGATACCATCGCTCGAAAAGAATGATGGCCACCCCGCCCAGGAAGAGCATGGCCGCCACGAGGGTGGGAGAGCCGAGCCATTGCTTGACCAGGGGGTAAAACAACATCCCGGCCGCGGCCGTCGGCAGAAACGCGGCGGCGAGTTTGGGGAGGATCCGGGTATCAGTGACCAGCCGACGGGCGTACAGGAACAGCACCGAAAGGATGGCTCCAAGTTGGATGACGATCTCGAAGGACTTGAGGAATTCCGTTTCCGGGAGACGCAACCATTCGGCCGCGAGGACGAGATGGCCTGTGGAAGAGACAGGCAGGAACTCGGTCAGTCCCTCGACCACTCCCAGGATGACGGCGTGCAGGAAATCCATAGCGGGAAAGTCTTAGAAAAGGGTGCCGGCCGGACGTGGTACGGCCGCCGGAACAGGCTCGGGAGATGCTTTCTTCTGTCCGTGGAGCTCGGCCAGATACGCCCAATCGCGGAACTCCGGATGTTTTTCCAGGAGCTTCTCGATGACCCGGACGGTGGCGGCCACGTCACCGGCCGCGGTATGCGCCGTATCGTGGCTGGTGCCGCAGTACGTCTTGTACGCGGCCGAAAGGGTACGCGCTCCCACCATATCGCGGGGTGCCACCTTGTGATACAGCACCTTGGCATCGAGCAACCGCTTGTCCGAATAGTCGAAGGTCTTGCCCATCAGTGAAAACTCGCCGCGGAGGAACGGCAGATCGTAACCGATGACGTTGAACCCGCCGACGTCCGCCCCTTCGAAAAGGTGCCAGAGTTCGTAGCACACCTGCGAGAACGACGGGGCGTCTGCCACATCGGCGTCCGTGATGCCATGGATAGCCGTGGCGTCCTCGCCGATCGGCCGGCCCGGATTGATGCGCTGGGTCCGCTCGATGACGCTACCATCCGGCATGATCTTCTGGTAGGCGATCTCGACGGTCCGGTCCTCCCCGGGCGTGAGACCGGTGGTCTCCAGGTCAAAAACGATAATCGGCCGCTCGAGTGGGATGAGGTCAGGGATGGTGGAGCGCATAGGCATCATTGTATCATTTCCTGACCCTCCTTTCATCCTTGGGGTGTCCCCTGGTTCCAATCCTTGGCCGCCCGGAGGATGGCCCTGAACTTCGCAGGATAATTGATGTTTTCCGCGATGGGGCGGATGGCGGCCTCGAACTCCTCGGCGCTGGCTGAGGAGCGCCGGAGGGCGTCTGCCTCGCGGTTCAGATGCTCGAGGAAGCTTGCTAGATCGGGTTTCGATTTCTCCTCGGCATGCTTCCAAATGAGGTTCTTGTTGTAGGCCATGAGCGCCAATTCCTCGTTCTCGAAACGGCCGAGCAGATACTGTATGAGGTCGGCCGCGGCGTCCGCGCTTTTCAGGGTGTCCGTACGTTCGTCCAGGTTGGCGTTCCGTAGATTGACTTTCAATCCGTGGCGACGGGCCGTGCCGGGCATGAACTGGAAAGTGCCGAGTGCGCCGGCAGACGATCGCGCTTTGGGCATCCAATGGCTTTCGAGCACGCCGATAAACGCAAAGTCGGTCGGAACCCGCTTCGTCTCGAAGGCGTGCCGAACACCGTCCCAGTCCGTAGCCATCCGGTCGAACGCCCGCTCGAGCGCCCGATGCTGACGGTCAGTCGGATCCATGAACTTCCCGTACCAGTATTCTTCGCATGCCTTGAGGACTTCAGGGGTCAGACGGGTGGCCGGGTTTTCGAACGCCAGCTGGCTGCTGATCGGGTTCTTGGACTCAAGGAGGGCCTCCGCTTTCTCGGACAAGACCGGTTCCGCCGCTTCGACATCCCCCATCAGGCCGAGTGATTCGGCCTGTTTCGACGACGCTGTCGAGGCGGATTCCCCGGCGCGTTTGGCCCGATCGTAACTTTCCAACGAGCCGAGCCCACCGGCCAAACCGACGGCCATGCCTTTCAGGAAACTCCTGCGTTTCATAATGCGGACTTCACGACACGACGAAATTGACCAGGCGGCCGGGAACGTGGATGGTCTTACGGAGCGTCTTGCCGGCGGTGTGCATCACAACTGCAGGGAGGTCCAGGGCCAGGCGCTCGATGGTCGACTGGTCCACGTCGCGGGCGATCATGATTTCCCCGCGCAGCTTGCCGTTCACCTGAATGACGATCTTCACTTCATCGGAGACGAGGAGTTTCGGATCAGCTTGCGGCCACTTGGCAAGAAAGATGGAGCGTCTCTCCCCCATCCGATGCCACAACTCTTCGGCGATATGCGGCGCAAACGGCGAAAGGAGAAGGAGAAACGTCTTGAACTGCCTGGCTGGCAATGCTTCCTGTTTTTCGAAAGTATTGGCGAGGATCATCAGAGCACTCACCGCCGTGTTGAAACGGAACCCTTCGAGATCATCAGTCACCTTTTTGACGGTTTGATGAAGCAGGGTCTCGACTGCTTTGTTTGTAGCTTGCGACCTGGACCGAGTAGCATGGTCCGCGAGTTTCCACGTCTTCTCAAGAAAACGCCGCATACCTACCACACCATCGGTATTCCAATTGATAGCCTGACCAAACGGCCCCATGAACATTTCGTAGAGACGGAAGGCGTCCGCCCCGAAATCCCCCACCAGGTCGTCCGGATTGATGACATTACCCCAGCGCTTGCTCATTTTTCGCCCGTCGCTGGCCAGAATGAGACCCTGGTTGGCGAGACGTTTGAACGGTTCCTTACCTGAAACAACCTTGATATCGTAGAGGAATTTATGCCAGAAACGGGCATAGAGGAGGTGACGCGTGGCATGCTCGGTCCCGCCCACATAGACGTCCACCGGCATGAGCTTCTTCTCTTTCTTCTTGTCCACCAGTGCCTTTCTATTCTTGGGATCGATGTAGCGGAGATAATACCAGCACGAGCCGGCCCACTGCGGCATGGTGTTGGTCTCGCGTCGGGCTGGACCACCGCACGTGGGACACTTCGTTTTGACCCACTTGTCGATAGTCGCCAGCGGCGACTCCCCTGTCCCGGTCGGTTCGTAGGACTTCACATTGGGAAGCTTGACCGGCAAATCCTTTTCCGGCACCGGCACCACACCGCAACGCTCGCAGTGGACGAGCGGGATGGGCTCGCCCCAGTAGCGCTGGCGGGAAAAGACCCAGTCGCGCATGCGATAGTTCACCTGGCGGCGACCCAAGCCCTCTTTCTCAAGCCATTGAGTCATTTTTTCTCGCGCTTCAGCTGAGGTAAGACCAGAGAATTGATTAGAGTTTTTGAGAACTCCATCCATGATAAAGCAACGCTTGCCCTCTTTCACTAAGATATACTCCTGTGCTTTCCATCTTGCAGTTGCATTTTCAATAGTCTCATCAGGTAGAACATGGGGAGCGAAGACCGGATATACCGAGTCTGTCGAGATTGAGCCTTTGGATACAGGATCAATCACACTTGGCTTGCTGATATTATTCTTATCAGCAAAGTCCCAATCCCGTTCGTCATGTGCTGGGACGGCCATCACGGCACCAGTGCCATAGTGGCCGAGGACGTAGTCGGCCACGTAGACTGGCACGGCCTCACTCGTAAATGGGTTGATGGCTTCGACGCCCTCCAACCGCACACCAGTCTTTTCCTTTGTTGCGTCCAGCCGGTCCATCTCGGTCTTCTTCTTGACGCTCTCGATGTATTTCCGAATTTCGGTCTGGTTCTTGATTCCTAATACTTGATTCCGGATCAGCGGGTGTTCCGGCGCCAGAACCACGTACGTACAGCCGTAGATGGTGTCGAGCCGGGTGGTGAATACCTCAATCTCCTCCTCAGTCCCCTTGATGAAGAATTTGACGATCGTCCCTTCGCTTCTCCCGATCCAGTGGCGCTGCTGGTCCTTGATGGATTCGGGCCACTCGAGCGCAGGCGAATCGAGATCGGCCAAAAGCCGATCGGCGTAGGCGGTCATTTTCAAGACCCACTGGCGCATGGGGCGTTGCTCGACTACCGAGCCGCAGCGCTCGCATTTCCCGTCCTCCAGGTCCTCATTGGCAAGCCCGGTCTGACACGACGGACACCAGTTGATAGGCTCGTGCGACTCATAAGCCAGGCCTTTCTTCCAGAGTTGGAGGAAGATCCATTGCGTCCAGCGATAGTATGCTGGATCGGTGGTGTTGATCTCACGCTCCCAGTCGTATGTGAAGCCGATCTTGGCCAGCTGCTTTTTGAAATACGCGATGTTTTTCTTGGTGGCGATGGACGGATGGAGCTTGTTCTTGATGGCAAACTGCTCAGCCGGCAGACCGAACGCGTCCCACCCCATCGGATGGAGAATGCCATACCCCTGGAGCTGCTTGGTCCGGGCCACGACGTCGGTCGCGATATATCCCCTGGGGTGCCCCACGTGGAGACCGGCTCCCGACGGATATGGGAACATATCGAGGACATAGAATTTCTTCTTGCGCCCGTACTGGCGGTAGACGCTTCGAGTTTCCCAAAATCTCTGCCATTTTTTCTCGATCGCAGCGGGGCGGTATGCGGACATAGGAGAGGGGCGTGGAAGGGCTAGACCCCTCAAGAATACCGCTTTTTGAGGCCGAAAATCAAGTCAGAAAGGCTTGACAGGGGCCACTGAAAGTGCCACCCTGCCAGCACCAGTTCTTTTCCCCGGAGGAGAAACCGATGTGTGAAACGACACCTGCCGTACTGTCGCTCGAGTCCTATTTCCGATTCATCACCGATGATCCGGACGCCAATCCGGAGATCGGGACCTACTACCGGACACAGAATCTCAAGCTGCTCAATGCCAGCCTGCCGGATCTCCAGATCGTCCTGCCGGTCCATCCCGACTACGCCCTGGCCACGCTGGAAGCAGTCGTGCAGCACTTCCTCGAGGAGGCGGGCGGGCTGCCTCCGGATCTGCCGACCACCCTACGGCTGGCTTATTGCCACACGCTCGTCCGTACCGACGCCAACGGGAACACACACCGCCGCATCAGCCGACGGAAACGGATGGTGATCGGGCTGCGCTGGGTATGGCTGCGCAGAGAAAAGTTGCTGCGCGTCATCCTGCCGGACCCGTATGTGCGGATTGATTCGTCTCGGCGTTTCGATCCGAAAACCAGCGAATTCCCTTTCGACCAGCAGTACTTCCACCTGGATGTCAGATGATACGGACCTAGCCAGTACCAAAGCCGCCTCTCGGTCATCCGGGGAGGCGGCTCTTTCTTTGTGCGCCTGAAGAGGTCGATCACTGCCTCATCCAGCGGCGCGCCAGACGACGGCCCAGACGGAAGAGCAGCCAACCGATGAGGACGTAAAGGAGGAGTACGGGCACCAGCACGATGACGAGCCAGATCGCCACCCCCACGAACGCCTGAAGCTCGCGGAAGAGAGCGTTGAAGGCGTTCTTCACGATGGAAAGCGGTTTCCACTCCCTGTCCGTCTGGCCGATCCGAGGATCCTCGGAGAGCGAGACGGCGATGGTCGCCATGGCTGTCTGGGACGACAGGTAGTTCAGGCTGGCCTGAAGCTGTTCGATCTCGCCCCGCACCCGGGCCACCTCACGGGTAACGGAAATGACGTCATCAAGCTTGCCCGAACGCTCGAGGAGCGCCACGAACGCCTGCTCCTCGGCCTGCTTGTTCTTGATCCGAGCCTCGAGGTCGACGTACTGGCGGGTGACGTCGTCAGCGTTGGCGGATTCGGAAAGCACTGCGGCGGCGGCGCCTTTGAGGGCAGTCAACGCCTCGTCGAAGCGATCGCTCGGCACGCGCACACTAATCATGCCACTCTTGACTCCGCGATTGTCCTCGAAGAGGTTGGACGAGGAAACGCTGCCGCCAAATTCTTTGGCCTTGGTCGCGATCGTCCCGGCTGCAGCATCCACGTCATCCACGCGCAGATCAAGGGAACCCCGTTTGACCATACGCTGCTCCTCTCCGGGTAGGGCACCGCCCTGATCCGGCAGGGGCGACATCGCGGGAGCGCCGTATGCCATGGTCGAGGGCGCGGCTTCGTCCATCATGGCCCGGCCGGACATATCCATCTCGGGCGCAACCATATTGGACGACCCATCGCTCCATCCGGAAGACGCGACTCCCCCCATCCCTCCGCGCGTCATTTTCCGATCATCCTCCCGCACCTGTCCGACCAAGGCGAATTTGAGGAACAATCCTATCACCAGCAACGCGAAAGCCGTCACCATGATGCCCTTGGTAAAACGGATGAGACGGTCGCCGTTCATAGGGAGTATTGAAAAAATTGAAGGGCCGCCAGACGCGGCCCTCTTATTGTAACACGATAAATCCTGTCTTTCGGCAAGTGCAGTTATTCGTCCGAACGGGGCGCGAGACCGGTGCGGACAGAGCGATGGCGGCGGGCCACCCGGATGCGGGCCAGCTCCTTTTCGAGAGCGGCCGCCACGCGAGCATACTCCTCGGCGTCCATCGAAGCTCGCTCTTTCTTGATGGCCTCGGCCCGTTCACGGGCGGCTTCGGCGCGCTCAAGGTCGATCTCCTCCGCTCGTTCGGCGGTGTCTGCCAGGATGGTGAGCGTGTTGCCGTGGAACTCGGCGAAGCCTCCCGAAGTGGCAATGCCGATCTCGGGACTTTCCGTCGAATGCTCGCGGAGCATGATTTCCCCCGGCTGGAGCGCCCCGATGTACGGGACGTGGTCGGACAGGACGGTCACCTCGCCACCCTCGACCGGCAGGGTGGCCTGGAACACGTCCTGTTCGAAAACGACGCGTTCCGGGGTGACGATCTTGAAGGTTAGCTTGGCGGCCATAACGGAAAACAGGAGATGGATTACTGCACCGCAGCCAACACCTCGCTGATGGCGCCCTTCATATAGAAGTCCTGCTCGGGGACATGGTCGAGCTCGCCGGAGAGGATCTTCTCGAAGCCCTCGATGGTGTCTGACAGTTTGACGTACTTGCCCGGGGCGCCGGTGAACTGCTCCGCCACGAAGAACGGCTGAGAGAGGTATTTCTGGATCTTGCGGGCGCGGGCCACGGTCAGCTTGTCCTCGTCGGTCAATTCCTCCATACCGAGAATGGCGATGATGTCCTGGAGGTCCTTGTACCGCTGGAGGACTTTCTGGACGCCGCGAGCGACCGTGTAATGGCGCTCGCCCACGATCTGGGGATCGAGGATGGTCGAGCTCGAATCCAGCGGATCGACAGCTGGATAGATACCGAGCTCGGCCAGCTGGCGTGAGAGCACCACAGTCGAATCAAGATGGCCGAAGGTGGTGGCCGGCGCTGGGTCGGTCAGGTCGTCCGCCGGGACGTACACTGCCTGGACGGAGGTGATGGAGCCGGTCTTCGTCGAGGTGATACGTTCCTGGATCGGGCCCATCTCCTCGGCCAGCGTCGGCTGGTAGCCCACCGCGGACGGCATGCGGCCGAGGAGCGCCGACACCTCGGAGCCGGCCT
>CAYNEL010000021.1:0-15067 GCA_964396225.1 uncultured Bdellovibrionales bacterium | reverse complement strand
TGGGGGTCGTCCCTGATCGGCGTCGCCCCGAAACCAATTGCTTCCATGTCTGTTGCCACCAAAAGAAAGGGCGCAAGAAAAGTGCCGACTGAGCTTCCGGCTCGGACGGCATATCGGCTCGCTCCAGCTATTTCCTTGTGTGTCGGAACACTGAGGAAACAAGAGTTTCTTCCGCTTCGCCGTATGCCGGGAGCCTCGCCTGTCGCTATGGTCGGGATATGCGATGCGTTTCAAGACCAGTGCGCTGGAGACACGCCAGCCTCAGCTGAAGCGGTATTTGATGAGGCACCAGATGGCGTAGGCGCCGTCGTGCCAGCGGATTTTCTTGCCTTCCTTGATCGAGCGGCCCGCATACGAGATAGGCACCTCCGTATAGCGGATGCCGGGGAGGCGGGACATCTTGACGGTCATTTCCGGCTCGATGCCGAAACGGTCTTCGGCGAGGGTGAGGGATCGGAGGATGTCGGCCCGGAAGGCCTTGTAGCAGGTTTCCATATCGGAGACGGGGAAGGGAGTGAGGAGGGAAGTGAGTGAGGAGAGGAAGCGGTTGGCGAGGTAGGTGTGGAGGCGGTAGCGGTTCTTGCGCTCGAGGAAGCGCGAGCCGTAGACGACATCGGCCGTCCCGGCGAGGAGGGGCGCCACGAGCTTCCCATAGTCGTCCGGATCGTATTCGAGGTCGGCGTCCTGGATGAGGATGAGGTCGCCCGTGGCGGCCGCGATGCCGGTGCGGAGAGCCGCGCCCTTGCCCTGGTTCTTCGGATGGGGGACGAAGCGGATGTCCGGGACGGCCTCGAGGAGGGCGCGGGTACCGTCGGTCGAGCCGTCGTCCACCACTACGATCTCCCGCTCCACCGGGAGGGGGACAGCCCGCACCCGCTCGAGGAGAGCGAGGACGGTCCGGGCTTCATTGTATACAGGGATGAGGATGGAGAGGCGCATAAGGCTATTCTTCCGCGGCCGAAGCCCCATCGTTATTATTCCTGATGTCCCGTGGCGGCTGGACGGCCACGACGTAGCCGTAGACCATTTTCGAGACGTGGGTCATATACTCGTCCGCTTTTTCGCGTTCGGATTTGACCATCATACAGAGAAGGTAGGGGCGGTCCGGGACGTAGACGATGCCGCAGTCGGTGTGGACGCGGTCGTTCTGCCAGACGCCGAACTTGTGGGCCACCTTGATGCCCGGCGGGATGCCGGCGGCCAGCTGCTTGTTCCAGGTGGTCTCTGTGAGGCGGTGGAGGATCTCGTTGGACGAGCGGCGCATCAGGTAGGAAGAGAGGTAGAGGCTCCGGAAAACGGAAGAGTAGTTCTTGGGCGAGATGAGGATGAGCTCGCCGTCCTTGGTAGTGGGGATGTCGAGGCTCTCGAAGACATTCTCAGTGAATTCGCCCGGGATGACAGAGAGGAGGGTGTTGGCCGCGGTGTTGTCGCTCTCGACCAGGGCCAGGCGGATGGCTTCTTCGACGGTGAGCTGGGTGCCGGCGCCTTTCTGCCAGAGGGTACCGAAGCGTTTGTCGAGGTTTTCTTCCTTGACCGTGAGGAGGGTGTTCTTGTCCACGCGGCCCTCTTCGATCTCGCGGTAGACTTCCATCACGAGCGGGGTCTTGATGAGGCTGGCGATCTCGAATTCTTCTTTTTCATTGATGCCGATGGAATTGCCCGAGGGGAGGTATTCAAAATAGATGCCCATCTGGTCCGATCGGGGGATCTGGTCGATATACTCACGCAGGGCGGCCCGGAGGGGGAGGAAGTTGATGAGGATGTCGTTCTGTTTCTCAGCGAAGATGCGTTTGGAAAGGTAGGGATAGGTATCGCTCTCGTGGGAGTGTAGTGGGATGAGCGTCTCGTCCGGCTCGGCGCGGCTAGTGAAAAAGACGAAGCCGAGGCCCGCGTTCAGAGCCAAACTCAAGGCGAGCAGAGTGGGAAGAAAACGTCCCAGGACGGCGCTGTCGATCAGGCTGGTCCGGGGCGAGGTTTCGGGTGGGAGCGGACGGTCGGGTGGGGTGGATGGGACGGTTTCCATAGCGGGGGGAGAGGAGGCTTTGAATTCTCCTCCAAGGGCAATATACTATGGGGAACGGGGCGGCCGCCAGCCGTCTCCCTCGCCATCCGAACCCTATGCACCGAATCCTGGTCACCGGCGGAGCCGGTTTCATCGGTTCCCACCTCTGCCGCCGTCTCCTCGACGACGGGCACGATGTCCTGTGCGTGGACAACTTCTTTTCCGGCCGCAAGGAGAACATCGTCCCTCTCCTCGGCCGGCCCCACTTCGAGCTCCTCCGCCACGACGTCACCTTCCCGCTCTATGTCGAGGTGGACCGCATCTACAACCTGGCTTGTCCCGCCTCACCCATCCACTACCAGTTCGATCCGGTCCAGACCACCAAGACCTCGGTGCACGGCGCCATCAATATGCTCGGCCTCGCCAAGCGCACCAAGGCGCGCATCCTCCAGGCTTCGACGTCGGAGGTCTACGGCGATCCGGAGATCAGCCCTCAGACCGAGGACTACTGGGGACACGTCAATCCGATCGGTTTCCGCTCCTGCTACGACGAGGGCAAGCGCTGTGCCGAGACGCTCTTTTTCGACTACTACCGCCAGCACCAGCTCGACATCCGGGTGGTGCGCATCTTCAACACCTACGGTCCGCAGATGCTCCCCGACGACGGCCGGGTAGCCTCCAACTTCATCGTCCAGGCCCTCCGGGGCGAGGACCTGACCGTCCATGGGGACGGCTCGCAGACGAGGAGCTTTATGTACGTGGACGACGTGGTGGAGGGGATGATCCGGATGATGGAGCAGGACGGTTGCGTCGGTCCGGTCAACCTGGGCAATCCCGAGGAATACACGATGAAGCAACTGGCCGAACGGGTGCTCGCCCTCATCCCTGAAAGCCGGAGCCGGATCGTCTACACCGAACGGCCCAAGGACGACCCGCAGCAGCGCCGTCCGGACATCTCGCTCGCCAAAGCCAAGCTCGGCTGGGAACCGACGGTTCCGCTCGACGAGGGGCTGCGGCGTACCGTCGAGTATTTCCGTTCGGTGCTCGGCGTTCCCGCCCGCCCGTGACGGTTTCTGCGTCCCGCCCCGGGTGGTATACTGGGGTCAGAGAAAACCAAACTTTCCAATGTCTCCGCGTCCCGGCCTACCTGCCACCGAAACCAAGAACAACGGCCTTTTCTACGCCGCCATTTTCCTGACGGTCCTCCTCCTCGGCGCGATGGGGGCGGCCGGCTATTTCTATTACCAGTACAAGCATCCCGAGAAGGCCGTCGAGAAACAGGTCAAGGACGTGGTTGAAGCCGTCGGGGCGCTGATGGTCCTGCCCGAGGGTGAGACACCGACTTTGGCTACCGTCACCGACAAGTCCCGGCTCGAGGGCCAGCAATTCTTCAAGCAGGCCGAGAACGGCGACAAGGTGCTCATCTACGCCCAGGCCGGCAAGGCTATCCTCTACCGTCCGGAAGCCCAAAAGATCGTGGACGTCTCGGCTATCAATATCAATACCTCGGGTCAGGCGCGTTCCGAAGCGGAACCTGAATCGGCCAACCAGCCGGACGATATCCGGATCGTGGGCGGACTGGAGACGGTGACGGTCGCTCTCTACAACGGCTCGACGGGCGCTGGCGCTACCCAGACGTTCGAGAACGGTCTCACCTCCGCGTTGGGAGACGCGGTCGAAGTGCAAACGCGGACCAGGGCGGCCAGGACCGACTACTCCGGAATCCTCGTCGTGCCGCTCAATCCGGCGGCCGAGGCTAAGGCGCGCGAGATCGCCGAAAAGATGCAGGGCCAGATGGGGTCGCTGCCCGAAGGCGAGGCGAGGCCCGATGCCGACGTCCTCGTCATCGTGGGGAACCAATAAATTCTAAATTTCAAAAATAAAACCGGCCAGCCGCTGTTTTGTCATTTGAAATCCGATGTTTGGAATTGAAGAAACGCCCGCCATCCTCGTTGCGAGGGGCGGGCGTTGTGTATGGCGGGTCAACGGATGTGGAGGTGGTAGCCGTGCCGTTCGCAGAAAGCGCGGATACTGTCCTGGGACGCTTCCGTCAGACTGTCCCAGACCTGCTGTCCGGTGAAGTGGGCTACGGCGTGCTGTTGGCACAGGCGGAGAAGCAGGTGGGGGTAGCGCTGGCCATCCTGCGTCACCATGTTGTAGAAATGTCGGAGTTCGCTCCGCGCGTGATCGCGGCATGCGACCTCGCAGATGGCGGCGGCCTGCTCGGCGTCGGTGAGGGGTTCGGATGGTACGGCGGTCAGGTTCATCGCTGGCACCTCTCTCATAAGGGACTGGTTTTGTTGTAGCAGGGGCGCCGTTCTTGGTCAAATAAAAAGCCCGGGGTTCCGTAGGGGGAATCCCGGGTCATGGGTGAGGAGGGGCCGCCGGCGCGTCAGGGAGTGACGATATGGTAGCCGTCCCTCATGAGACGGTAGCGGAGGGCTTCCCGTGTGGTCGGATCAAGACTCTCCCAGAGTTCCATCTCTCCGGTCGGGAGATGGGCCCGACCGTGCGAGTCGCATATCCGGAAGACCAAGGTGATGGTGTGGCCATCGGCCGCGCGGATACCGGTTTCCCTGTGCTCCCAGTGGGCGCAGGCGAGGGCGCAGTGCCGGTCGTAGCTTGTCGCGTTGCTGGTTGTCGGTCGACAGTGGGTGAGGCGGAGACCCGCCTTGGCCATCTCGTGTCGGAGACGGTCCCGGGCCTTCTCGGTGAGACTCTCCCACGCCCCTGGTTCCGGTAGCCGGGCCGTGCGGTGCGTCCGGCAGATGTGAATGAAGGTCGTTTCGCGTGCCCCTCCATCTCTGGTAGCGAGGTTTTCGATGGCCTCCACTATGAACGACGTGTTGCTGAGGGAGCAGTCGCGGGCGCAGCGCGCGACTTCCTGGTCACGCTCGCTTGAAGCGCCCTTGGGCGTCTGGAAATCCAACTCGTAGTGTCGTGCGGAAGCGGACCGTGTCCGGGAACCGGTTTGCTCTGGCATGATGGCCTCCTCTGTCGTTCGGAAAGGACTGTGGCTTCGTTGTACCAGCCGGCCACCTGGTCGTCAACCAGTCTGATCCGGACCGATGTGTTTTTTGACCCGAGTGCGGTTCCCGCCTAGAATGGGAGCATATTGACCCTGTTTCCTATGCCTGTCGTTGATATGGACAAGCTCGTCTCCCTCTGCAAGCGCCGGGGTTTCGTCCTGCCCGGGAGCGAGATCTACGGCGGTCTCGCCAATTCCTGGGATTTCGGTCCCTATGGCGCCCAGCTCAAGAAAAACCTCCGCGACCACTGGTGGAAGTTTTTCGTGGAGACGCGGGACGATATGGTGGGGCTCGACGCGCCCGTCATCATGAATCCGCGGGTGTGGGAGGCGAGCGGGCACGTGGCCGGCTTCACCGACCCCCTGGTCGAGTGCCGCGCGTGCCATGAGCGCTACCGGGCCGATCAGATCGACCTCTCGGCCGCTTGCGGCAACTGCGGCAAGAAAGGGAATTTCACCGAGCCGCGCTCGTTCAGCGGCCTCTTGAAGACGTCGCTCGGCGCGGCCGAAGACGCGTCCGCCTTGGCCTACCTCCGGCCCGAGACGGCGCAGGGGATGTTCATCGACTTTCCCTCCATCCAGCAGGTGAGCCGCAAGAAGCTTCCGTTTGGCATCGCCCAGGCCGGCAAGGCGTTCCGGAACGAGATCACTCCGGGCAATTTCATCTTCCGCACGCGCGAGTTCGAACAGATGGAGATCGAGTACTTCTTCGATCCGGACAAGAGCCAGTGGCAGGGAATCTTCGAGTTCTGGAAGGAGCAGATGGAGCAGTGGATGGGGGAGGTGGGCATCGCCGCCGACCGGCTCCACGCCACCGACATCCCTGACGGCGAGCGGGCGCACTATTCGTCGCGCACTATCGATTTCGAGTTCGACTACCCCTTCGGGCGGAAGGAGCTCTTCGGCCTGGCCTACCGCGGCGACTACGATATGCGGAAACACGAGGAGGCGAGCGGCCAGGAATTGCGTTTCCTCGACCCCGAGACGGGTCAGAAGGTCCTGCCTCATGTCATCGAACCGTCCTTCGGACTCGAGCGGGCTATGCTGGCCGTCCTCCTCTCGGCTTACGACGAGGAGACGGTGGGCGAGGGCGATGTGCGGACGGTGCTCCGTCTCAAGCCCGCCGTGGCGCCGGTCCAGGTGGCCGTCTTCCCGCTTCTCAAGAACAAACCCGAACTCGTGTCGCGCGCCCGTGAGATCTTCGATACGCTCAAGCGTGATTTCCGTGCCGAGTGGGACGACAACGGCAATGTGGGCAAGCGCTACCGCCGCCAGGACGAGATCGGTACGCCGTGGTGTGTGACCGTGGATTTCGATTCGCTTACGGACGGCGCGGTCACTGTTCGCGACCGCGACAGTATGCAACAGGAGCGGGTGCCGATCGACTCTCTCGCCGACATCCTCCGGAAGCGGCTCGCGTGACCCGTCTCCCGGTCCTGGTCGTGACACCCGTCTGTTGCCTTGCGGGTGTTTTTCGTACATAATGCCGTATTGTCTAATCCCTTCTCCGAAACGTTATGCAATACCACAAATTCAAACTGAAAAACGGTCTGCGGGTCGTGCTGGCCCCGATGCAGGGGACCGGGACGGTGACGGTGCTCATCCAGGCCGGGACCGGCTCGCGCTACGAGACGCGCCGCGAGAACGGCCTCTCGCATTTCCTCGAACATATGTTCTTCAAGGGGACCGAGAAGCGCCCCACCGCCCTCGACATCTCCAAGGAGCTCGACGCCGTGGGCGCCGAGTACAACGCCTACACCTCCAAGGACCGGACCGGCTACTGGGCCAAGGTGGACGCCCGCCACGCCGACACGGCCTTCGATGTGGTGTCCGACATCTTCCTCCACGCCAAGCTCGAGCAGGAGGAGATCGACCGCGAGCGCGGCCCCATTCTCCAGGAATTCAACATGTACGAGGACACCCCCTACCGCAAGGTGGGCGAGGTATTCGAGAACCTCCTCTATGGGGACACACCCCTCGGCTGGGACATCATCGGGCCCAAGGACAACATCCGCTCCTTCCAGCGCCGCCATTTCATTCGGTACTGGGACCGCGCCTACGTGGCCAGCAACATCGTGGTCGGCGTGGCCGGCAAGTTTGATCCGAAGCAGATGCGGAAACTGATCGAACGGACGTTTGCCCACGTGAAGCGGGGGAAACTTCCTATCCGCAAGAAGATCGTCGAGAGGCAGAAGGCCCCCGCCCTCCTCGTCAAGCACAAGAAGACCGACCAGACGCATATGGTGGTGGGCGTGCGCGCTTTCGACTGGAACCACAAGGACCGCTATGCCCTGGCGGTACTGGCCACCCTCCTCGGGGGCGGGATGTCGAGCCGGCTCTTCATGGCGGTGCGGGAGCGCCGCGGCCTGGCCTACAGCGTGCATACCGGCGTCGAACACTACCACGACGCCGGATACCTCGCCACCCAGGTGGGTGTGGAGCACGAGAACCTGGAGCGGACACTCTCGGTCATCCTCGACGAATACCGCCGCATCCGCGACGAACGGGTGCCCGCGGACGAGCTCGCCAAGGCCAAGGAGCATATCAAGGGTGCCGCCGTAATGCACCTCGAGTCCTCGGACGAAGTGGCCTCGTACCTGGTGGACCAGGAGACCCTCAAGGGTTCGATCGTCCTTCCGGCCGAACGTTTCAAGAAAATCGATGCCGTCACGGCGCGTGACATTCAGCGCGTGGCGCGCTCTCTCTTCCGGCCGGAACGCCTCAATCTTTCCGTCATCGGCCCCCACGCCGAGACCGACCGGCTGAAGAAACTTCTCACCCTCTAAACCACTGTTTGTGCTTTCCGTCGTCGCCACGCCCATCGGCAACCTCTCCGACATCACTCTCCGGGCGCTCGAGACGCTCCGCGCGGCGGATTTCATCGTGTGCGAGGACAGCCGCGTGGTGAAAAAACTCCTCTTCAAGCATGGCATCGAGGGCAAGACGCTCCTCCCCATCGTCGAGCACAGCGATGAGTCGAAGCTGCGCCGCGTGTTGGACGCGCTCACCGAGGGGAAGGCGGTGGCCCTCGTCTCGGACGCGGGGACGCCCGGGCTTTCGGATCCGGGCAACCGCCTGGTAGCCTTGGCCGCGGAGGCTGGACATACGGTCTCTCCCGTGCCGGGACCGTCCGCCCTGGCCGCGCTCGTGTCGATCGCGGGCATCAATATGCAGGAGTTCGTCTTCAAGGGGTTCCCGCCACACAAGAAAGGAAGGGAAACCTATTTCCGCGCGGTGGCCGATGCGTCCGTGCCGGTCGCTTATTATGATTCGCCGCACCGGGTGGTGAAAAACCTGGAGCTTCTGGCGGCGCTTGCCCCGGACAAACACATCGTCATCGGCCGCGAGCTGACCAAGATGTTCGAGGAAGTGGTGCGTGGCACGGCGTCCGAAGCGCTGGCGTATTTCACGCGACACCCCGACAAGGTGAAGGGCGAGTTCTCTATTTTAGTATACTGAGAAAACAAAACTCCCGTCGGGAGGAAAAGGCGGGAGCGAGAGCGTATTATTGCTCGTTAGCGTAGGACGCCAATTGAGGAAGGAGTGGAAGGCCGTGCCCGATGCGGTATTCGGCGGTCAAAAGAAAAGCCATCATGATGATGATTGAGACCGCTTCACAGAGCGGACGAGGCTTCTTCAGATAGAGAAAGCTCATCTGGATGGCGACGCAGGGCGCGCCCAGAGCTAATAACAGGAGGACAGAGTGCAGCAGTTCCGGATGGAAAAGCTTGCCTTGCATAAATGCCTCCCCGATGCCACTCTAAGAGTAATGAACTGGTCCGGGGTGTTCCGGACGCCCCCATCCTAGCACGGGCCGTCCGTTTGTAAAGTGTCTCCCGTATGCCCGAGAAATTCTCCCTCACTACCACCTTGCCCTACGTCAACGGGGAACCGCACGCCGGTTTCGCCCTGGAGATCGTGGAGGCGGACACTCTCGCGAGGTTTCACCGCCTCCAGGGCAGGGAGGTGGCCTTCAATACTGGGACCGACGAGCACGGCCGGAAGGTCATGGAGGAGGCCGAAAAGCGCAACCTCACCCCGCAGGAATACTGCGACGAGATGTCCGCTCATTTCCGGGAGCTCAAGGAGTTGCTCGACCTCTCCTGGACGCATTTCGTCCGCACCACCGATGACCATCACATCCTAGCCGCCCAGGAGTTCTGGCGGCGGTGCGACGAGAACGGCGACATCTACAAGCGGCGCTACCAGGTGAAATACTGCGTCGGGTGCGAGCTCGAGAAGACGGATTCGGAACTCGAGGACGGGCGCTGTCCCATCCATCCCAACCGCGAGATCGAGCTGGTAGACGAGGAGAACTACTTCTTCCGTTTTTCGAAATACGAGCAGCCGCTTCTCAAGCTCTACCAGGAGCGTCCCGATTTCGTTCTCCCGGAGAAGCGCCAAAACGAGATCCGAGCCTTCGTCGAGCGGGGTCTCCAGGATTTCAGCATCTCGCGTCTCCGGAGCAAACTGCCCTGGGGTATCCCCGTGCCGGGCGATGACAGTCAGGTGATGTATGTGTGGTTCGACGCGCTGGTCAACTATGTCTCGACCTTCGGCTGGCCGGAGGCGGGGGATGACTGCGACGGCCTGTGGCCGGCGGTCCAGATCGCCGGCAAGGACAATCTCCGCCAGCAGTCGGCTATGTGGCAGGCCATGCTCCTCTCGGCCGATCTCGAACCGTCCCGCCAGATTCTCATCAATGGTTTCATCAATGTGGACGGGCAGAAGATGAGCAAGTCCCTCGGCAACGTTGTCTCGCCCAAGGAGCTGGTGGAGCGTTTCGGCGTGGACGGGGCGCGCTACCTCCTCCTCTCGCTCGGACCCATCGGCGAGGATTTCGACATCACCTGGGAGCGTCTCACCGAGAAGTACAACGCCGACCTGGCCAACGGTCTGGGCAATCTCGTGTCGCGGGTGATGAAGCTGTCCGAGTCCATCGCGAAGCACGAATCGCGAAACACGGAGGTCCCGGATGAGTTTGCCGCCATGATGGAAGCCTCCCGTATCAGCGAAGGACTGGAGTATATTTGGGATCTCGTGCGCTCGGCCAACAAGCGCATCGAGGAGGAAAAGCCGTGGGAGCTCGCCAAGACCGACCAGGACCGCTTCGCGTCGGTCATGCGGAGCCTCCTCGCCGACCTCGCCCGGATCGCCGCTCTGCTCCAGCCGTTCCTCCCCGGGACGAGCGGCCGCATCCAGACGATGCTTGCGGGCGGGCCGCGCGAGCCGCTTTTCCCGAGGATTGATTGAAGTATCGGAAAGCATCGCACGGGGCGTGGATGGACGGATTGACATTCGTCATGTGTCGATCCGTGATTGATTTTCCAACCAGGCTATGAGCGAAAAACTCGTCCGAGACAATATTCCAGACATCATCCGTGCCAAAGGCGAGCCGGCCGTGACGCGCGAAATTCTGGATGAGGAACTGGACGAAGCCCTGCGCAAGAAGCTTGTGGAGGAAGTAAACGAGTTCCTCGAGGCCAAGAACGCCGAGGAACTAGCCGATATTATGGAGGTGGTCTACGCGCTCGGGGAGCGGCTCGGCGTGCCGAGGGAGGAGCTCGAGCGGCTCCGTCTCGAAAAGCGTGAGCGGCGCGGCGGTTTCGAACGGGGGATCATGCTGACGTTGGAATAACTTTTTTTGCCATGGTCGATTTCCATTCCCATCTCTTCTTTCCGGCGTTCGACGCCGACCGTGAGGCGACCGGGCGGCGTGCCTGGGAAGCGGGCATCCGGCTCCTGCTTTCGGTCGGCACCGATCCGGAGACCAACCGGCAGGCCGTCTCCCTGGCCAGCGAGGACAGCCGTGTCTACGCCTCGGTCGGCCTGCATCCGCATTTTTTCGACGAGCATCCGGAGCAGGGGACCGATGACGGGCTCCAGGCCCTCGAGCGCGGCCTCCGCGCGCTCGTCGAGGGTGATCGGGACAACGTCCGGGCCATCGGCGAGTGCGGATTGGATTATTTCTCCCGCGACCCGGAGCGTCCGGTGGGCGCCGAACGGAAGGCGCTCCAGGAACGCGGCTTCCGGATGCAGCTTTCCCTCGCGCGGGAGCTCGGTCTGCCGGTCATCATCCATTGCCGCACCTCGTCGCCGGAAACGGGCGACGCGTACGAGGCCGTGCGCGCCATCCTCGAGGAGGAGCTCTCGGCGGAGGAGGTGCGGGCGCGGGTGATGCACTGCTATATGGGGGACGTGGAGGTGACCGGCAGGTTGCTCGCGTTGCCCCACGTGTTTTTTTCCTTTGCCGGCAACGTCACCTATCCGCCCAAGGCCTCGGTCGCCGGGACCGGCCGCGATCCTGGGACGGTCCTCCAGCTCGTCCCCCCGGAACGTCTCCTCACCGAGACCGACTGCCCGTTCCTGCCGCCCTCGCCGCATCGGGGCAAGCGCAACGAACCGGCCTACGTGGCCGAAACCCTCCGGCACATCGCCCGGGCCAAGGGGATGGAGCCCGGTCTGCTCGAGGGTCAAGTGGAAAACAACGCGAGGCAGGCGCTCGGATTGGTATAATGCCAGAGCGCGATTCCAAATCGCAAAACTGGAAATTTCAAAAAGTCGGGCATAAGAAACTGAACGTCGGATATCGGCAATCCCTTGATTTATGTCTCCCACCGGATTCACCCGTACCAAGGTCGGTTCGCGCACCCTCGGCGAGAAGCTGCAGGACATCCGCAACGAGTTCCGCATCCCGCTGGCCGAAGTGGCGCGTCAGACCGGCATCCAGCAGAAATACCTCGAATACCTCGAGCGCGGGGAGTACGAGAGACTGCCGTTCGACGTCTATGTCCGCGGCTTCGTGCGTAGCTACGCCCGTTTCCTCGGGGCCGACGAGTCCGTCCTCCTACGGCTCTACGACAAGGAGCGCCGGATCCGGGCCAACCTGAAAAAGGAGGAGTTCGCCCCCAAGGAGCGCCAGCCGTTCCGCTTGCCGTCGTTCGTCCTCACCCCCCGGGCGCTGGCCGTCTCCGGCGCGGTCCTCCTTACCATGGGCGCTTTCTTCTACCTCTACCGCGAGTACCGCCAGTTCACGGCGGCCCCCCAGCTCGTCATCCTGGAGCCCGAGAACGGCGTCATCGTCCCCGGCCCCTCGGTCATCGTGCGCGGCCGGACCGACCCGGATGCCACGCTCCTCATCAACCGCCAGCCGGTGCTGGTGGAGGAGAACGGTGATTTCGCCGAGGAAGTGCGTCTCTCGCCAGGACTGAACACCCTCTCTATCACCACCATCAACAAGTTCGACAAGGAGCGGAGCGAGACGGTGACGGTCCAGATGGCCGAACCGGAGCCGGTCCTGGCCGAGCCGGCACCCGTGGAACCCGCCCCGGCCGTTCAGCCAGAAGTCGCCCCACCCGTGGCTCCGAACGGTCAGGATCCGGCCCCGGCACCCTCCCGGTAGGGGGAGGGTGTATACTGGAAGCACCCTATCGTTGGGTTAGTTTCCTAATCCGTAACCTCGCCCGGTTATGCCAAGTGGTTCTCCTGAAAAAATCGAACTGGATCTTGAGATCCAAGCTGAGAAACCTGCCGAAAAGCCGAAAACAGAGGCGGTACAGGAAGAGTTTCCCGCGTTTGATATAAATCTTGAAGAAGGCGGCGGCCTTGAGTTGGGCGGGGTTGATTCGGGAAAAAGCGAGTCGGCGGGCCTTTTGGATCCCGAAGAGCAGGCCCGTGCCGAAAGGCTGAAGAGTCTCAGTGGCGGTATGGAGGGGGCGACATTGAGCGGAGGAAGCGGCAAAAAAGAAGTCCGTACTGAATATGACGCCAACCGAGCGCTCTAAGGATTAACTCTCGCGTTTATGGGTTTCATGGATTTTTTCCGAGGAAAGACTGAAGTTTCGAAGCTGGCCACTGATTCGTCCGATATGGATCATGGCGCGCGCCGGAGTGCCGACCACGACTACGGTTCGGTCGGGCAGCCGGAGGTCAATGCCCCGGATTTCTCTCTCGAAAGCCAGGGCTCCACGACGATGGACCTTACCCGAGACACCCGGACTCCAGCCCGGCAAGTCGAAGCCGCAGGACTCAGTTTGGAATCATCGGAACAGCCAGCCGCCATAGATCTGACCAGGCAGAAGCCGGCCCAGTCGCCGGAGGTCGAGGCGCCCGCGCTTACGCTCGAGCCAGAGGGATCGGACGTCGTAAACTTACAGGTCCGCCGTGAAACGCCGCCCCCAGATACTTCGAAAGGCGCCGGCCTGTCTCTCGCAGAGGAGGACAAGCCCGTCATCGATCTGACGGGCGGTCAGCGGTAAATTCATCATCCTTACGCCTATGCGATCCGAAAATCTCGGCCAGAAGCTCCCCGATCTTCTCCATTCGGATGATATTGCGGCTCCCACCGATGAGTTGCCAAAAATCCAGGAGGATATGGTGCCTGATTCCATTGACAAGCCGGAGGAACCAAAACCGGCGAGCTTGCCGAAATTGATGGAGAAAGACGATATCGTGCCGCCCGGTGAAAAAAGCCCGTTCCCGCCGATCGAATCTGACGGCAATGTCGTGAAACTGGATGATTATCGGGAGAAAGAATAAGTGTCACCCCCGCTTTCCCAAGGTACAGGGCCCCCGGTAGAGCCGGGGGCTTTTCCGTTGTATACTGGCTGTATTGAGCCTTGACTTTATTCTCTTATGGCTGTCCCAGCAGAAAAGATGCCTGTGTCGGAGGGGCGTGCTGAGAGCGGGTCGTCGTCAGCCGAAGTGCTGCCTTTTCGGAAATCAGGAGACTCAGCGCAACAGGCCGAAGAGGGGATAGTAGTGGAGGAACTGTCCGAGGTACCGCCCGAGCTCCAGGAGTTGATGGCAAAGGCCGAAGCCGCCAAGGCTTCCGATGCCGCGTCTCCTGCACCCGACCTGGAGCTGGCCCGACCGAAACCCAAGGCCCGGGTGGCGGTGGATTTCGTTTCGAAGCACGAACCGGGCGATCCAGGACCGCTCTCTCCGGCCCAGGCGGAACAGAAGTTGCGTGAGCTGGCGGATTCCATCGGAGGATCCCCTCTGCCGTTCGAGACAGAGGAGGGTCCCGTCGCGGGCGGCCGGGACTCGGACGCGCTCGTCGATCCGCACGCCCTCGATCGATTAAGAAAAAAACAGTCACGCGAAGGCCAGGCCATCGACACCCATCAGGCGGAGGTCACGCTTGAGCGGGAAGGGCAGTCCGACGACCTGTCGATAATCCGGTCTTGGATGGATCAGGTGAGGAACATCGACCCCTCCCAACCGGATGCGGCTCCCAAGCTCGAGGCGGCCCTCGGGCGTTACCAGAGCATGCTGTCCGACCATACGCTCTGGATCAAACAGGCCGAGGCGCAACTGGCCGAGGCTGACGACAGCGTCCGTGGGCGGCTCGCGGCCCAGATGGCCAAGGAACAGACGGTCCATGACCACCTCACGGCCGCCATCCGACAGGTCAACGAGAAGATGCGACAGGCCGTCGATGAGGCGTCCTCGGGGTCGGGCCAGGGATTGCTCGGCCGCTTGCGCGGCTGGTTCGGCGGTGGTAAATAGGAGAGACGGACATTTTTATCCCTGACAACCATATGGCCAAGGAAAAGGCGGCGGAAGCCAAGGAGCACAAGAAACTGGACGAGCTGGTCGGCCAGATCAAGGAAAAATTCGGCGAGGGCATGATCATGAAGCTGGGCGACGTGCGCAAGGTGGACGTGGAAGCCATCCCGACGGGATCGCCCTCGCTTGACATCGCCCTCGGCATCGGCGGCGTCCCGCGCGGCCGCATTGTCGAGATCTACGGACCGGAGTCATCGGGCAAGACGACCCTCACCCTCCACATCATCGCCAACGCCCAGAAGGGCGGCGGCACGGCGGCCTTCGTGGACGCGGAGCACGCTCTCGACCCCGAGTACGCCAAGCGCATCGGGGTGAACGTCAATGAACTCCTCATCTCTCAGCCCGACACCGGCGAACAGGCGCTCGATATCGTCGAGACCCTGGTCCGCTCCGGCGCGGTGGACGTCATCGTGGTGGATTCGGTGGCCGCACTCGTGCCGCGGGCCGAGATCGAAGGCGAGATGGGC
>CAYNEL010000020.1:0-15351 GCA_964396225.1 uncultured Bdellovibrionales bacterium | reverse complement strand
CAAGGCGCTTCCCCGAACCTGCGCGCCTTGCCAGGAGAAGGAAGTGATGACCGTCTGACGGGACAAAGGGCCCGGTCCGTGCTAGACTGATATTCCGCTATGACCACCTTGCTGCTCTTCATCGTCGTCCTGGGGCTCCTCGTCTTTGTGCACGAGCTCGGGCATTTCGCCGTGGCCCGCTTCCACGGCGTCAAGGCCGACGAGTTCGGTTTCGGTTTCCCGCCCCGCCTCTTCGGTTTCTGGAAAGACGAGACGGCGGGACGCTACCGTTTTGTCTGGGGCGGCCGCGATGTGGTCTCGCAGAACACTGTCTATTCGATCAACTGGATCCCCTTGGGTGGTTTCGTCAAGATCAAAGGCGAGGACGGCCGCGGCCGTCCGGAGGCCGATAGCTTCGCGGTGCGGCACCCGCTGGTGCGCATCCAGATCCTCGTGGCCGGGGTGGTGATGAACTTCCTCCTGGCCTGGCTCCTTATCGCCTGGACCCTCACCCTGGGTTTCCCGCGCGCCGTCGATCCGGAAGCCACCCTGCCGGCCGGACAGACCCCGCGCATCCAGATTTCACAGGTGATGTCCGGTTCCCCGGCCGAAGCCATGGGGCTCAAGATGGGGGACGTCATCCTCCGTCTCGACGGACGGGAAATGGCGAGCGTTCCGGAGACCCAGGCCTACATCGCCGCCAACAAAGGGGAGGAGATCACTTTCAAGGTGGAGCGTAACGGCGAAGCCGTTCTCTTGAGCGGCACTCCCCGGCTCGAGACTCCCGAGGGCGAAGGGGCGCTCGGCGTGGCCCTGAACGCCACCGTCATCGTGCGTTACGGCTGGGGAGAAGCCCTCCTCGAAGGCGCCCGGGAGACGTACCATCTGACCGGTGCCATGCTGACGGGCGTGGGCCGGCTCCTAGCCGGTCTCGTGGGCGGAGAGCGGGAGAGCCTCCAGGACGTGGCGGGACCGCTCGGCATCGCCTACCTCACCAAGGAAGTGAGCACCCTCGGCCTGGCGTACCTCCTCTTCTTTGCGGCCATCCTCTCCATCAACCTCGGCATCATCAACATCCTGCCGTTTCCGGCGCTCGACGGCGGCCGTGTTCTGTTCGTCCTGATCGAGATGGTCAAGGGCGGTCCCGTGAGTCATCGCGTCGAAGGCTGGTTCCACCAGCTGGGCTTCCTCTTCCTCCTCGTCCTCATGATTCTCGTCACAGTGCACGACTTCGGCAAGTTCAAGGTGGCCGACAAGATCCAGGCCCTCTTCTGACGGCGCGGCCCGCCGGCAGCGTCCCACCGACCCGCCCCCGCGGCGGGTTTTGGCGTTTGACAGGGGTGGAGGGGGTAGGGTAGAGATGAAGACAAGTACCTTGGCCCCATCCATCGCAACAGAGAGGAGGTCGCTATGCGTCCTTATGTATCGGTGTTGGTGTTGTGGAGTATGGCGGTTTTGGCCGGTGCGCGGGACGGCCCGCCGGGGCTGCCCTGCGACGGCCCGGACGACATGGTGGTCTCGGTGAGCGACCCGTCCCTGACCCGCAACTGGCAGACGGCCCTCGACTTGCGCCTCGTGCCGGCCGACGCCCCGCAGGCGTACCGACCGGCCCTCGTGCATTATGACGGGACACGCGGCGAGTACGTCGTCCAGATGATCAGCGAGTGCCTGCCCAACGGCGTCCTGGCCGACCGCGTCTCCCGCTGTTTCGTCCAGCATGCCGCTACCGCCGATCGACCGGCCTGCGGCGACGCTTCCCTTTCTCTCGACCGTGAGGAGGAACGATGAATATCCGCACCAGAGCATGGTGGTCGTGTCTCGTCCTCCTGGGGGCGCCGGCGGCATCCGCCGAATCCGTCTTCTGCGGGGCCGCCTATTTCTCCTCGACGACGTTCGAGACGGGCGCGTCGGACACTGCGACCGCCCTCGTCAGTAACGCTCTCAAGGGGGAGGTGTTCCTGTCCTACAACCCCCTTGCCAGGACCTTCAGTCTGGCCGTGGTGATGCAGCCCTCGGAGGTACGCTTCGAACTGCCGAACATCGCCGTGCTGCGGAACCTCCCCGACGACCATCCGTTCAAGGTTTTCGTGGGACAATGTTACGCCAAGCTCTCCGGCGACAAGGCGTTGGCCGTTCGATAGGTGGCGCAGACAGGCCGTTCCGGCCGCTTCGGGGTATTCCCCGGGCGGCCGTTTTTCATGTCTTTCGGTCGGGACGGCGGTTTGACACCCTGCTCGCTTTTCTGCTACTTTTCCTTGTTCTCCCCAGAACGGCCCACCTCTTTGCTTATGCGCATCGCCTTCATCGGCCAACGCGGCCTGCCGGCCGTCGGTCCCGGCCCCGAACGCCACGTCGAAGCTCTGGCTACCGCGTTGGCCGCGGCCGGCCACAGCGTGACCGTGTACGCCCGAGCCGCCTATACCCATCCCAGGATCAAGAGCTACCGCGGGGTCCTGATCAGGCACGTCCCGGCCCTGGCGGGTCTTTTGGCCGACCGGAGCCAGCACGCCTTTGCCGTCCTGCACGCCCTGTTTGTCCCGTACGACGCGGTCTACCTCCAGCCCGAAACGGGACGCTTCCTCACCCTCTGCCTCCGTCTCCTGAAACGGCGGACGGTGAGCGTGCTCGGTTTTCCATCCTCCGAACAGCCGCCGGCCGAAGCCGCGCCGCTCCTCCTTTCGCCACACCTTGTCGTCGTGCCGCGTGAGTCCCAGGCCGAGTTCATCCGCGATTATTACGGTGTCGAGGCTGTGGCTATTCCCGAGGGCACGCCCTCCGGCCGCACGGCGCGGGCCGACCGCCTCCAGACCTTCAACCTGAAAGAGGGGAGCTACCTGGTGGCCGGAAGCGCGGCCTCGCCCGCTTCCGGAGCCCACTGGCTCATCAAGGCTTTCCTCCAGCTTGAGGACACGAGCCGCGTCCCCAACAACTTCAAGCTCGTCCTCCTCGGCTCGTCCGAGACTGATCCGGAATACGCCCGTTTCCTCCGCCTGCTCGCGGAGGGACGCGATTCGGTGGTGTTCGCCGGCGAGGTCCGGGGCGAGACCCTGCACCAGCTCCTCTCGCACGCCCTCCTGGCCGTCGTTCCCGGCCGGGACGGACAGTCCCTCGAAACCCTGCGTCTCGGTCTCGGACATTTCCTCCCGATGCTCGCCCTCCAGCATGACCGCACCCGGGAGATCGCCCGCGACGCGGCGGAATACGTCGATCCGAAATCGGCCGAATCCCTCCAGCAGGAACTCTCCTACCTCATCAATAACGGCGAGGAACGCGCCCGCCTCTCGGAAGCCGCCCGCTGCCGCGTGCGGACGAGCCTCTCGTGGAAAGCCGTGGCTGCTCGCCTCGCCGAAGCCTGCGAGGACGTCCGCACGCGGCGTTCCAACACTCTCCCCTCCACTCTCCGTCACGGCATATGAGCATCCCTCCCGCCCACAACTTCCGCCCGCGCGGCCCCGTGCTTGGTTTCCGACACTTTTTCTTCTGGGTCCTCTTTTCGGGAGGTATCCTCTTTTTCACGGCGCCTCTCTTCCGGACGACCGTAGCCGTCTCTGACATGCTCGTCATCCCACGCGACCCACTTTACGCCTCGGCGGCCGGCGATCTCTCGCGCCTGCCGGTCCAGATCAGCTTCTACGACCGGGTGCTCAAGCGGGCGCCCGACCTGCGCGATCCATGGACTGGCGAAAGCGCCCTGCGGCGCCTCACTCTCTGGAACCGCCACGTGGCGGTGAAACACTTCAAGGGAAGCAATGTCCTACGCCTCACGGTCTCGAGTCAGGATCCGGCGAGCGCCGAGCTCCTCGCCCGGACCGTCAATCAGGTGTTGGCAGGGGAAGCCGCCTACCATTACGGGGTCGGAAAAGTGGAGATCCATCCTCTGGACGGGCCGCTCGTCCGTCCGGCTATCACACCCTTGCCCATCTGGATCGTCATCGGCCTTTCCGGCGGGGCGCTCCTCACCGCCATCCTCTTTTCTATCGGTCGCTGGGCGGGCAGGCTGGACCGAGAACCCGCCTCGTCGCGCGAGACGCGGAGCGCCGAACGTATCCGTTCGCTTCTGGCACGCGACCTCGATCTCTCGGCCTGGCCCCAGGCGGCCGCCGTCCACCCCGCCCCGCCCCAAGCCGCCGAGCCGGCCGCCATCCCGGAGCCGGTGGCACCGAAGGAGACAAAGAGCGCCGCCCCGACCGCGCCCAAAACGCAGCTGGCCGAACCTGTCCGGCCCAAGCCCGCCAAAATGAGCGCGGACGCGCGTCTTCTCCGGGCCCAGACCGTGCGCCAGGCCCCGACCAACCTGCCGGGCATCGACGCCAGTGAATTCTCCTGGGACGAAGCACTCCAGGGAGCGCTCACGTCGGCCGAGCCAGAAGACGTGCTTTCCGCTCCGGCTCCGGAGGAACGGCCGGCCGCCGCCCCGACCGCCGAACCTTCGGCCGAGGACTTCAAGCGCCGCCTGAACGAACTCCTCCAGGGAAAGATGTGAGGTTGACACTGATTTTCTATTCCGCCCGAGGCCTGCGCCACCAGCCGAGTGGCGCTTTTCAGGCATTTTAGGCATACTAAAGGAGACTTTTGCCTATGCGCTTCGACATCATCACCCTCTTTCCGGAGATGTTCTCGGCTTATTTTGACGAGTCCATATTGAAACGCGCCCGCGAGGCCGGATTCATCGAGACCGTCGTCCACCAGCTCCGGGACTACGCGACCGACAAGCACCGCAAGGTAGATGACACGCCCTACGGTGGAGGAGCCGGGATGGTGCTCAAGGTGGAGCCGATCTACCGCTGTCTCGAGACTATCGGGGGCTTGCGCGGAAACGGGGAGTCCACTCCTCCGGCCCGGGTTGTCCTCTTCTCGGCCAAGGGCAAGCGCTTCACCCAAGCCGAAGCCAAGCGGCTGGCCGGCTACGGCCGCCTCATCCTCATCTGCGGCCGTTACGAAGGCGTGGACGAACGGGTGGCGGAACATCTGGCGGACGAGGAGCTCTCGCTCGGCGATTTCGTGCTGACTGGCGGCGAAGTGCCGGCCATGGCGGTGGTGGACGCCGTGGCGCGTCTCGTCCCGGGCGTCCTCGGCAACGAGCTGAGCGCCGTCCGGGAATCGCACAGCGAACCCGGCCTCCTCGAGTATCCGCAGTACACCAAGCCCGAGGAGTTCCGTGGCTGGACGGTGCCCCCGGTGCTCCTCTCCGGCAACCACGCCGAAATCGAGCGGTTCCGAGCCTCGACACAAACACACACCCACCCCCATGACCAAGAAAACCCGCGCCCCTAAACCCGGTTTCGACCGGACGCTGTTCTGGATCATCCTCACCTTGCTCGCCATCGGCCTGGTGACCATCGCGAGCGCCGGTGTGTTTTACGGCGAGACACGTTTTGACGACGAGTACCATTTCCTGAAGCGCCAGGCCATCGCCCTCGTCCCCGGCCTGCTCGCCCTCTACCTTGGCCAGCTCATCGACTACCGCCGCTGGCGCGCCCTGGTCATCCCGCTCTTCGTCCTGACGCTCGTCCTCCTCGTCCTGGTCTTCATCCCAGGCGTGGGAGCCAAGATCTACGGGGCCAGCCGCTGGATCTCCATCGGACCACTCTCCTTCCAACCCTCGGAGCTAGCCAAGCTTTCGGTCATCCTCTATCTCGCCGCCTGGTTGTCGAAACAGGGGAGAAGCCGCATCCGCGACCTCTACGAAGGACTTCTGCCGTTCCTCGTCATCCTGGGCGCCCTGGCCTTCCTCATCCTGAAACAGCCAGACACCGGGACGCTCGGCGTCATCTTCCTCGTCTCACTCTCGGTTTTTTTCGCCGGAGGGGCCAAGCTCTCGCACCTCCTGGCCATCGTCGCCAGCGGCTTCGCCCTCCTGGGCGTCCTCATCCAGGTCGCTCCGTACCGGATGCAGCGCTTCCTCGTCTTCCTCAATCCGGAGCACGATCCCCAAGGCGCGGGCTACCATATCCAGCAGGCGCTCCTGGCCATCGGGACGGGCGGGATCTTCGGCTTGGGCCTGGGCCACAGCCGTCAGAAGTTCAACTACCTCCCCGAGCCGGTGACGGACTCGATTTTCGCCGTTTTCGCTGAGGAGTGGGGACTCATCGGGGCGCTCGTGGTGATCGGGCTTTTCATCGGGGTGGCGGCCCGGGGTTACCGTATCGCGCGCCGCGCTCCCGACGAGTTCGGCAAGCTTGTAGCAGTGGGCATCACCACTTGGATCGTCCTCCAGGCCTTCGTCAACATCGCCGCCATCACGGGACTCATCCCGCTCACCGGTATCCCGCTGCCCTTCCTCTCGTACGGCGGTACGTCGCTCACGTTCCTCCTGGCGGGCGTGGGCATATTGCTCAACATTTCCAAGCAGACTAGTATGAAGGCAGGCCAGGGAGGCTAGGCATTGGTCTTCCGTTTGCGGCCGTTCGTTTTTCCTTATTCCCGAAACCTCTATGTTCGATACCAAGTTCCGGATCGTGCTCTGCGGCGGCGGCACCGGCGGCCATATTTTCCCGTTGGTGGTGGTGGCTCGCGAGATCGAGCGTCAGCTGGAAGGCAAGGTCGAATTCCTGTATGTCGGTCCGGACGGTCAGTTCGAACGGGCCGGCATGCAGGAGGCCGGCATCCCCGCCCGCTTCATCAAGACCGGAAAGTGGCGGCGCTATTTCTCTCTCCTTAACCTGACCGATCCGTTCCGAGTGCTGTGGGGTTTCGTCCAGGCGCTGGCCATCCTCTACCGCTACATGCCCGACGCCGTCTTTTCCAAAGGCGGCTTCGCCTCCGTGCCGGTGGTGGTGGCCGCCAAACTCTACGGCATCCCTGTCCTCACCCACGAATCCGACGCCGTGCCGGGCGTGGCCAACCGCATCGTGGGCAAGCTGGCCGATCGGGTGGCGGTGGGATACTCCATGGCCAAAGGTTACTTCGCCGTGGCCAAGGTGGCCCAGACCGGAACGCCGGTGCGGCCTGAAATCCCGGCTGGCGACGCCGCCCGCGCCCGCGCCACGTTCAACCTGCCCGAAGGCCGGCCACTCCTCCTCGTTTTGGGCGGCAGCCAGGGCGCCCGCTCCATCAACCGTATCTTCTCTCGCATCGCCGGCAAGCTCGTCAACTATTTCGAAGTGGTTCACCAGACGGGGGAGGGGAATTTCGAGGAGGCCAAACAGTGGATCGAGGAGAGCCGTCTCGGCGAAAACGCCGCGCACTACCATCTCGCGCCGTTTCTGAAAGGAGCTGACCTAGGGGATCTCCTGGCGCTGGCCGACATCATCGTGGCCCGCGCAGGCGCTTCGCAGATCGCTGACATCGCCGCCCGCGCCAACGCCGCTCTCATCCTGGTACCCCTAGAGAGCGCGGCCAACGACCACCAGCGGATGAACGCCTACGAGGTGGCCCGCTTGGGCGGCGCCCTCGTCCTCGAGGAGACCAATCTCGGCGAAAACATCCTCTTGAACAACATCGTCCGTCTGTCCCAGGACCGTGCCCTCCATGACAAGATGGCGGCCGCCCTGAAGCCGTTTTACCACCCCGACGCGGAGGAAAGCATCGCCGCGGGCGTGGTGGGCCTCCTCAAACGCTAGGCGGCTCTCCTGATCCGCTCTCCCGAAACCTATGCCTGCCGAATTCGCGGATTTCCGACACGTCCATCTGATCGGCATCAAGGGCGCCGGCATGACCGGCCTGGCCGAAATCCTCCAGCGCCAGGGTGTCAGGGTGACGGGGAGCGACACGGAGGAGCGTTTTTTCACCGACGCCGTACTCGAGCGTCTGGGGATCGTCCCGCTCGTCGGTTTCTCGGCCGAGCATCTACCGGCCAAGGCGGAAGCCTTCATCTACTCCACCGCCTACGCCCCAGAGACCAATCCAGAGCTCCGGGCGGCTTTCGACTCCGGCAAACCGGTGATGAGTTACCCGGAGGCGGTCGGCCATCTCACCCGGGGCAGCCTCGCCCTCTGTGTGGCGGGCAGCCACGGCAAGACCACTACAGCCGCTATGCTGGCTGTGGCACTCGAGGCCGCCGGTACCCGGCCGACCGCCCTCCTCGGCAGCCGCGTTCGGGAATGGGGTGGCAACGCGCTTGTCGGCGCGGGCTCCTATTTTGTCCTCGAAGCCGACGAGTACCAGGACAAGCTCTCTCATTACCAGCCCTTCGGCATCCTCCTTACCAACGTGGATTGGGACCACCCCGACTATTTCCCGGATACCCAAAGCTACGAGGCGGTCTTCGAGCGTTTCATCGAGCGTCTGCCGGCCGCGGGCCACCTCGTGGTGTGCGGCGACCACGCTCGGGCGCTGGCCGTGTCGGAAGCCAAGGCGGGCCAGCGTCTCCGTTACGGCCTGGTCGAAGACAATGACTACCGCATCGTCGGCCGGACCGTCCTCGATCCTCGGGAAGCCGGAGGTGCCCTCCAACGCTTCACCCTG
The DNA here is from genome assembly GCA_964396225.1 of uncultured Bdellovibrionales bacterium. GTDB lineage: Bacteria > Patescibacteriota > Minisyncoccia > Moranbacterales > UBA1568 > CAYNEL01. The sequence continues at coordinate 6,966 of CAYNEL010000020.1, read as the reverse complement.
CTCCGGGGCGAGGAGCCATTGGGGGAGTTCCGGCTTTCCGTGCCCGGGGAGCACAACGCTGTCAACGCGGCAGGCGTCATGGCCCTTTGCCACGACCTGAAGCTCGATCTTGGGGCGGTCGGCGAGGCGCTGGCCCGTTTCCCTGGCGTGGAACGGCGTTTCGAACTCATCGGCCAGCGTGACGGCGTCCTCGTGTACGACGACTACGCCCACCATCCGGCCGAGATCCTGGCCACTCTCCGGGCGGCGCGTGAACATTTCCCCGAACATCCGCTCCGCGTGGTTTTCCATCCCCACACCTACAGCCGGACGGCCACCTTTCTCCAGGAGTTCGCCCAGAGTTTCGACCTGGCCGATAGCACCATCGTCCTCGACGTCTACGGCAGCGCCCGGGAGGAGGCCGGTTCGGTCTCGTCGGCCGACCTAGTCAGACTGATGAACACTTACCGGCCAGGCACGGCCGTCCACATCCCGCGTGCCGAGGAGGCCGTAGTCCGTCTCCGCGAAGAAGCCCGGCCCGGGGACGTGGTGGTGACCCTGGGCGCCGGCTCCGTCTGGGAGGTGGGCCGCTCGTTCCTCAAACGCTAACCACCCCTATGCTCGCTCTCCGTGAACACGTCCCGCTCGCCTCGTACACCACCTTCCGCATCGGCGGGGAGGCGCGTTATTTCGCTTCGGCCAAGAACGAGGACGACGTGCGGGAGTGCTTCGAGTGGGCGCGGGAGAAATGCCTGCCCATCTTCGTCTTAGGCGGCGGCAGCAATGTCCTCTTCGCGGACAAGGGTTTCCCGGGACTGGTGATGAAGATGGAGAACACCGCCGTCTCCTTCGACGGCACGACTGCGCGGGCCGAAGCGGGAGCCGACCTCCAGGCGTTTCTCCGCGGCGCGGCCGAGCGGGGACTGTCGGGCCTCGAGCGCATGGCCGGCATTCCGGGTTCGGTGGGCGGGGCCATCCGCGGCAACGCCGGCGCTTTCGGTACCGAGATTGGCTCGGTTGTCTCCCACGTCCGAGCCTTCAACATAAAGACCCTCGAGACGGGACACTTCATCCCCGGACGCTGCGAGTTCGGCTACCGCTCGAGCTACTTCAAGACCCATCCCGAGTGGCTGGTGCTCTCCGCCGAGTTCAGTTTTTCTGAAGGCGATGCGGCCGGGATCCGGCAGACCATGGAGGAAACCGTCCGCCAGCGGGAAAAGAAGCATCCCCAGGACGCCCAGTGCGCCGGCTCATTCTTCATGAACCCAGAAATCCGGGAGGCCAAGCTTCTCGAGCGTTTCAAGCGCGACACCGGGATGGAGGCCCGGGGCAACAAGCTTCCGGCCGGCTGACTCATCGATGAAGCTGGATTGCGGGGCAAACGGGTGGGGGACGCTATGGTGAGCGACCGCCATCCCAACTACGTCCTGAACGTCGGCCACGCCACTGCGGACGATGTCCTGATGCTGGCCAGCATCATCAAACAGCGCGTCCGGGCGGAATTCTCCGTCCAGCTTCGCGAGGAAGTGCAGTGGGTGGGATTCTGAGTCCGGCTTGCCCGTTTCCGGTTCCGGCAGTATGCTGAAAATGTGAGCATTCTTCAAGGGAGGTATGGGAGGATGTCGGAGGGTTGAGAGATATACACGACAGGCCATTCGGTACGACACCGCGTCGCGCTGAACGGCCTGTTTTTCTTTTCTTCCGAAACAACAGAAAAGAAAAAGGGGGAAACCAAAACAAAGAGGAACACAAACAGCAGCACCAAGCAGTCGCGGGACGGCATGGTGTTTTGGTGCGCATCGGGGGAGCGTCCTCAGGGGGTCGATAGGGCGCGAAATAAAGAGAAACAACAGAAAGTAAACACACGTATGTTCAGCATCATACGCAGCCTGGTTATCATCACGGCCGTCTTGGCGGCGTCGGGCGGAGCCACGTACTCCTACTTCAGCGCTTCGGACTCGATCATCGGCAACACCATTAGCACGGCCGTCGTCGAGTTCAATGTGGAGGGGGAGTCGAGCACCGGTGCCCTGGCCAAGCCGCTGGTGGCGAGCGATCTCGTTCCGGGACAGTACACGCCCTGGGCGCGGGCCGCCCTCGAGAACGACAGCGTCTTCCCGGTCCGGATCTATATGTACGTGGACAACCTCGGCGGCAGCCTCTGCCCGTTGACGAACCTGACCGTGACCACGGGTGAATCAGGTTCGGACGCGAGCGAGCGCAGCCGGGTCGTCTACAGCGGCAATATCCTCGATATGGCGGGTGGGGCGGAACGGGTGGAAGTGACGGGCGTTCCTCCGGGAGCCACGCTGGCCGGAGGCGCCACCCAGCACATCCAACAGCGCGCCCAGCTCGATGAGAGCGCCGGTAACGGCGCCCAGGACCAGAAATGCACCTGGGAGGAATTCTTCGTGGCCGAGTCGGTGGCCCCGGAAGAAGAAGAGTGACGGCCCCGACGCAAACTAAACAGCTAAGAAAAACATTATGTTAGGCATTTTGCGCAGTCTTATCGTCATCGTGGCCGCCGCGGCCGTGGTAGGCGGCGGGACGTATTCGTTCTTCAGTACGACGGACACCGCCAGCGGCAACACCATCACGGCGGGAACATTGAGTATCGACATCCTCAATCAGAACGATGTGACACCTTTGGATTTCGATATCACTGGCATTCTCCCTGGCGAAACACGTCTCGTGAATTTCGATGTCAAGAACACTTCGACGACAGACATCCATCTACGCGGTGCGGCTTTCGGCGCGTGGGACAACTCTGGGAGCACTATCACCAGTCCAGACAATTCCCTCATAGAGGTGGCAAAGGTCGAACACTGGAACGGTGCTTCTTGGGCGCAAATTTCCACCACTGATCCGGTCACTGGCATCTTTTACTACAGTCTGGATGGTACAGACACTAATCTTATTCCGGTCCCAGCCGGAGACAAGGCCCAGTTCCAGCTGACCGTCCGTCTCAAGACGACTGCTGGTGACGACTACCAAGGCGAGGTGTACAACGCCTCTATTGTGGCTCAGGGGCGTCAAGCGACAGCGACCAGCTGGCCGGCTGACTTGAGCAGCGGATTCTAAGTTTTCCAGCTTGGATGCTCCGAGGCCGTCTCTCCAAAGGGAGGGGCGGCCGATCGAGGATCCATGATGTATGACGCATCTTCTGCACCTGACAGCCAAAGCTTTCCTGCACCTCCTCCTTGGGGGACTGTTGCTGTTCAGCATCGTCCTCCTCCTGACGTTTTCGCCCTGGCTCGGCACCTACCGGGCTTTCACGGTGCTCTCAGGCTCGATGGAACCGGAGTTTTCCGCGGGGAGTGTCATCTTCGTCCGGGCCCTGCCGGCTTACGGGGTGGGGGACATCGTCACCCGTTCCGCGCCTTCCGGGCGGACCACCGTGACGCACCGCATCGTCGGGACGGGGGAGCGGCGGGGGGAGGCGTATTTCCGGACCAAGGGCGACGCCAACGAGCTGGCCGACGGCGAAGAAGTCAGGCCGGAAAACATCCTCGGCAAGGTGTTCCTGGATATCCCGTACTTAGGTTACGCCGTCACCTTCGCCAAGACCCCCAACGGCTTCCTCTTTCTAGTGCTCATCCCCGCGATCCTCATCATCCTGGACGAGAGTCTCGGCCTATGGCGTGCGGCTTCCGAACTCTCCCTCGCCCGCCATCCCGAACGCAACATCCGCCGTCTCGTCATCGTCTGAAGCCTATGCCCCCCTCGTCTCGCCGTCCGATGGATAGTGCCAGGCCCGCCCCGCGGCGGATCCGGCCCGTCATCCGCCCGCGTCTGTTCCGGCCGTGGATCTACGAATCCCTGGCCGAAGCCGAGCCGCGCCCGCCCGGTTTCTTCTGGCGGCGCGCCAAGGCCGGGATTTTCACCGCTCTGCTCCTTTTCGGAGGGTTCGGCTTCATCTACGGCACTCGAGCGGCGTTCATCCTGGACGTCCGGCTGGCCGGACACTCCGTCGATGCCGGCGAGTGGGAGGAAGAGGAGCGTTCCGAACGCCGCACGCATCGGGACGAGGAAGAAGACGAGGTTTCGGAAACCCTTGAAGCGTCGATGGCCTCGACCGCTTTCGCGCCCGAACCGATCTCGTCCGAAGCGGAACCGGAGACCGTCGCGGACGTTGACGAAAAGGATGAAACCTCCGACAATCAGGAGGTCTCGGTGGCGGAACCGGTGACGGATGCTCCCATGACCGAGGACGACGCCAGCGCACAAACACCAGCCCCTCCCCCCGAACCTTCCGAGAATTGATTATGGATCCCGAAATCCGATCCCAGTTTGCCCTCCTCAACCAGAAACTCGACGCCGTCCGGACGGCGGTCGAGAAGACGCGCCGCTACATCTTCTGGAGTGGCGTGGCCCAGCTCCTTCTCATCGTCCTCCCTCTCATCGGGCTGGCCGTGGCCATTCCCTGGCTCATCTCGACTCTCACCAGACCCTTTGAGGGCCTGCTGTGAAACCGTCTGGGAAGAACACGGGTCGGATGCTAAAATGGAAGCGTAATCCCTGACGATCGCGCCGTATGACACGCTTCTTTGCCAAGGGAGTGACCCTCGATGCCCGGACCAACGCCTATATCGAGAAACGCCTGGAGCGTCTCGAGAAGCTGGTGGATCCCGTCTCGAAATTCGAAGTGGAGATAGACCTCGACAAAAAGGGGAAGTTCCGGGTGGAGGTGATGGTGGAGACCCCTCGCCAGCTCTACCGGGCCGAGGACACGACCGAGAGCATCGAGGGCTCAGTGGACCTTGTTATTGATGAGCTGGAAGGACAAATTGCACACGCCAAAGATAAGTTTTCGACGCTCAAACGCCGGGGCGCCCGGAGTATCAAGAAGAAGCTGGTATTGGACGAGGGCGCGCGGTTCTAAGGGCGATCGGGCCGCTTGACGCGTTTTGAAAATTACCCAGCAACCTGCTATACTGTTGCCAAGTGCGAGGGATAACCCGTAACACGCAGTATGAACAAAAAAGTCAGTCTGACCTTTGCGGTCATCGTGCTGGTGCTCATCGCTGGGACGATTGCGTTTTTCCTGGCTCCGCAGTCCGAGCCGGTCTCGACCCCGGAGACCATGCCACCGGCGCCCGCTGACAGCGGCGACGGCATGGCGCCGCCTCCGCCGCCGGCCCCTCCGGCCATGGGCGAAGTGCAGGGCGTGACTGCCGAAGGCTGCACCGACGAGGTCAAGATGTGCGATGACGGCGTTACAGCCGTCGGCCGCACCGGCGAGAGTTGTGAGTTCGCCGCCTGCCCCTCCGAGTGAACCGGATTCCCCACGACCCCCTCCTTTGACGGAGGGGGTTTTTGTCGCTAGACTGGAGCGAGCAGAGGAGAGGCTTGGATAAGCCTTGGTTTTGATTTTCTATGTCATTTCTCGAAAAACTGTTCGGTTCCAACGAACGCGAGATCAAACGGCTCCGGCCGCTCGTGTCGCAGGTGAACGCTTTGGCCGACGGGATGCGCCGGCTCTCGGACGACGCCCTCAAGGGTAAGACCGTCGAGTTCCGTGAACGTCTCGGAAGAGGGGAGTCGCTCGATACCCTCCTGCCGGAAGCCTTCGCGGTGGTGCGCGAAGCGGCCACTCGGGTTATCGGCGAGCGGCATTTCGACGAGCAGGTGATGGGCGGCATTGTCCTCCACCAGGGCAAGATCGCCGAAATGAAAACGGGCGAAGGCAAAACTCTCACCTCGACGCTACCGGTCTATCTGAATGCTCTGGCCGGCAAAGGGGTGCACGTGGTGACGGTCAACGACTACCTGGCCAAGCGCGACGCCAACTGGATGGGCGCGGTCTACCATGCCTTGGGACTGTCCACGAGCTGTATCCTCCAGCAGAGCCTGTCCTACCGCTACGAGCCCAACGTGGTCGACCAGGAGGAGGTGACGGTCGAGATGAAGAACCTCATCCCTATCACTCGCAAGGAGGCCTACGCGGCCGATATCACCTACGGCACTAACAACGAATTCGGTTTCGACTACCTGCGCGACAACATGGAGTACGCGGTTGGCGACCGGCGCCAGCGCGACCTGCACTACGCGATCGTCGACGAGGTCGACTCGATCCTGATCGACGAGGCCCGCACCCCGCTGATCATCTCGGGTCAGGCCGAAGACCACACCGAGACCTACCAGCGGGTCGACGCGCTGCCGCCGCTGCTCGACGAGATGGCCGCCGAGCCCAGGACCGGCGAGGAAGATCCGCCCGGCGACTACTGGGTCGACCGCAAGGCGCACCAGGTCTACCTGTCCGAGGCCGGGCACGAGAAGGCCGAGCAGGTGCTCGGGCAGATGGGCCTGCTCCCGGACGGCGCGAGCCTCTACGACGCGGGCAACATCGGGCTGATGCACCACCTGATGGCCGCGCTGCGCGCGCACACGCTGTTCCATCGCGACCAGCACTACGTGGTGCAGAACGGCGAGGTCGTCATCGTCGACGAGTTCACCGGCCGCCTGATGACCGGCAGGCGCTGGTCCGACGGCCTGCACCAGGCGGTCGAGGCGAAGGAGGGCGTCGCGATCCAGCGCGAGAACCAGACGCTCGCCTCGATCACGTTCCAGAACTACTTCCGCATGTACGGCAAGCTCGCCGGCATGACCGGCACCGCCGACACCGAGGCCTACGAGTTCCAGGAGATCTACGGGCTCGAGACGGTGGTGATCCCGACGCACCGGCCGATGATCCGCGAGGATCGCCAGGATCAGGTCTTCCGCACGGCGCGCGAGAAGTACGACGCGATCCTGGCCGACATCCGCGACTGCTACCAGCGCGGCCAGCCGGTGCTGGTCGGTACCACCTCGATCGAGAACTCCGAGCTGCTGTCGACGCAGCTCACGAAGGACAAGCTGCCGCACCAGGTGCTCAACGCGAAGCAGCACGCGCGAGAGGCCGAGATCGTCGCGCAGGCCGGGCGCCCGAAGATGATCACGATCGCGACCAACATGGCGGGCCGCGGCACCGACATCGTGCTGGGTGGC
>CAYNEL010000019.1:0-16459 GCA_964396225.1 uncultured Bdellovibrionales bacterium | reverse complement strand
AGGAGAGCGAGCGAGGTGAGCGAGCGTTCGCCGCCGGAGAGCATTGAGAGATTGGTGATCTTCTTGCCCGGCGGGCAGGCGCTCAGCTCCACGCCGACCTGGACCAGTCCCTCGTCCTCGGCCCCCGGGACTTCCTCGTCCGTGTCGCCCTCTTCTTCGTTCCTTGTCCGGGTCCGGCTCTGGATCCTGACCTTGGCGAGCTCCGCCCGCCCGCCGTTGAAGATGAGTTTGAAGTACTGCGCGAAATGGGCATTGATGCTCTCGAAAGCGGACTCGAAGGCGGAGGCGATCTTCTGGTCCATCTCCTCGATGACTTTTTCCAAGGACAGGACCGCTCGCTCGAGGTCTTCGGACTCGTGGGAGAGGAAGGCGTAGCGTTCCTCGGTCTCGGTGTATTCCTGGGTGACGAGGGGGTCGATGCCGCCGATCTCCTCGAGCTGGACCTTGAGCCGGAGGATGTCTTTCTCGAGGCGTTCTTTGGGGAGATCGGCCAAGGCCGCGTCCGGGACGAGCTCCTCGGGTCGCATATGCAGTTCCTCGGAGACGAGGCGGCGCAGGTCCTCCTCATGCACCTCGGCCCGGGCCAGGGTGACGCGGGTCTCGTTCAGGCGATCCTTCAGGGTGTTGAGCGTGCTCTGGGTGGTCCTGGCCTCGTGCTCGAGACGGAAGAAATTCTCGCGGGCGGCCTTGGCCGCAGCCCGGGCGAGGAGGAGGGCGCTCGATTGTTCGGCCAATTTGGCCTGGGTGTCCTTGAGGACGGCTCGGTGGGCGGCTTCGGCGGTTTCAAGTTCCCGGAGCCGGCGGTCGCTTTCGGCGAGCGCCTCCCCTTCGAGGGAGAGGACGCGCTTCACCGTCTTCGACCCCTGGCCGGCGTCCTCGTGGAGCTCGGAGAGACGGGTCTCGATGACGCGGGCCAGCTCGCGGAGCTCCTGGAGTTCGGAAAGGTCCTCGACGGTGGCCAGGCGCTCGATCAGCTTGGCCTGGGCTTCCCGCACTTCGGCGAGACGCTCACGGACGTACCGGAGGTCGACCGGGACGCTCTCGACCACTTCGCGCGGGGCGCGCTTCTCGCGTTCCATCTCGAGCCGGCCCTCGGTCAGGGTCAGCTCGCGGAGCGCCCGGTTGTCCTCCTCGTGGAGACGGGCGAGCTCGCTTTCGATGGTACGCTCGAGCGACTGGTCCTCGACGCGCCGGGATTCCTCGGCCAGGGCCGCCTCGACCTCGGCCGAACGCCGCTCGAGACCCTCCACCTCGCGCTCGAGCGTCCCCAAGGCCGCCCGGGCATCCGTACGCTCGGCCTCGAAGGCCTGCCATTCCCGGCCATACAGAGTCATCTGCTTGCGGCGCAGGGTGTCAGCCATTTCCTTGGCTTGGGAGGCGCGTTCGGCCTGGCGCTTCAGGTGTTTCAGGTGCGGCTCGATCTCGCGCACGAGAAGCCGGACCTGGGCCAGGTTCTCGCGCGTGCTCTCGAGCTTGCGGAGGGAGCGTTCCTTTTCGATCTGGTAGGGTTTGACGCCGGCCGCTTCCTCGATGATGGCCCGGCGCTCGAGCGGCGTGGCGTGCAGGACCGAGTCGGACATGCCCTGGGTGATGACACAGTGGCTGTCCTTGCCGATGCCGGCCTTGGCCAGGAGATCTACCACGTCCATGAGCCGGGCCCGCGAACCGTTGATGAGATATTCGCTCTCCCCGCTCCGGTAGAGGCGCCGGGTGACGGTCACTTCGTTGAACTCGAGCGGGAGGCGTTGGTCATGGTTGTCGAACGAAAGCGAGACAGACGCCTGGTTGAGGCGCGCCTTGGTCGAGGAACCGGCGAAGATGACGTCTTCGGACTTCTTGCCGCGGAGCTGTTTGGCACTCTGCTCGCCGATGGCCCAGCGGATGGCGTCGGCCACGTTGGACTTGCCGCTTCCGTTGGGTCCCACGATGGCGGTGATGCCGCAGCGCCGGGAAGCGGTGTCCTCCCCCACCTCGCATTCCGGCAGGAAGTCGAGGACGGTCCGGTTGGCGAAGGATTTGAAGCCGTTGATTTCGAGACGCTTGAGATACATGGAATCCGATGTCAAAACTGAAAATTTCAAATGCCAAAAGAAAACGGGGCGCAGGGCCTTTCTTACTGAATTGTAGCCGAAACAAGGGAAAAAGAAAAAGGCCCTCTCCGGAGAGAGGCTCGCGCAGGAGACTCAGATCAATGATCTTGATCTACAGGCAATCTACCCCTTCAAGACGACTCTCGAGAAGCGGAAGGACATAACACGGCTTTCCACTATACAGGGCATGACTCATCACCAGCTCCTTTTTGATCACGAACTAGTCACCAAGTGTGACATCAGATAATAAACTGTTGAATAGTTCGTCAATCGAAAAACAGGCCTCGCCGGCCCGTGTCCTTATTCTGTGAGCACCTGCTTGGTTGGCTCCCCCACCTCTTGCCCCTCTCCCCTGCTGTTCCTCCTTCACCATCCCTTGGTCTCGAGGGCGTTCTTGGCGGCGTCGCGCTGGGCCTCCTGCTTGGACGGCCCCTCGCCCTTGGCCACCAATTCATCGCCGAGGAAGACGCCCGAGACGAACTGCTTGTCGTGGTCGGGGCCGTGCTCGCTCAAGACCTGGTAGCTCGGGGTGATGCCGAGACGTTCCTGGGACTCCTCCTGGAAGCGGCTCTTGGGATCGGCGTAGAGCTTCTGGTCGAGTACTTCGGAAAGATGCGAGAGGACGACGCGCTGGATGAAAGCGGCGGCCGCCTGGTAGCCCTGGTCGAGGTAGAGGGCGCCGATGACTGCCTCCATGGCGTTGGCGAGAAGGTACTGGCGGGCCCGACCGGTGTCTTTCTGCTCGCCCCGGCTCATAAGGAGGAAGGGTTCGAGCCCGATCTCGCGGGCCACCCGAGCCAACATCTCGCCGTTCACGAGCGCGGCCCGCCAACTGGTCAGCTCGCCTTCGGGATTGTCGAACTGGTGGAAGAGCTCCTCGGTCACCACGAGCTCGAGCACAGCGTCCCCCAGGAATTCCAGGCGTTCGTTGTGCGGCGAGGGGTGATCCCGGTGCTCGTTGAGGTAGGAGCGGTGGGTGATGGCTTCGAGGAAAAGGTCGGGATTCCGGATGTCGATACCGAGGGCGACACCCAGATCGGCGATGGTGCTCATAGACGGACGGAGTCAGGCGGCTTCCGGTTTGGCGGTTTTCGATCGGGTCTTCCTTTTCTTTTTGGCGGGTTGCTCAGCGGAAGCGGGGGTTTCTTCGGGCGCGGGCGGCACCATCTTCTCGATGACGATGCCCTTCTCCTTGAGCACGGCCTTGTGCTTCTCGCTCGTGTCGTCCTTCATCGGCTCGCCCATCTCGCGATAGATGGTGCCAAGGACGCCGTTGACGAAACGGGCCGAGCTGTCGCTCCCGAACGTCTTGGCCAACTCGATGGCCTCGTTGATGGCCACCTTGGGCGGGACGGCGTCATAGTTGCCGTGAAGGAGCTCGAAGATGGCCAGCCGGAGGATGTTGCGGTCGGTCACCGTCACCTGTTCGAGCGGCCATTCCGGGGCACATTTCTCGATGAGGGAATCGATGGTCTTGCGGTGCGAGAGCGCCCCCTCGAGGAGTTCGCGGGTAAAGGCGTAGTCCGAGACGCCCGGGGCGAATTCACGCACGTTGCGCTGCATGATCTCCCCCATCAGGGCGTCGTCCTTGCCGCGGAAATCCCACTCAAAGAGGCACTGCATCGCGATGGAACGCTGGAGGTGGCGGTTGGCCATACGGATCTTGGAAAAAGACTGGTTGGTTTTCGGGTGAGAAAAATCCGGGCCGCCTCGGGGGCGGGACCGGATGTTTCGAGGGCCTTAGGCGGCCTTCTTCTTCGGGGTCTTGGCGACTTTGACGGTGCGGCCGCGGTACATGCCGCACTTGGGACAAGCCTTGTGGGGAGCCCTCTGGGCTCCGCAGTTTTGGCACTTCACGGTCGGGGCGGCCTGGGCGGTGAAGCGGGCGCGTCCCCGGCGCTGGCGGAGGCGGGAATGACGTTGCTTGGGGACTGGCATAACGGTACGAACCGAGTCAAAACTGGTTAACAAACTAGGCACACTCTAGCACGCGTTTTCCGTTTTTGGCAAATGAAAACCGGTCAGCCGCGCCCGCGCTCGATCCCGAGCTCACGGAAGCGCACCAGGGCGTCCCGGACCGGGGCGAAACTCATCCGATGGACCGGCGTCGGACCGAGACGAAGGAGGGCCTGCATGTGCTCCTGCGTGCCGTAGCCTTTGTGCCGGGCGAAACCGTAGCCAGGATACGCCGCATCGTACTCTCCCATCATCCGGTCGCGCGTCACCTTGGCCGCGATGGACGCGGCCGCGATGGAGGTCACCAGCGCGTCGCCGTCGACCACGGTCCGCTGGGGGAGGGAGCAGTTGGGGATGGACTGGTTGCCATCCACGAGCACGAGGCTCGTCTTCTTTGGTTGGGAGTCGGGAAGCGTGCGTTGCAGGGCTCCCAACGCTTCTTTCATGGCAAGGAAGGTGGCTTCCAGGATATTGATGCGATCGATGGTCTCGGGCGAGGACAAACCGATACCGATATGGAACCGCTCTCCCATGAAAGCGAATGCCCGCTCCCGCTGTTTGGGAGAAAGCGTCTTGGAGTCCCGGACCAATTCCCAGTTTTTCTGGTCCTCCTCCGGGACATCGAAAGTTTCACCCCGGTACAGCACCGCGGCCGCCACCACCGGTCCGGCGAGCGGGCCCCGCCCCGCTTCGTCCACGCCGATGGGAGAGAATCCCGCCTCTTCCGCCAGAGACAAGAGGTGTCGCTCGTATTCAAAAGGATTTGGCATATTCCCATTGTACCCCGCCCCTGAGTCCTACCTCGCCGAGTATTGACAGTAGTAAAAAGAAGTGGCATGATTCCACAACTGTTCTTTGACACGCCCGAAGGAGGCAAGCCATGACGACCATCAACCATTCCGACAGGGAGTACGGGATCTCCGCCGTCACGCTCCTGCCGGAAGCCCACACCTGGATCAGAGGACCGCGACATCTCGCCCGCTTCTGCCAGGCATTCGGCTTCAAGGTGCAGCTCGTGCCGTTCTGCGGATACGATCCAGACCATCTTGCCGTGCTACCGTCACAACACGTTCTTTCGTTTGAAGGCAGTTGGTATGAGGAGGGGTACCAAAGAACGCTCCTGGAAACTCTCAAGAAAATCTACCGGAGGAGAGACTGGCCGGCGCTTCTCTGCCCGTTGCTCTTCGGCTCCCCGGACAGGGCCCGGGCGACGGTGCGACACTTCCGTGCGCTCTATCCGGAAGCCTATGCCATCGATGCCGGACAACTGGACGACCTGGTCGAAACCCAAGTCGACGGCCGCTTCCTCGATGCCACGGAGGTCGTCTTTGACACCTGGCATATCCGGGAGCACTGGCCGGAGCGGCACCGTCTCTTCAAACACATCGATTACTGGCTCGGCGAGAAGGATTCACGGATCAGGATGATCCATGTCCAAACCCGGGACAAGCGCGAATACCATGCCTTCCTCACCGGAGAGCCGTGCCCCTTGTTAAGGATCCTGAAGCATCTTCGTCCGTGGATCAGTGAGATGACTCCGGTCGTCATCGAGCTCCCGCCGCAGTGGTTTCTCTCCCTGCGGTACGACTGGCAGGCCCTCGGACGGACGCTCCAGGAATTCCGCAACCGGATTTCCCGGACACTGGCCGAAGACTAGCCAGGCTCCGTCGACATCACGCCCCGTTTCTTCCATCCATGGAGACGGGGCTTTTTTTATCCCTCGGAAAAGGCTATACTGGAGGCGTTCATTCTCGTCCCCGCCGCAGAACCCAGTGAGCAATCCGGGCTATGGGCGGAGCACCACCCTATGCACAGCGTCCACGATTCCGCTTTCCATTGTCAACGCCTGAAAACCCTTGCTGTTCGGCATGGGCTTTTTCATTTCAGGGTTTGTTTCGGAATTTGAAATATAGACTTTGGAATTGGTATGCGTTTCGTCCACCTTCACGCCCACTCGCACTATTCGCTCCTCACCGCCCCGGCCACCGTCGAGGGGTTGGTGGAACGTGCCCGGGAGCTCGGCATGGACGCCCTCGCCCTCACGGACTCGAGCGCCCTCTACGGCGCGGTGGAATTCTATTCCAAGGCCAAGGAGGCCGGTCTCAAGGCCATCATCGGAGCCACGGTACAGGTGTGTCGCGACCTCCGGAGCAAGAACAACACAAGCGAGGACAAACGCCGTTACGAACTGGTGCTCCTGTGTGAGAACGAGGAAGGCTACCAGAATCTGATGCAGATCATCTCGACCGCCCATATCGAGGGCTTCTACTACAAGCCCCGCGTGGACAAGACCCTCCTCCGGAAGCACGCCCGGGGCCTCATCGCCCTCTCCGGATCGGTGACGGGCGAGGTGCCGACGCTCCTTGTCCAGGGCAACGAGCAGAAAGCGCTCGCGGTGGCGCGTGAGTACGAGGAGATTTTCGGTCGGGGCAATTTCTACCTCGAACTCCAGCCCCATCCCGACTACGAGAACCAGGTGACCGCCAACGAGGGGCTGGTGCGCATCGCCCGGGCGACGGGCATCCCCCTCGTGGCCGCCGTGGACGTCCATTACGTCCAGCCTGAGGACGCCGAGATCCAAGACATCCTCCTCTGCATCCAGAACAACTGGAAAGTCTCCGACCAGAACCGCCTCTCAATGAAACATCTCGACCTCTCGCTCCGCAGTCCCGAAGCGATGGTCGAGGCCTTCCGCGACCTGCCCGAAGCGATCGAGAACACGGCCAGGATCGCCGACCGCTGCAACCTGAAACTCCATCTAGGCGAGACCCATCTCCCCTACTTCCCCGTCCCCGAAGGCGAGACCGCCATGAGCTACCTCCGCCGCCTGTGCGAGGAGGGGCTCACGAAACGCTACGGCAAGACGGTGGAAACCAAACACCGCGAGCGGATGGAGTACGAGCTTTCGGTCATCGAGAAGACCGGCTTTGCCTCGTACTTCCTGATCGTCCAGGACTTCGTCAACTGGGCCAAGGACCACGGCGTCGTAGTCGGTCCCGGACGCGGTTCGGCCGCCGGCTCCTTCGTGGCCTACCTCACCGGCATCACCAACATGGATCCGATCCGCTACGACCTCCTCTTTGAACGCTTCCTCAACCCCGAGCGCATCTCGATGCCCGATGTGGACATGGACTTCGCCGACGACCGCCGCGAGGACGTGCTCAACTACGTACGCGGGAAATACGGCCACGACCACGTGGCCCAGATCATCACCTTCGGGACCATGGCCGCCCGGGCCGCGGTGCGCGACACCGGTCGGGCCTTGGGCTACCCATACGCCCTGTGCGACCAGATCTCGAAGCTCATCCCGATGTTCTCCTCCATCGACAAGGCGCTCCGGGAAACTCCGGACCTCAAACAACTTTACGACCAGAACCCCGACGCCAAGAAGATCCTCGACGTGGCCAAGCGCCTGGAAGGCCTGGTGCGCCACGCCTCGATGCACGCCTGCGGCGTAGTCATCACCGACAAACCGGTGACCGAATACACCCCCATCCAGCACGTTTCGGGCAGCGAGCAGGAGATCGTCACCCAGTACGCCTCCTCCACCAAGTCGAGCGCAGTGGAGAAGATCGGCCTCCTCAAGATGGACTTCCTGGGACTGAAGAACCTCACCATCATCCAGAACACCTTCCGCATCGTGCGGGCGCTCGGTAAACTGGACGTCCTGGCGGACAAGCTCGGCGTCCAAAAGGACGCTCCCGTCTCGGCCTTCATCGACGCCCTGCCGCTCGACGACGTCCTGGCCTTCAAGGTGCTCCAGGAGGCCCGCACCACCGGCGTCTTCCAGTTGGAATCGAGCGGCATGAAACGCTACCTGAAACAGCTCCAGCCCACGGTCCTTGAGGACATCATCGCCATGGTGGCCCTCTACCGTCCCGGGCCGATGGAGTGGATCCCGGACTTCATCGACGGCAAGCACGGCCGGCGCACGGTCAAATACCTCCATCCCAAACTCGAACCCATCCTGAAGAACACCTACGGCGTGGCCGTCTACCAGGAACAGGTGATGCAAATCGCCCGCGACCTGGCCGGCTTCACCCTGGGCGAAGCGGATGTCCTCCGCAAAGCCATGGGCAAGAAGATCCTCTCCCTCATCCAGGAGCAACGCATCAAGTTCGTGGACGGCTGTGTCAAGAACGGCATCGACCGCGCCGTCGGCGAGAAGGTCTTCGCCTTCATCGAACCCTTCGCGGGCTACGGTTTCAACCGCTCCCACGCCGCCTGCTACGCGCTCATCGGCTACCAGACCGCGTACCTGAAGGGACATTACCCCGCGGAATTCATGGCCGCCCTCCTGACGAGCGACCAGGACTCCACCGACCGCATCTCGATCGAGGTGGGCGAATGCCGCGAGATGGGGCTGGAGGTGCTGCCGCCGTCCGTCAACGAGAGCTTCGAGGAGTTCGCCGTCAACGTGGGTCCGGACGGGCGCGAACGCATCCGCTTCGGACTCTCCGCCATCAAGAACCTGGGCAAGCATGCGGCGGCCGAGATCGTCGCCGAACGCAAACGCGGCGGCCCGTACCGGAGCCTCTCGGACTTCATCGAACGCGTCGGCGGCCACCGCGATCTGAACAAAAAGTCCGTCGAATCCCTGGCCAAGGTGGGCGCCCTGGACGTTTTCGCCGAACGCAACCAGATCCTCCACGGCGTGGACCGCATCCTCCAGCACGCCAAGCACGTCCGGGAGACCAAGGAGAACCACCAGACCAGTCTCTTCGGAGCGCTCCCCCTCGAAACGAGCGAGCTCCGCCTGCCGCACGCCGCTCCGGCCAGCAAGCGGGAGCGGCTCCAGTGGGAGAAAGAGCTCCTCGGCCTCTACGTGAGCGACCATCCCGTTTCCGATTTCCAGGCCTATTTCAACGAGGCCGCCTCGCCCATCCAAGCCCTCGAAAAGCGCGCCGAGGGAGAGACGGTCGCGGTGGGCGGCATCGTCACCGTCGCCAAGAAGATCTACACCAAGGGGAACGAGCCGATGTTTTTCGTCACCCTCGAAGACACCACCGGCCGGACGGAGATCCTCGTCTTCCCCCGTCTGGCCAAGGAGACCGAGTCCCTGTGGCAGCCGGACACGCTCGTCCTGGTGCGCGGCAAGGTGAGCCGGCGGGACGGCGCGCCCAAAGTGGCCGCCGAGCGGGCCGAGCCGGTGACGAGCCAGAGCGTCGAGACGTTCCGGCGGGCCCGAGCCACCCAGGAGAAATTCGCTCCGCTCCCGCCACCGGCAGAAGTGGGTGGGACGGAACCGGCCGGTCTCGTGCTCGATCTCGGTCCGGGCGCCGGCGAGGAGACCCTGAAACACATCGCTAGCACGGTGGCCACCCTGAAGAAAGGCCGCTCCAAGCTCTTCGTCCGCCTTGGAGGACACCTTATCGAGACAGCCTTTGCGCTCGAAGACGACGCGGGGACGCGCTCCGCCTTGGGTGGCGTCCCCGGCATAGAACGCGTCACCTCAGCCGTATGAAACCGGTCCGTCTCGCCGTCATGGGGCCCACCGCCAGCGGCAAATCCTCGCTTGCTATCGCGCTCGCCCGCCGCTTGGAAGGCGAGGTGGTTTCCGCCGACAGCCGCCAGGTGTATCGCGGCATGGATATCGGGACGGGAAAAGTGTCCCGGGACCAACTCCCGGCCTCCGACTTTCAACTTTCAACTCATAACCCGTCATCCCGTGAACCCGTCAACGTTGCAACCCCGTATCTCTCAAATGGTATCACCCACCACCTCCTCGACCTGGCTGACCCGAGGGACGACTACAACGTCACCGATTTCCAGCGCGACGCCGGAGCCGCGATAGCGGATATCGAGCGACGGGGGAAAACGCCTATTCTCTGCGGTGGCACCGGTTTCTGGATCCAGGCCCTGGTCGAGGAACAGCGCTTTCCCAACATCCCCCCGGACCGGGCCCTCCGCGCCACACTCACCACGCTCGACACCGGAGCGCTGTTCGAAAAGCTGGCAGCTCTCGATCCGGCGCGCGCCCGGACGGTTGATCGGCACAACCCCATCCGTCTCATCCGAGCCATCGAGGTGGCCTCCGCCCTGGGATCCGTCCCGCCGCTCGAGAGCCACCCCGAGAAACGGGAAGCCTGGTTCCTCGTCGCTCTCGACCCCGGTCCGGAGCAAGTGGACGAGCGCATCGAACGGCGCTTGGACGAGCGCCTCGCCCGCAGCCTGGTCGAAGAGGTGGCCGCACTCCACCAGCAGGGCCTCGATTGGGGACGCCTCGAGAGCTTCGGCCTCGAATACTACTGGCTGGCCCGCTTCCTTCAGAACGACTTCCCGCTCGCGGAAGCCAGGATGGGACTCCTGAAAGACATCCGCGCCTATGCCCGCCGCCAGCGCACGTGGCTACGCCGCTGGGAACGCCAGGGGGCGCGCATCCAATGGGTCAGGACGCCAGAAGACGCCCTGGCCCACATTGACGCCCTCGGCCTTCACCCGGTAGAGTAAGGATGGTCCAACCAACAGGAGATACCGCCATGCAACGACGCCTCGTCGTCGTCCTCGCCTTCTTAGTTTCGGGGTTGGCCATCCTTTCGGGATGCGCCTCGACCTGCAACGGCTCCTACTTCAAGGGACCGGACGGGTCGGAAATCTGCGTCACCGACGGAGCCATCAAAGGCGCTACCGGCAACTGACCGGGTCACTCCCCACAACAACGAGAATTCCCTGGACAACCAAAAGCCCCCATGCACACACGGGGGCTTTTTCATTGACACGCTTTCAATCCGGTTCAAGCCAATTTCTGCTTGAGCAGGTCGGCCACCACCTGTGGATTGGCCTTGCCCTGGGTCTGCTTCATCACCTGGCCGACCAAATACTGGAAGGCGTTCTGTTTGCCGGCCCGATAGTCCTCGACTGACTTCCCGTTTGCGGCGAGCACCTCATCCACGACGCTTTCGAGCGCGCCCGCGTCGCTCACCTGGCCGAGGTTCAGTCGCTCGACGATGTGCGATGGGTCGTTGTCGCCGCCCTGCCACATCTCCGCGAGCACGGTTTGGGCAGCGCTCGAGTTGATCTTTTGGTCAGCTACCAGTCCGATGAATTCGGCGAAGTTCTCGGGTGTGACGGGAATATCCCGTACGGTCTGTCCGGTTTTTGTCAGCAGCTTGCGCACTTCGGTGATAAGGTAGTTGGCGATCAGCTTGACCACCCGCTCGCGGGGCGCGGCGGTCTCGCCGGAACCAATCTTCGAGAGGGCCTCGCTCGCGGCGGCTTCGAAGTATCCGGCGAACTCCTTCTCCGCTACCAGGATCTCAGAGTCGGCTCTCGAGAGGACGTATTCTTCCTGGAAACGCGCGGCTTTGGCCTGGGGCAGTTCGGGAAGGGTACGGCGCAGGCCTTCGATATACTCCTCGGTGAAGGAAAAGGGCGGGATGTCCGGCTCGGGGAAATAACGGTAATCATGGGCGGACTCCTTCTTGCGTTGGGAGACCGTTTTCCCGGTATTGTCATCGAAGCCGCGGGTCTCTTGGAGTACCTTTTCCCCATCTTCGAGAAGCGCGGTCTGGCGCTCGATCTCGTACTCGATGGCACGCTCGACGGAACGGAAGGAATTGAGGTTCTTGATCTCCACCTTGGTGCCGGAGAGGCGGTCAGCCCCTTCGGCATGGAGCGAGATATTCACCTCGCAGCGCATCTGCCCTTTTTCCATGTCGGCGTCGGACACACCGAGATAGCGGAGGATCTGCTGGAGGTTCTGGCAGAACGCCCTGGCCTCAGGTCCGCTCTCGATGTCCGGCTCGGTCACCAGTTCCATGAGCGGCACGCCGGCCCGGTTCAGGTCCACCAGTGTGTGGTCGGCGCCGGACGGATGCGAGAGCTTGCCGGTGTCCTCCTCGAGGTGGATCCTGGTGATGCGGATGTCGCGCTCCCCCACGCGGAGCGCCCCACGCTCGCAGAACGGTTCGTCGTACTGGGAGATCTGGTAGCCTTTCGGGAGATCTGGATAGAAATAGTTCTTGCGGTCGAATTTGGACTGCCGCCGCAGCTCGCACTGGAGCGCGAGACCGACGCGCTGGACCGCCTCGATGGCGGCCCGGTTCGGCACGGGCAGCGTCCCGGGCTGCCCGGTGCAGACGGGACAGATGTTCACATTGGGCGTCGTTTCCTGGCCGAGGCCGTTCTTGCACGCGCAGAACATCTTGGACTCGGTCTTGAGTTCAGCGTGGACTTCCATGCCGATGACGGGGAGGTAGCGCATACACTTTCCAATATTCAATATCCAATGAAACTTCCCGGCTCTGATTGGAGGCTGGAAATTGGTCGTTGGACATTTATTTCTTATCGGTTGTCCCCGCTCCCGCGGAGAACGCCGCGGTCCTTGCGGTCGAGGAGCTTGGCCAGATTCTTCTCGGCAACGGTATCAAGCGGGAGGCCGAATTCCGTCGCGAGCTGGGCCAGATACCAGAGCACGTCCCCGAGCTCCTTTTCGATTTCGGCCCGCTTCTCGTCGGTCACCGTCCCACCCGCGTCACGGATGACTTTCTTGACCTTTTCGGCCACTTCTCCGGCTTCGCCGACGAGACCCAGGGTGGGGTAGACGAAGTTGCGCCCTACGTCGGGATAGAGGGCCGTAGCACGGGAGCGTTCCTGGTAGTCGTTGAATTGCATAGGCGCGGGATGAAGCATTATAGCACCTTCTCGACCAGGGTCACGATGTCCTGGTGGACGGTCTCCGGGGCGCGGTGGGCGTCCACCACCGGCCAGCCGTAACGGTCGGCCAGGAGAAGATGGAAATTCTTGCACAGGCGCACCCGCTCGTCGTTGGATTCGTTGCGGTGGGTGGTCTCGATGCCGGTCAGGAAACGCTCCCCGTGCATGAGGATGGCCAAGTCCGGCACGATGAGGTCGGCATTGATGGACTCGAGGTACTCGAGGTCGGCTCCCCAGGTGAGCCCCCAGGCCAGGCCCGTCCCGGTGTAGTCCTCGGCCACGATCCATTCCCCCGCCCGGAGGCGCGCCTGGAGCATCGGTTCGTACCGGCGGCGGTTTTCGGCATAGAGTGTCTGGAGTTCCTCGGTGGTCTTGGGATGGGCCTCGCGGAACCCCGGCTCACGAAGGTAGCGGTTGATGAACGGCCCCTCAGGCTCCTGCTCGTAGATCGGGTATTTGAGCCGGCTCGCGTGTTTCCCTCGCTCCCCGAGGAAAGCCACCAGGCGTTCGGTCTGGGTGGTTTTGCCGATGCCATTGATGCCGTAGAGGGTGATCATCTTGCCGCGGGGCATAGGGTGTTCAGGGTTCGAGAAGACTGGTAATCACGCCGTCGAGCGTCGTCTGAAAAGCCTCCACATCCCCCTCATTGACCACCATATAGTCAGCCATGGCGATGGGCATGGCCTGGGTGAGACGGTCCATCTGCGAAACGTCGCGGGTGTAGGCCTCCTCCGGATTGAGCGGGCGCTTAGCGCGATTGGCCAGCCGGGCGTAACGTATACGCGGGGCGGCGTGCACGGCCAGGACCCGGAACGCCTCGCCGTACTCCTGGCGAAAGACCTGGTACTCGGCCCAGCTGTAGAGGCTTTCCAGGATGACGAGCGGGGCGTCGATGGTGCGCACTTCCTTGAGCGTCTCGCGGGCGTAGTAGTCGTCGCCGTAGAGGGAACGCAGGTCTTCGCGCACCATGCGTTCGTTCTGCTCGTTCACCTCGAGGCCACGGCGCGCCATCTCGTCGAAGGTCACCTTTCCGAAATACACCTTGGGCAGTTTGTAACGGGTGACGAAGTAGTGCACAGCCTCGGACTTGCCGCTGCCCGGCAGGCCCACCACCGCGATGATCCGCTGTTTCGGTTTTTCCATAGGCGTTCAGCGTTCCAGGGTGAGAAAGGTGAAGCGATGCTGTCCATCGTCGTGATGCTCTCGCCCCACCACGGTCCCGAACATCGAGTAGTCGGGGAAGAACGCGTCTCCCTGGTAGTCCCCCTCGACCAGGGTGATGTACAGCCGGTCGGCCAGCGGCAGAGCCGCTTGGTAGACCATCGCCCCGCCGATGATGAAGACCTCCTTGGCGTCACGCTTGGCGGCGTAGTTGAGGGCGGATTCGAGGGTAGCGAAGACTTCGCACCCGGGCGCGCTAAACTGCTTGGAAAAGGACAGGATAATGTTGGTCCGGCCCGGGAGCGGACGCCCGATGGAGCGATAGGTGTTCTCGCCCATGATCACGGGATGCCCCAGGGTAAGGGTCTTGAAACGTTTCAGGTCGTCCGGAATGTGCCAGAGTAGGCGGTTGTCCTTGCCGATGGCGCGGTTGCCCTCGGCGACGGCGGCGATGACGGACAGTCGCGGTTTGGACATAGCGATGGGATCAGACGGCGATGGGGGCCTGGATGGCCGGGTGCGGATCGTAGCCCCCGAGAGTGAAATCGTCGATGGTGAAATCAAAAAGGCTCTTGACCTCGGGATTGAGGCGCATGGTCGGAAGCGGCCGCGGCGCGCGGGAAAGCTGGAGCCTGGCCTGCTCGAGGTGGTTCAGGTAGAGATGGGTGTCGCCCCCGGTCCAGACGAATTCGCCGGGCCGGAACCCGGTCACCTGCGCCACCATCATGAGGAGGAGCGAATACGAGGCGATGTTGAACGGCACACCGAGGAACGTGTCGCAGCTCCGCTGATAGAGCTGGAGCGAGAGACGGCCGTCGGCCACGTAGAACTGGAAGAGGCAATGGCAGGGCGGCAGTCCGGTCTTGGCCATGGCCTCGATGTCGGCCACGTTCCAGGCCGAGACGATCATCCGACGGGAATCGGGGGTGTTTTTGATCTGCTCAACGACTTGGCTGATCTGGTCGATGTGCCGGCCGTCCGGCGCAGGCCAGCGCCGCCACTGGTAGCCATAGACGGGACCGAGGTCGCCGTGCTCCCGGGCGAAGACCTCATCGTTCTTGATCCGCTCGACGAATGCAGCGAGACCGGTCTTCCACTCCTCGGATTGGGTGTCGGGGACGGGCAGGCCCTGCTTCTTCAGGTAACCCTTGTACGGCCACTCGTCCCAGATGTGCACGTTGTTGTCGGCCAGGTATTTCAGGTTCGAGTCGCCCCGCAGGAACCAGATGAGCTCGTGGATGATGGAGCGGAGCGCCATCTTCTTGGTGGTAAGGAGCGGGAAACCGTCGGACAGGTCGAAGCGCATCTGATAACCGAAGACGCTCTTGGTCCCCGTGCCGGTGCGGTCCGTCTTGGTCGCGCCGTGCGTTTCGATGTGGCGGAGCAGGTCGAGATACTGCTTCATAGAGTGTCACTTTTTCCTTTTCTTGAAGTTCTGGCTCATCTTGGAAGCCACGGGTCTCATGTCGCGGTAGTACTTGCTCTTCAGGTCGGGATGGCCATAGGGACGCTCGCAGGGCGAGGAGAGGTATTCGAATGCCATCTGGGCGATAGGCATTTTGTAATAAAGCTTGAACGGGAGCGTCCCGGCGTTGTAGAGCTCGAGCGTCATCTTGAGCGAGTTGCCCGGATCGAGGTAACCGGCGGTGGTGTGGATGATGAGACCGAGGCGGCCGAGCGAACTCTTGCCTTCGAGGCGGCCGACCAAACGGTCCGAGACGCCAGTCTCTTCCATGAGGAGGCCGAGCGCGAACTCCCCGGGATGGAGGACGAACGGCTTGTCGGGCTTGAGCTCGACGGGAATCATCAGCTTCTCGGCCGGTTCGCGCACATCGATGACGAAGTTCTCGATGGTGTTGAAGACGAGGAAGTGCTTGTCGAGATGGAGATCCACGGACGCGGGCTGGAGGTACTCTTTCTTGAAAGGTTTGATGGTGATGCCGCCCTGCTTCAGTTCCTTTATGATGTCGCGGTCGGAGAGGATCATAACGCGCTGTTACGGAGGGTTACGGTTTCCAGTATACCAAAAAACGACCCCGGCTCACAGGGTCGTTTTGGGCTTATCCAAAGGCTTTCCAGTTAGGCGCCGAACTTGGACTGGAGGTCGGCCATGATCTTGTCGAGGGCCTGGTTCAGATCCTCCAGACTGCCGGTGTTGTCGATGCGGTAGTCGGCCCGGGCGCCGATCTCGGCGATGTGCACCTCGGTCTCCTCGCGTTCCATCCCCTCGAAATGCTGGCGGCTCTGCTGGTCGTCGGTCTTCTCATGGCGCTTCTGGGTGCGTTCGAAACGAAGCTCCGCCGGAGCGG
Organism: uncultured Bdellovibrionales bacterium; assembly: GCA_964396225.1. Classification (GTDB taxonomy): domain Bacteria; phylum Patescibacteriota; class Minisyncoccia; order Moranbacterales; family UBA1568; genus CAYNEL01. The sequence goes on along the minus strand of CAYNEL010000019.1, from coordinate 288 downwards.
TGACGTAGACGAGAACGTTCTTGGGGAAGCTCCGGATGAAGGCTTCGTCGTGCCCGAAACGCACGCCGTTGATCACCACCAGGCCACTCTCGGCCTCGACGCGCGGACGGAGCAACTGGACCAGGATGTCCTGTCCGAAGCGCTCCATGAAGGCGAGGGCCAGCCAGATCTGGTCGTCCTTGGACGAGCGGCCGAAATAGCGGTGGAGCACTTCCTTGATGGGATCGGCGAAACGCATCTGGATGGCGTCGTAGCAGGCCTTGTTGGCCGCTTCGGTAGCGTATAGCT
>CAYNEL010000018.1:0-16615 GCA_964396225.1 uncultured Bdellovibrionales bacterium | reverse complement strand
ACAGCCTGACCTGCACCGGCCCGGGCGGGACCACCGCGCTTCAGAGCACCACCGTGACGGTCAATCCTCCTCCCACCACCGCCATCTCGACCCCCGCCACCAACCAGACCATCGCCCCCAGCGTTTCGGTTTCTTTCAGCGGCACGGCCACTGACTCAAACGGCACCATCGCGGGCTACGAATGGCGGGACGGCAACTGCGCCACCGGCACCCTCCTCTCCACGGCGAGCTCCTTCTCCACGACCACTCTTACCACTACCGGCACCCACCCCGTCTATTTCCGGGCCCGGGACAACCAGGGCGCCTGGAGCACCAACTGCCCCTCTCGCACCATCACCGTCCAGAGCACCCCGCCCGCCGGCACCTGTCAGCCCCAGGCTCCCAAGGATCCGCCGTCCTATTCCTGTGACAGCGCCACCCAGGCCGACCTCACCTGGGACTGGGCTCCGGGCGTCTCCGGCGCCACGAGCTACCAGCTCACCGTGGACGACACCAGCGATTTCTCCTCGCCGCTACTCACCAACCAGTACGTCACCGCCCCCACGACGAGCTACGTGATGAACAACCAGCTGGCCAATCGGATGTACTACGGCCGGGTGCGGAGCGTCATCAACACCGGCACCTGTTCGGGTACCAGCACCTGGTCCACCACGGCTACTTTGAATGCCATCTGCCCCTTGCCATATAACGATGTTGGTCTCGCACCACTCAGTCCGACCGGGTCCGCCCAAACCAATATTCCACTCACCGCTACTCTAGGAGGCACTGCTACCGGTACCATCAACTACTCCGCTTACTGCAATCGTTCGGATACCGGTACGAACGTCACCTTGCCTGCTGACGGAGGTAAGCTGGACGGCACCACCTCGACCACCTTCAACTTCTCCTGTAACTACCCATCCGCGGGGACGTACACTGCCAAAATAATCGCCGAACGGGGTACCGCTCCAGCGGATACGGCATTGGTCACGGTCACGGTCACTCCGCCGTTGCCGACGGCCACCCTCTCTGCCTCCCCGACGAGCATCATCACCGGCCAGTCGAGCACTCTCACCTGGTCGTCCACCAACTCGACCTCCTGCACCGCGAGCGGCGGCTGGTCCGGCGCCCAGGCGACGAGCGGTACCCGGAGCGTGACGCCGACGGCCACCACCACCTACAGCCTGACCTGCACCGGCCCGGGCGGGACCACCGCGCTTCAGAGCACCACCGTCGCTGTCAGCCCGATCGCCATGACCCTCCTCGCCAACGGGAGCGCCGATGCCGCCGCCGTCTACAAGGGGAGGAACCTCACCCTTTCCTGGAGCGTCAATCCCGGTTCGGCCACCTGCAACATCACCGCCACCGACGGCAGCACCTGGACGTATTCCCCGACGGCCACTAGCGCCACCCAGACGTTCAACTCAAGCCTGCCGGTCATCTACACCCTGTCCTGCCGTATCGGGACCGGGCCCGTGCAGACCAAGACGGTCACGGTCAACCAGCGACCCATCCCCACGTGGACCGAGGTATCGCCGTGAGGACGGAGCATCGGGAGCGCCTTAATATTTCCGGAGCCGGCGTGAGCCGGCTTCTTTCGTGTTACACTTGGAAGAGAACGGGATTCCGCCGATGATTTTTATGCACGCCCACCCCAAACTCGTCATCGCTAACCTGAAGATGCACTGGACCGCCCCGTCCGAAGCCGAGCGCTACGAGCGCGCCTTGGCCAAGGATTGGTCCAGGCTGGCGGCCGGCGAGCGGATCCGCTTGGTCGTCTGTCCGCCCTTCCCGTACCTCACCCTCCTCCGCCAGCTTGCCAAGGCGGGCATCGGGCTCGGGGTCCAGGATGTCTTCTGGGAGATGCAGGGCGCCTACACGGGCGAAGTCTCGCCTTCCCAGGCGGCGGCCTGCGGGGCCGCCTATGCCATCATTGGCCACAGCGAGCGGCGCGAGCATCTCGGCGAGACGGGGGAGATGGTGAGCCGCAAGGCGCACGCCGCCCTCTCGGCCCGTCTCACCCCGCTGGTATGTGTCGGCGAGACCCGCGAGGAGCGCGACGCCGAGACCACGCTCTCCGTCCTGCGCGAACAGCTGGCCGAGCTCTTCACCTTCGTCCGGCCGGAGGACGCGGCCCGTCTCGTCATCGCCTACGAACCGCGTTGGGCCATCGGGACCGACCGGACGCCTACCGCGGACGAACTCCTCGAGGTCAAGCTTCTGGTGAGGAAAGAGCTCATCCGGATCGCCGGCCCGGCCGGGGAGAAGACCCCCATCCTCTACGGGGGATCGGTGCGGGCGGAGCTCATGGGACCAGTCTGTCTCGAGCCGGGACTGGACGGGGTGCTGGTGGGGCGGGAGAGCCTGGATCCCAAGAGTCTCGCCGCCATCTGCAAGGCCCTCCTGTAGTTTTTCCGTGCGGGTTTTTTTATTGATTCTTTGGATTTTTATGCTCACCAGCGTCGTGGATATGCTCCGCAAGGCCCAAGCCGGCGGCTACGCCGTGGGTGCCTTCAACACCGTCAACCTGGAAACTACCCGGGCCATCCTCGAGGCCGCCCAGAAGATGAAGAGTCCGGTGGTCGTCCAGATCACCGAGAAGACCCTCGACTACGCCGGCGGGCGGGCCATCTTCAACCTGGTGCGGACGGTAGCCGACTGCTATATGCCCGAGGTACCGGTGGCCATCCATCTCGACCATGGCAAGAGTTTCGAGGTGGTCTCGCGGGCGGTGGAAATCGGTTTCACTTCGGTGATGTACGACGGTTCGCGCCACGCCTACCCGGACAACCTCTCGGTGACCAAGAAAGTGGTCGAGCTTTGCCGGCCCAAGGGCATCCCCGTCCAGGCCGAGCTTGGCAACGTGCCCTACATCGGTGAGACGGACATGCAGCACGTGGACTGGGACAAGTATATGACCGATCCCGACCAGGCGGGGGAGTTCGTCCGGGAGACGGGCATCGACGTCTTGGCGGTGGCCATCGGCAACGCCCACGGCTTTTTCACCGAGCGGCCGGAACCCGACTATGCCCGGCTTGAGAAGATCCGCGAGAAGACGGCCGTCCCGCTCATCCTCCACGGCGCCTCCGACTGGGACGGGACCCGGGTTCGGGAGGTTTTGGAGCGGGGGATCGCGGGCTACAACGTGGATACCGCCATCCGCCTGGCCTATATCGGCGCGCTCAAGCAGGCCCTCACCGAGGGCGACGAGACGGATATCCGTCGCCTGATGGGCAAGGCACGCGACGCGGTGCGCAGCGCCGTTGAGCAGAAGATGCTCCTCTTTGGGAGTGCCGGCAAGGCGTGAGACCGTTGGATGGGTGTTGACATTTCCTACGGACTACCCGCGGAGTTGGGGTATAATAAGAAGCGTATGGATATGCCCACCTAACGGTGGGATGTGTCTTCGGGTTCCGTGCCGGATACCGGCACGGGGCGTAAACCATAAACGCAGGCGTATGCCAGCACAATACAAACAACGGTTCAAGCGGTTCGTGTACGGTTTGGCGGCCGTCGCCGGTCTGTTGCTCACCGGAGAGGCCGTCCAGGCCACGATGACCCTCCAGCCGAGTACGACCAGCTCGACTCCGGCGCCGGTCATCACCGCTTTTACTATCGACGGGCATAAGCCGACCTCTTACTACCTGAACAATCCCAGCGGCACGGCCATCTACACCACCATCGCCCGTGGCGCGAGCGTCACTCTCCGCTGGAGCTTCTCCAACGCCACTTGCAACCTGAACTACGCCGACACCACCATCGGGACGGCGGCCACCTCGACCCGCATCGCGCTCAACCTGCCGACTCCCGGGACGCGTTCCACTGGGCCGATCAATACCGACCGGACCTATGTCCTCCAGTGCGTCGGTGCCCCCCAGTCAGCCGGAGGCTACACCCTCCCTGGCATGATCGTCTCGAAATCCGTCCACATCAAGTTTCCCTCGGCTTGTACCTACACCTACGGTCCGTGGAGCGCCTGCGTCAACGGCGTCCAGACCCGGACGGTGGTCAGCACCAGCCCCTCAGGATGCACCGGCACCCCGGTCCTCAAGCAGGCTTGCACCGTGCCCCAGACCGCCTGTACCGCCCCGACCGTGAAGCCGACCACCACCTGCAACCTCGACGGCACGGCCAACATCACTTGGGACTGGACGCCAGGCGTTTCCGGAGCCACCGGTTACCAGATCGACGTCTCCAAGAGTTCGAGCTTCTCGCCGCTTGTCGTGGCTACCGACAAGGTGACTGAAACCGTCTATGCCATGACCAGCCAGACAGTCGGCACCTATTACGCCCGGGTCCGGACCGTCGGCGGCACCGCCGCGCCGGCCTGTAGCGGCACTTCGGCCTGGTCGACGGTGGCGAGCGTCACACCGAACTGTACTCCGCCCCCGCCCCCGCCCCCGCTTCTCACCGTCTCGCTGAAAGCCAACTACGGCGATTCCACTTCCTGCGGGCGCAACAACAATTTCATCCTCTCCTGGACGGCCACGCCGGGCGCGGTGTGCACCGCCTCCACCAGCAACTGGTCGGCTTCGCGCGGCAACCCGCAGACTATCACCTTCACCGGTACAGCCCCGACCATTTACGGCATCAGCTGTACGCTCAGCGGACAGACGGTCACCGATACGGTGACGGTCAGCCCGAGATAGGGCGACTCCAGATCTGAAGAGTACGGCAGAACCGTCCGCCAGGCCGCTCACCGGTCCGGCGGACGGCTCGTAAAAACAAAACTTTCGCAGTGCGTATGACCAAGCTGGCCATCAACGGTTTCGGACGTATCGGACGGGCCGCTTTCAAGATCGCCCTGGAGCGGCAGGACGTCCAGGTGGTGGCTATCAACGATCTGACCGACGCGCCCACTCTGGCCCACCTCCTCCGCTACGACACGGCCTACGGCCGCTACCAGAGGAGCGTCGAGGCAGGGGAGGGGAAGCTCACTGTGGACGGCCAGGAGTATCCGGTGTCCGCCGAGCCCGATCCAGCCAAACTGCCGTGGAAGCAATACGGAGTGGACGTGGTGCTCGAGTGCACCGGCCGTTTCACCGATGCCGACAAGCTCTCCGCCCATCTCACCGCCGGCGCCAAGAAAGTCGTCCTCTCCGCCCCGTCCAAGGGCGGGGGAGATGTGCCGACCTACATCATGGGGGTGAACGACCAGGCCTACGACCCCAAACAGACTTTCGTTTCCAACGCTTCCTGCACCACCAACTGTCTCACGCCGGTGGCCCAGGTCATCCACCAGCGGTTCGGCATCGAGAAAGCCATGATGACGACCGTCCACTCGTACACCGCCGACCAGATGCTTCAGGACGGCCCGCACAAGGACTACCGTCGCGCCCGCGCCGCTGCCCAGAACATCGTGCCGACGACGACAGGCGCGGCCATCGCCACCACCGAAGTCATCCCAGAGCTCGCAGGCCTTTTCGATGGACTTTCCATCCGAGTCCCTACGCTCGTAGTTTCGGTGACCGACTTCACCTTCCTTCTCAAGAAAGACGCCACCGCGGAGGAAATCAACCAGGCTCTCGTCGCGGCCTCGCACGAGGAGCGGTTCCGGGGCATCCTCGCCGTCACCGACGAGCCGCTCGTCTCGTCGGATTTCATCGGCAATCCGTACTCGTCCATCGTGGACCTCTCGCTCACCAAAGTCGTGGGTGGCAACCTGGTCAAAGTAGTGGCGTGGTACGATAACGAGTGGGGATACTCGAACCGCCTGGTCGAACTGGCCGCGCGGATCGCTGCCTGAAAAAACTATGCGACACAAACACTTCATCGCACACGCTTCTTTCCTGTCGGTGGTCGTCGCGAGCGCGGTTTTTTTTGGTCATATCGACCAGGCCCAAGCGCTGCTCCAGCCTCCCCCAGCCTGCGGAGGCCTGCTCCAGCCGCCTTGTCCGCAGAATAACTCCGGCAGCCTCTCCATCTCTCCCGCCGGCATCCCGCGTATCAATTCCGGGGAAACCGTGAACGTGAGTTGGACCGTGAGCGGGAGCTGTAGCGCGACCTATGCCTCGGTCAATGGAACCACTTTGAGCGCGTCCGGTAATCCGGCCTTGAGCGGGTGGAGCGGGACCAAGACCGGTACCGGCACCGTCACCCTCACCGGTCCGTCGGTCAGCCAATCCACCCTCTACCATGTCCGTTTGAGCTGTGTCCAGACTGTTCTTGGGAGTCCGATAACCAATACCGTGACAGTATCTTTCATGGTGGATCCACCGGATCCGGTCGCGTCCAACCTCTCCACTTGCACCGTTTCATTTGCCGATGGATGCTCCGGCTGGACGCCCATCGTCCAGGTGAGGCGGAGCGGCACCGCCTACCAGACGCGCCTTCGGGGTAATATGCTCTTTACACCAAACCCGCCGGCTGCCTATAACACTTGGTCCGCCTGGGGGGCTTCTTCCACCAACCGGATGGTCGGTTGTGACGATGTCTGGATCGTCGGGACGGGGAGTAGCAACGGCACCACCGCCACCGTTTCCTTCACTTCGAGCCGCGCCTCCCGCACCCTCACCTGTACGCCCGTCGGGACGGCCGTCCCGGCCGCACCGACGCTAACCTTCACCGCCAATCCGGCCGTCATCGCGACCGGCGGCAGTTCGACCCTAACCTGGACGAGCGCCAACGCCACCGGTTGCACCGCAAGCAACGGTTGGACCGGGGCCAAGGCCCTCTCGGGATCGGAGACTGTCACGCCCGCGGGACCCGCCACCTACACCCTCACCTGCACCGGCGCGGGCGGGACCATCGCCCGGAGCGCCACTGTCTCCACCAACCCGCCGGTCATCTCGTCTTTCACTGCGGCTTCGACGAGCATTCCGTACAACACCACCACCACACTCTCCTGGTCGTCCACCAACTCGACCGCCTGTACCGCGAGCGGCGGCTGGTCCGGCGCCCAGGCGACGAGCGGTACGTATGTCACGCCGCCCCTCACCGCGGCCACCACCTACACCCTCACCTGCACGGGAACGGGCGGCACGAGCGCCCCGTCGAGTGTCACCGTCACGCCGGCCGCTCCCACCCTGACCACGACGCTGTCGGGCTCTCCTGTCTCCGGCAACGCCCCGCTCAATGTCACCCTCACCGCCACTACCGGCGGGACGGCTATCGGCACCTTGAACTACACTTTCTATTGCCACAACCCTGACACCAGCACCACGGTCATAGCTGGCTACAACGGCAAGTTCGACGGCGTCTCCAACACCACCCAGAGCTACACCTGCAGCTACGCTTCCGCCGGCACCTACACCCCCAAGGTGATCGTGGAGCGGGGGAGCCTGGCAGCCACCGCGACGGGCCTCGGAGGTACTGGCGGGACCATCACCGTCTCCGCGGCCCCGCCTCCCAATCCTCCTCCGGTGGCCACTCTTTCCACCCCCACCACCAATCAGACCATCGCCCCCAGCGTCCCAGTCTCTTTCAGTGGCACGGCCACCGACTCGAACGGCACTGTAGCCGGCTACGAATGGCGGGACGGCAACTGCGCCACCGGTACCATCCTCTCCACCGCCCAGTCCTTCACCACCTCTGCCCTCACCACCACTGGCACCCACCCCATCTATTTCCGGGCCCGGGACAACCAGGGCGCCTGGAGCACCAACTGTCCCAGTCGCACCATCACCGTCCAAAGTGCTTCCCCTTGTGCTCCCCAGGCTCCGAGAGACCCACCCAACTACACCTGTAATGCCAACAACACCGCCAACCTGACCTGGGACTGGGCCCCGGGGGTAGCCGGCGCTCAGAGCTACCAGCTGACCGTGGATGACACGAGCAACTTCTCCTCGCCGCTACTCACCAACCAGCCCGTCACCGCCCCCACGACGAGCTATGTGATGAACAACCAGCTGGCCAACCGGACGTACTACGGCCGGGTGCGCTCCATGGTCAACACCGGCGCCTGCGCAGGCACGAGCGCCTGGTCCACCACTGCCACGCTCAATCCCATCTGTCCTCCGCCGGCCAACAATGTTGTCCTTGTACCTGACAACACCACGGTTGCCACTGGCACGCCGGTCACCTACACGGCCACCGTCACGGGCAACCAGACCGGCACCATCAACTACACCTTCTACTGCGACCGGCTAGATACCAACACCAACATCACCACGCCTTGGGATGCCAAGCTCGACGGTGTTTCCAACACCGTCCAGAGTTTCAGCTGTAATTACACCAGCGCACAGCTCGGCCTCCGCCAGCCCAAGGTGATCATCGAGCGGGGGAGCGCCCCGTCTGCTCAGGACCAGGCGCCTACCACCGTGGCGGCCGCGGCTCCGACCCTCAACCTCTCTGCTAGTCCGACCAGCATCACTACGGGCGGCTCGAGCACCCTCACCTGGACCTCGTTCAATACCACTACCTGTACCGCTTCCGGCGGCTGGAGTGGAGGCAAAGCGCTCTCTGGCACCCAGGGGGTCACGCCGGCGGCCACTACCACCTACACCCTCGCCTGCACCGGCCCGGGCGGGAACATCAGCCGGAGCGCCAGCGTCACCGTCTCGGCCGCCCTCCCCACCGCCGACCTCAAGGCCAACGGCGGCGACGGCCCCATCGCCCTCTTCAAGGGCCGCACTTTCACCCTCACCTGGTCCTCGAGCAACACCGCCTCCTGCAGCGTCTCCTCGACCGATAGCTCGTGGACGGGCGGCAAGCCTCTGAACAACGCTACCGGCGAAACCCTCACCTACGACGCCTCGGGCCCCGTCACCTACACCCTGACCTGCACCGGCCCGGGCGGGAGCCGGAGCGATTCTATCCTCGTCAATCCGCGGCCCATCCCCGTGTGGACCGAAGTGGCGCCGTGAGAAGGAGTGAGACACGAGTGACGGGAGAAACTGGAGCAGCACCGGTCAGAGAATACTCCGTCGTTACGCGCACCCCGTCCTTATGTACGACCTCATCATCCAGAACGGCACCCTGATCGATGGCTCGGGCGAACCCATGCGCCGGGCCGATGTCGGCGTGCGCGACGGCCGGATCGAGACCATCGGGACGCTCCGGGGCGAGGCCGCCGAGCGGGTGCTTGACGCCTCGGAAAGCTACGTCGCTCCCGGCTTCATCGACCTCAACAACCACTCCGACACCTACTGGCAGCTCATGGCCGACCCCCGGCTCGAGAGCTTGGTGCGCCAGGGCGTGACCACCCTCGTCGGCGGCAACTCGGGCGCTTCGCTCGCCCCCCTCGCCACGGCCGAGGCCATCCGCTCCATCCAGAAGTGGACCGATCTCAGGAACGTCAACTTCGACTGGCTCTCGATGCAGGACTTCCTCCGGGCGGTGGAACGTCGCCGGCCGCATGTCAATTTCGCCACCCTGGTCGGGCACTCCACCCTCCGACGCGGCCTGGTAGGGGACGAGGTGCGCCCCCTCACCGACGACGAGCAGAAGGTGATGCTCCGGATGCTCAAACGGGCCTACCAGGAGGGCGCTTTCGGCCTGTCCTTCGGCCTCGTCTTCGCCCACGCCCGGCCGGCCGAGCGCAAGGAGCTCATCGCCCTGGCCAAGGCCACCCGCGAGGCCGACCGCCTGTCCGTCTTCCACCTCCGCGACGAAGGACGGGGCCTCGTCTCGGCCGTCGAGGAAGTGATCTCGGTGGCCAAGGCCGCCGAGGGCAAGCTCCACATCTCACACTTCAAGGCTATCGGCGAGGACCGCGTCCGCAATTTCGAACGGGCCCTCTACCTCCTCGAGACGGCCCATGGGGGCGGCCTGTCCGTCTCTTTCGATATGTATCCGTACTCCTTCACCGCCACGGTGCTTTATACCTTCCTCCCGACCTGGGCCTCCGAAGGCGGCCGCAACCTGATGCTCGAGCGCCTGCGCGATCCGGAGATCCGCCGGCGGGTGGTCGAGGAGATGCGGGCCGAAGGCCTCGACTTCTCGCGCGCCCTCCTCCTCACCTCGACCGTGAACCGGATGATCATCCGCCACCGTCTGGGAGACATCGCCACCGCCCAGCGGAAGCTTCCCGAGGAGGTGGCGGTGGACCTTCTCCTGGCCGACGAGGGCCGGGCCATGATTTCTTTCGACGCCCTGCCCGACGATCTCCTCGAGCGCGCCCTCCAGCATCCCTTCGCCGTGGTCAGCAGTAACGGTTCCGGCTACCCGGCCAAGTACCAGGGATCCGTCCACCCGCGCTGTTTCGGGACTTTCCCACGCGTCCTCGGACGCTACGTGCGCGAGCGGCACTCCCTCTCCTGGGAGGAGGCCGTCCACAAGATGACCGGCCGCCCGGCCGCCCTCCTCGGTCTTCCCGACAGAGGTCTCTTGCGGGAGGGGTATGCCGCTGATATAGTGGTTTTCCAGCCGTCCGCGGTGGCCGACACCGCTACCCTGGAGAAGCCCGTGGCCGTGCCTGAGGGCATCCGTTCGGTGGTCATCAACGGCGAGACGGTCCTCCACGAGGGAGTCTTCGCCGACCAGCCCGCCGGCCAGGTCCTCCGCAAGGAAAAGAAAGGCTGGTTCTGATTCCCTTCTTCCTGGCCCTCTCCTATGCCTCCTGATTTCCGCGGCCAGCGCGTCACCGTTTTCGGTCTCGGTTCGAACCACGGCGGGTCCGGCACGGCCCGCTTTTTCGCCGAGCACGGGGCCCGCGAAGTGGTGGTCACCGACTTGAAACCCGCCGAGGAACTCCGCGCCTCGGTGGACGAGCTCGACGGCCTTCCCAATGTCACGTTCGTCCTCGGCCAACACCGACCCGAGGATTTCACCCACGCCGACCTCGTGGTCAAGACGCCGGCCGTGCGCTGGACCGACAAGTACGTCAAGCTGGCCCGCGAGCACGGCGTGCCCGTGACCACTGACGCGGCCGTCTTCCTCGAGCACTGTCCCATCCCGGTCATCGGGATCACCGGGACCAAGGGTAAGACCACCACCGCCTCGCTCATCGCCGCCATCCTCGAGGCGGCCGGGGAAAAAGTGGTGCGCGCCGGCATCGGCCAGACCGGTCTCCTCTCCGAGTGGTCCCGTCTCAAGTCGGGTACGGTGGCGGTGGCCGAACTCTCGAGCTGGCGTCTCTCGGGTCTCCACACCGCCGGCCCCAGCCCCGCCATCGCGGTGGTGACCAACTTTTTCGCCGACCACCTCAACTACTATCCGTCGCTCGAAGCCTATTGGCGGGACAAGGCCGAGATCTTCCTCCATCAGAAGAAGCAGGATTGGGCGGTGGTCCCCGGTGGTCTGCCTCCCATTGAAACCTCGCTCGCGGAAGCCAAAGGACAAGTGCTCCGTTTCGGGCCGTACTGGGAAGGCGACGGCCTCTTCGTCCGGGGGACGGACGTCTGTCGTCGGCAGTCCGGGACCGAGACGATACTTTTTTCTTTCGACGGAATGAAGCTTATGGGTCGGCACCAGGTGGGCAATCTCCTGGCCGCCACCGGGGCGGCCCTGGCTTGGGGCGTCGAGCCCGAAACCATCGGACAGGCGGTGCGGGAGTTTCCTGGCGTGCCGCACCGGCTCGAGTACGTGGGGGAGCGGGATGGTATCCGTTACTACAACGACACCGCTGCCACCGTGCCCGAGGCGGCCATGGCGGCGCTCGAGAGTTTCCCCGGGGACGTCCCACTCGTGGTGCTCGCCGGCGGTGCCGACAAACAGCTCGACTTCGGTGCCCTGGCCGCCGCGCTCACGCGGCGGGCCAAGGCGGTGGTGCTCTTCCGGGGCGAGGCCACCGACAAGCTCCTCCCGCTTCTCGAGGCCGAGTGGGTCAAGGCCGAGCGGGGAGGGGAGTTCCCGGTGGTCAGCTCGATGGAAGAGGCGCTGGCGGCGGCCCGCCGGTGGGCGGTGCCAGGGGACACGGTCCTTCTCTCACCCGGAGCGGCCAGCTTCGGCATCTTCAAGAACGAGTTCGACCGGGGCGAACAGTTCCGCGCCCTCGTCCGAGGGTGAAGTTTGGCGGCCGGTCCGGCCCTTGGTATACTGGGAAACCGGTAACCCAAAAATATTTTTTCCTATGCATGACCTCTACGACATCGCGGTGGTAGGCGGCGGACCCGGCGGCGTGGCCGCCGGCATTTATGCCGCGCGCAAACAGTTGAAGGCGCTCTTCGTTACCGAGAGCTTCCAGTCCCAGTCGGCGGTTTCGGCCGGCATCGAGAACTGGATCGGCACGGTGACCGTCTCGGGTTGGGAATTCGCCCAGTCTTTGGAGAAGCACCTCCGCGCGCAGGAGGGTCTCGAGATCCGTACCGGTCTCCGTGCCGAGAAGCTCTCGCCTCATCCCGAAGGCGGTTATGAGATCGCGTTCTCCGACGGTTCGACCGTCCGGACCAGGACGGTGGTCATCGCCACCGGCGGCCGGCACCGCCACCTCGAGGTCCCGGGCGAGGACAAGTTCGTGGGCAAGGGCGTGGTCTACTGTTCCACCTGCGACGCGCCGTTCTTCCGCGGAATCCGCACCGCGGTGGTGGGCGGCGGCAACGCTGGTCTCGAAGCGGTGGAGGACCTCCTCCCGTACTCGACCGAGATCACGCTCGTGGTGCGTTCGGGCGAGCTCAAGGGGGACGAGGTGACCCGGACCAAGGTCCTGGCGTCGCCCAAGGTGAAGGTCATCTACCACGCCGTGACGAAGGAAATCCTGGGCGAGACCAAGGTCACTGGCCTCCGGTACGAGGACACCACGACGGGCGAGGAGAAGATCCTTGAGACCGACGGCGTCTTCGTCGAGATCGGGATGATCCCCAACACCGAGTGGGTCAAGGGCGTGGTCGAGCTGAACGAGCGCGGTGAGGTGAAGATCGACCACCGCACCGCGGCCGCGTCGCTCCCCGGCGTCTACGCGGTGGGGGATGCCACCGACGCCGCCTACAAGCAGAACAACATCTCCGCTGGCTACGGCGTGACGGCGGCGCTCGCCGCCTACGACTTCCTGCGCAAGCAGGCGTGATCTCCGTGCTTTTGGCTTCTTCCGACCCGCCGCCGGTTGCGCGCCGGCGGGTTTTGCGTTATACCGAGCCTATGAAGCCGCCATGCCGGTTTCTTGTTCTTTTTATTCCGACCACAGGCACACAGGGGGAACCATGCAGGCACCGTTCTCGGAACAAGCGCTGTACGAACATCTGCTCCTCGGGTACTACTCGTTTCTGCTCATCGGGATCGAGCTCCGCCATCCCGGGACGGATGAAACCGAATACCTTGCCCTGCGGATCGGCCCGTTCTCCGAAGCCGACTGCTGCTACTGCCGGGACCGGCTCGAGCGGGCGGCTCGGGAAGTGATGCGGTACTGGAGCAAGCGCGTGCGCCGGCCGGGCGTGACCTTGGCCGAATGCGTCCGGCTCAAGGTCCGGGCCTATCCCGCGTCCGAACTGGCATCGGAGCTTCTCACCGTCCCGCGGGTGGCCTTGGTAGGGGAGTACCTCCGCCTGATCGAAAACGGGACGTTTTCTCTGGCCGGCAAGTGTCTCGCGGAATGGACGGGTACCGGCGTCAAGCGCTGGGCGCTCCGCCGCTATTGACAGAGGAGTCGCTTTCGGCTATAATGAGAGTAGACAATTATAAAACGGGTGTCCTGGGGGACCCCCGTTTTTCTTTATTGTCGCGCTACAATAGACCTATGCCCGCCCTCCACGCCAAAAAACAGAACGTCCACCGCTTCCACCTCGAGTCCCTCGCGGTGGCGGCGTGGTTTCTTTTCTTGGCGGGCGGGATGATCACGGCCGAGGCCGCCAGCCTCACCGCCGACCGGGTCATCCATCTGGCCAACCAGGCCCGCGAGGAAGCCGGTCTGTCGCGCCTTTCGACCAATCCCGCGCTCACCCGTGCCGCCGAGCTGAAGGCCGCCGACATGGCGGGCCAGCACTATTTCGCCCACACCTCGCCTGCGGGCATCAGCCCCTGGCACTGGTTCGACGAGGCCGGGTACACCTACCGCTACGCCGGGGAGAACCTGGCCATCCACTTCACCCGGGCCGAAGACCAGCAACAAGCCTGGATGAAGAGCGAGAAGCACCGTGCCAACATCCTGAATCCCAAATACCAGGAGACCGGCGTGGCCGTGGCCGTGTACGAGGAAGACGGCCGGCAAAGTCTGGTGACCGTCCAGCTCTTCGGGACCCTGATGGATGCGCCGGCCGTGCCGACGGTCGCCAAGCCCGAGGGGAGCGTGCCCCAGGTGGCTTCCGCTGATGTGGCGCTGGCCGATCCTGTGTCTGCGCGCGCCGAGCCGTCTTTCGTGTTCTTGTGGCAGGCCGACTGGCCGCGCCTCATCGGTTTTGTGACTGTGGGCGTGCTCTCGCTCTTCGCCCTCCTCGTCGTCACCCAGCAACTCCTCCTCCGCCGCGTCCCCGTCCGCTCGCGCTGATCCGTCCGCCCCCCCTTCCACTCCGCTTCCGAACCCAAGAGTCCGCCGCTCCTTGACAAATAAAATAAAAACAAACACACAAACCTCTTCACCGAGGAAAACTTCAACAAGGCAAAAATCCTTTGTCTTTCATTTCTCCTCCGCCTCAGGCGGACGGGAAACCCTCCAGCCAATCAACCCGCCCTCACCGGCGGGTTTTGCTTTTCCGAAAAGAGTGCCTGCGACGCTTGAAAAAGCCTTCCATCGGGGCTATACTGGTCCGTATGGAAGCTTTCGAAATCAAAGGCCAACACTCGCTTTCCGGCACCGTTTCCGCCGCCGGATCCAAGAACGCGGCCGCCCCCATCATCGCCGCCACCCTCCTCTCGCGCGAGCCCTCGACCCTCCATAACGTCCCCCGCATCGCGGACGTGCTGTGCCTGCTCGAGATCGTGGAGAGCATGGGCGCACGCGTGGAGTGGCTCGACGCCGACACCCTCCGCATCGAGCCGGACGGCTTCGATCCGGCCAGGATCGACTTTGAGAGGGTCTGCCGCATCCGTATGTCGCTCCTCCTCCTGGGGCCGCTCGCCGCCCGCTTCGACGATTTCACGTTCGCCCATCCGGGCGGCTGCGTCATCGGGGCGCGGCCGGTGGACACTCACTGGGACGCCTTGCGCAAGCTCGGTGTCTCCGTCGAGATCGAGGAAAAAGGCTATCGGATTGACGCCTCGCGCCGCCAGGCGGCCGTGATCACGCTCAAGGAGTTCTCCGTCACTGCCACCGAGAACGCCATGATGCTGGCCGCCGGCCTGCCCGGCACCACCGTCATCAAGCTGGCCGCCGCCGAGCCGCACGTCGAGGACCTGGGGCATTTCCTCGGGAAGATGGGTGCCCGCATCACAGGCCTCGGCACGCACACGCTCACCGTCGTGGGCGCGGCCGCCCTCCAGGGCGCCGAGCACACGGTCATCCCCGACCCGATCGAGGCCGCCACGTTCCTCACCCTGGGCGTGGCCACCCACAGTCCCATCACCGTGCGCGGGGCCCGGGCGGCGCACCTGGACGCCGTGCTCGAGAAGCTGCGCGAGTTCGGCGCGGATTTCACCGTGGACGAGCAGAACGACAGCATCACCGTTGTCCCGACGCGCGAGCTCCGTTCGCCCGGGCGGGTGAAGGCCGAGATCTATCCGGGGCTGCCCACCGACACCCAGTCCCTCCTGGCCGTGCTGGCCACGCAGGCCGAGGGTGAGACCCTCGTCCATGACCACCTCTTTGAGGGCCGCTTCAACTACATCGCCGAGCTCGAGAAGATGGGCGCCCAGGTCCGGGTGCTCAATCCCCACCAGGCCGTGATCACCGGCCCGACCCCGCTCCGGGGCACGCGCATCCGGAGCTTCGACCTCCGGGCCGGCGCGGCCCTTATCATCGCCGCCCTCATGGCCCGCGGCGAGACGGTCATCGAAGAGGCCACCCAGGTGGACCGGGGCTACGCCAATATCGAAGAGCGCCTCCAGGGCATCGGCGCGGACATCAGGCGCGTGACACTGTAAATTCCCATTGCAAGGGAATGAAGAATATTGAATCTCGGTGAAAATTCCCTGGTTCAAAATTCCATATTCGCCCTCCCATTCGTATGTTTTTAAGAAAGATCGGCATTGACCTCGGCACCGCCAACACGCTTGTCTTCGTTCCGGGCAAGGGCGTGGTCATCAACGAGCCCTCCGTGGTGGCGGTCTCTATCCACGAGAACCGCGTTTTGGCCGTGGGCAACGAGGCCAAGGAGATGCTTGGCCGCACCCCGGACACCATCGTGGCCTCCCAGCCGCTCCGCGACGGGGCCATCGCCGACTACCGTGTCACCGAGGCCATGCTCCGCTACTTCATCTACAAGGTCTCGGGCCGGGTGCGCCTCATCCGCCCCGAAGTGGTACTCTCCATCCCGGCCGGCATCACTTCCACCGAGCGTCGCGCCGTCATCGACGCCGCGGTCAAGGCCGGGGCCAAGGCCGCCTACGTGGTCAAGGAACCCATCCTGGCCGCCATCGGGGCGGGCATCCCCATCCACACCGCCCAGGGCAACATGATCATCAACATCGGTGGCGGGACGAGCGAGATCGCTATCATCTCACTCGGTGGCATCGTCTCGGCCCATAGCGCCCGGGTGGGCGGCAACCGCATCGACCTGGCCATCTCCGACTACATCAAGCGCAAGTACAGCCTGGCTATCGGCGAGCGCACCGCCGAGCGCATCAAGATCGAGATCGGTTCGGCCATCCAGCAGGTGAATGAGGACACCATGGAAGTGCGCGGCCGCGACCTCATGGGGGGCCTCCCGCGCACGGTGCTCCTTCATTCCAA
>CAYNEL010000017.1:0-17117 GCA_964396225.1 uncultured Bdellovibrionales bacterium | reverse complement strand
CTGACCTGAATCATCCTGGTGGCTGCCTGGGTTTTCGGATCGAGAGTAATGGCGTTGTCTTTGTCTATTGCAGCGATGTGATGCACTATGATGATGGGTTTGACCAAAATCTGCTGGAATTAGCGCAAGGTGCTGATCTGTTGGTACACGATTCCCACTTTGCCTCACTTGAAGAACGTAACCGATTCAAAGAATATGGTCATAGCTCCTGGATTGAGGCCGCCCAGGCCGCCAAAGCCGCTCCCGCCGAGAACAAGAAATAAGCCTCTCCCGACCAACGCGTATGCAAGTCTCCGCTTCACTCCGCAGCCTCTCCGTCTCGCCCCGCAAGGCGCGCCTGGTGGCCGCGTCCATCCGCGGCCTGAAAGCGACCGATGCGGCGCTCGAGCTCGAGCGCCAACTGAAGCGTTCGTCCAAGCCGATGCTGAAGCTGCTCCGGAGCGCCATGGCCAACGCGGTCAACAATCACCAGTGGGCCGAGGACAATCTCCGGGTGGCCGAGGTGCGGGTGGGGGAGGGTCAGAAGTTGAAGCGCTGGTTGCCCCGGGCCCACGGGCGGGCCACGCCGCTGTGGAAGCGGATGTCCCGGGTGGAGGTCTTCCTCGAAGAGATCGTCCCGGGCAAGCCGCTCCGCCGCCGCAAGAAGAAAACGGCTCCGGCGGAAACCCAGGCCGAGGTTCCGGCCGAGGCGGTGCAGCTGGAGGCAGCCAAATAATTTCAAGAGAGATTTAGCCAAGATTTCCCCGTATGGGTCACAAAGTTAATCCAGTCGGAATCCGCATCGGCATCACCACGGGCTGGCGTTCGCGCTGGTTCGCTGGCAAGGGCTACCAGAAGCAGCTCCGCGAGGACGTGGAGATCCGCCGGTTCATCACGGACCAGTGGAAGGCCGCGGGCATCGCTTCGGTCGAGATCGAGCGTTCGGCCAAGGCTGTGCGTATCATCATCGAGACCTCGCGTCCCGGCGTCCTCATTGGCCGCGGCGGGAGCGGTATCGAGACCCTGACCCGCAGTGTCCGGCGCCGCTTTTTCGCGGGCCGGAAACTCGACCTCAAGGTGGATATCCAGGAAGTCAAGCGTTTCGAGGAGAGAGCCGCCCTCGTGGCCCAACAGGTGGCCGAGCAGATCGAGAAGCGTCTCCCGTTCCGCCGCATCCTGAAGACCACCGTCGATCAGGTGACCAAGAACCGCGACATCCAGGGGGTCAAGATCGAACTCTGCGGCCGGCTGGGTGGCGCCGAGATGTCCCGTCGCGAGTGGACCGCCAAGGGCACCATCCCGCTCCACACCCTGCGCGCCGACATCGACTTCGCCCGGGCCACCGCCCGTACCACTTATGGCGCCATCGGCGTCAAAGTGTGGCTCTACAAGGGCGAGCGGTTCAAGGAGAAGGAAGCCGCCGAATAACGTCCGTACGACACGCGTATGCTGATGCCCAAGAAAGTCAAACACCGGAAAGTCCAGCGCGGCGGCGCCGTGCGCGGCACGGCTTCGCGTGGGGCGACCGTGAGCTTCGGGAGCTACGGGCTGAAGGCCCTCACCCCGGGCCTTATCACTTCCCGCCAGATCGAGGCCGCCCGCCGGGCCATGACGCGCTACATCGCACGCGGCGGCAAGGTATGGATCCGCATTTTCCCCGACAAACCCATGACCAAGAAGGGCGATGAGACCCCGATGGGCAAAGGCAAGGGTTCGGTGGACCATTTCGTGGCTAAGATCCAGGCCGGGCGCGTGCTGTTCGAAATGGACGGCGTGGCCCGCGACGTGGCCAAGCAGGCCATGGGACTGGCTTCCCACAAACTTCCGGTCAAGACCAAATTCGTCGACCGGCACACCCTCCATTGACACCTTGCCCCTCCAGCCATTTTCCGCTATAACAGAAGATTATGTCCGACACAGCCCGCGATCTCCGCAACCTCTCCCTCGGCGAACTTGAGAAGTCCCTCGAGGAGAAGTATCGGGCCTTGCGCACCTTCCGTTCCGCCCTGTTCTCGCGCGAGGCCAAGAACTACCGCGAAGGCCGCGAGCTCCGGAAGGCGTTGGCCCGCCGGCTGACCGTCCTCAAAGAGAAAGCCGCATCCGAACCCAAGTAAGAGACCTATGACCCAGCAAGAGACTGCCATTTCCAATAAGGCTCCGACCCAGAAAGGTGTCGTGGTGAGCGACCGCATGGACAAGACCATCGTGGTGGCCGTGGAGACCTACAAACTCCACCAGAAGTACCAGAAGCGCTACCGTTCGACCAAGCGCTACAAGGTGCACGACCCCGAGAACACCTACAAGGTCGGCGACACGGTGCTTTTCCAGGAGTGCCGCCCGATGAGCAAGGACAAGCGGCACCAGGTGGTCGGCCGCGCGTAAGACCAAAACCGTTTCACTCAAGCATCCTCTCCCGATTTCACCCCATCCTATGATCCAGGCAGGCACATGGCTCAAAGTAGCGGACAACACCGGCGCCCAGGAGATCGCCTGTTTCAAGGTGCTCGGCGGGACCCGCCGGCGCTATGCCTCCCTGGGGGACATCATCGTGGCCTCGGTCAAGAGCGCCACGCCGCGCGGCGCGGTTAAGAAGGGCGATGTGGTCAAGGCGGTGATTGTCCGCCAGAAGAAGTCCTACCGCCGCAAGGACAACTCCTACATCCGTTTCGACGAGAATGCCGCGGTCATCCTCGAGGGTACCGAGCCCAAGGGGTCCCGTATCTTCGGGCCGGTGGCCCGCGAGGTGCGCGAGCGAGGGTTCTCCAAGATCATCTCCCTGGCTCCTGAAGTGCTCTAAACCACGACCCTATGAAGATCAGGAAAGGCGACAAGGTCGCCGTCATCACCGGCAAAGACAAAGGCAAGCAGGGCACCGTGCTTTCGGTGTTCGCGGCCGAGAACCAGATCGTGGTGGAGGGCATCAACCTCCGCACCCGCCACATCAAGGCCAAAAAGGCGGGCCAGAGCGGCGAGCGTGTCACGGCTCCGGCCCCGCTCCACCTCTCCAACGTCATGCTCGTCTGCCCCCATACCAGCAAGCCGACCCGTGTCGGCATCAAGATCTCCGGCGAGACGAAAGTCCGGATGAGCAAGAAGGCCGGCAAGGAAATCTAGTCCGTCACGCGATCCCATCCAATGTTTATGAAGCACCAACCGCTCAAAGCCATTTACGAGAAGCAAGCCATCCCCGCCATGCGGGAAGCTTTGGGGCGGACCAACCGCAACGCCCTGCCGCGCATCCTCAAGGTGACCGTCAATACCGGCGTGGGCAAATTCCAGAAGGAGCCCAAGAAGATCGACGAGGTAGTTGAGTCGCTCGAGGCCATCACCGGCCAGAAGGCGGTCCTCACCAAGGCCAAGAAGGCCATCGCCGGTTTCAAGATCCGCGACGGCCAGACGGTCGGCGTTCGGGTGACGCTCCGCGGCGAGCGGATGTGGAGCTTCCTCGACCGGATGGTCAAGGTCGCCCTGCCTCGTGTGCGGGATTTCCAGGGGCTCGAGGCCTCGGTCATCGACGGCCACGGCAACTTGAACGTCGGCCTGCGCGAGCACATGGTGTTCCCCGAGATCGTCCCCGAGAAGGTCCAGACCATCTTCGGCTTTCAGGTGGTGGTCACCACCACCGCCCGGACGGCCGAGGAGGGCCGGGCCCTCTTCAAAGCCCTGGGCTTCCCGGTACGCGGTCTCATGGGCGATACGGTCGGACGCTAAACCCCAACATCTCTCCCACGCCTATGGCAAAGACATCCGTCGAAGCGCGAGCCAAGAAGAAGCCCAAGTTCTCCACCCGGACCGTCCGGCGTTGCTGGAAGTGTGGCCGCAAGAGCGGCTACATGCGCCGCTTCGACCTGTGTCGCATCTGTTTCCGGGAACTGGCCCTGACGGGGGAGATCCCGGGCGTCAAGAAGGCCTCGTGGTAACCCTCTCGTGAATCCTAAGCAATCCAATCGGCTATGTTAGACCCAATCGCAGACATGCTCACCCGTCTCCGGAACGCCCAGCGCGCCGGGCACGCGACCGTGAAAATCCCAGCTTCGCGCTTGAAGCTGGCCATCGCCGAGATCCTCGAGAAGCGGGGCTTCATTCTGCGCGTCGAGAAGGTCGAAGAGGCGTCCAGGCCGTTCCTCCTCATCACCCTCCGTTACGTCGAGCAGGGTCCTACCCGCCGCGTCTCGGCCATCCGCAACATCCGCCGCGTGAGCCGCCAGGGCCAGCGCATCTATGTGCGGCATGAGGACATCCGCAAGGTCAAGAACGGCTACGGTTTGGCGGTCATCTCCACCTCCAAGGGCGTGATGGCCGGCGAGGAGGCCTACCGCCAAGGCCTGGGCGGCGAATATCTCTGCGAAGTCTGGTAACCGAATCCCTATGAGTCGTATCGGCAAGAAACCTATCTCTCTCCCGGCGGGCGTCGACATCAAGATCGAGGCCGGTTCGGTGCACGTCAAGGGACCCAAAGGTGCCCTCTCGCTCGTCCTCCATCCGGAGGTCAAGGCCTCCCTCTCCGAAGGGGTCGTCTCCGTCGAGAAGACCGGCGCTTCCCGGGAGGCCAAGGCCGTCTGGGGCACCACTCAGAAGCTCATCGCCAACATGGTCGAGGGGGTCACCCGGGGCTTCCAGAAGCAGCTCGAGTTGAACGGCGTCGGCTTCCGTATGAACGTGGCCGGCAAGAAATTGAACCTCGCGCTTGGCTTCTCGCATCCGGTCGAAGTGGCCATCCCCGAAGGTCTCTCGGCCAAGATCGAGGCCAACGTACTGACCATCGAAGGCATCGACAAGCAGCTCCTCGGCCAGTTCGCCGCCGACGTACGGGGCCTGAAGCCCGTCGAACCATACAAGGGCAAGGGCTTCAAATACGTGGGCGAACACGTCCGTCGCAAGGAAGGCAAGAAAGCCGCCGCCTAAGGCCTAAGACCGATTTCCTATGAAACAGCATTCCCTCCATCTCCGTGAGAAACGCCGCCGTCGGGTGCGCGCCTTCGTGCGCGGCACCGCCGAGCGCCCGCGTCTCGCCGTTTTCCGTAGCCTCCACGGCCTCTCGGTCCAGGCCATCGACGACGTGTCCGGCCGGACGCTCTGCGCCGCCAGCTGGATGGAGCTCGGCAAGAAGTACAAGAACACCGTCGCCGGCGCGGCGCAGGTGGGCGAGCTTCTGGCCGAAAAATGCGGGAAGGCCAAGATCAAAGAGGCCGTCTTCGACCGCGGCGGCTACCGCTACCACGGCAAGGTCAAAGCCCTGGCCGAAGCGGCCCGGGCCAAGGGACTCTCGTTCTGACCCATAGCGCAACCATTTTTTTGAGACTATGCCGAAAGACATGAAAGACAATCAGCAGCAGGGAGGCCGCCGTCGCGGGGGACGGGGCGACCGCCGGGGTGGCATGCGCCGCGAGAAGCCGGAGTACGACCAGAAGCTCCTCGACCTGGCGCGCGTGACCCGCGTGGTCAAAGGCGGCCGGCGTTTCCGTTTCCGCGCCACCCTTGTCATCGGCAACCGCAAGGGCAAGGTGGGCGTGGGCGTGGCCAAGGGCGCCGACGTCTCCAACGCCATCCAGAAGGCCTTCTCGAACGCCAAGAAGCATCTGGTCACCATCCCGCTCTCCGGCACCACCATCGCCCACGACGTGGCCGTCAAGCAGGGTGCCGCCAAGGTGCTCCTCAAACCCGGTCGGGCCGGCCAGGGTGTCATCGCCGGCGGGGCCGTGCGCGCCGTCGTGGACCTGGTGGGCATCCGGGACATCGTGTCCAAGTCGCTCGGCTCGTCCAATAAACTCTCCGTGGCCCGGGCCACCGTCTCGGCTCTTGAGATGCTCGCTGAGGACTCCTTCAAGGCTCCCAAGCGGCGCGAGAAGAAAGCCGAGTAACCCGCTCCTTCCACTGATCCTATCCTTTATGCAGTCCCACCAACTCACCACTCCCGCCCGTCCGAACCGGAAGCGCGTCGGCCGCGGCGGCAAGCGTGGCACCTACGCCGGTCGCGGCAACAAGGGCCAGAAAGCCCGTTCCGGCGGCAAGGTCAATCCGCTCTTCGAAGGCGGCCGTTCCAGTCTGGTGGAGCGGATGAAGAAACTCCGCGGTTTCAAGTCCATCCATCCGAAGCCGACTGAAGTGACCCTCGGGGCGCTCGAGCGCGCTTTCAAGTCGGGTGAGACGGTGACTCTCGCCACGCTCATCGAACGTGGCCTCGTCCTGGCTCGCAACGAAAAGCGCGGTGCCAAGATCCTCCGCACCGGCGAGCTCAAGAAGAAGCTCACCATCGCGGCCGGTATCCAGACGACCAACGGCGCCCGCGAAGCCATCGAAAAAGCCGGCGGCACGATCGAGGAGAAAAAGGCCTGAGATTTTTTCGAATATCCACTAGTCTCTTGAGAGGCCGCCCACAGGACAGTGGGCGGTTTTCCATGAGAGGGGGGTATGACTGGCAAAAGACCGGTTTTCCTGTATGATGGGGGGTGTTATATCCTGACCTTTCCTTTATGGCAGAGTGGCTGTCCCATATCGTCAAGACCCCCGAACTGCGCCGCAAGGTGCTTTTTATCGTGGCCATGCTCGTGGTCTACCGGCTGGCGGCCGCCATCCCGCTTCCAGGCGTAGACGTGACCCGGCTCGAGGAGTTCTTCGGCGCCAACGAGTTCCTGGGCCTCTTGAACCTCTTTTCCGGCGGTGGTCTCACCAACATCTCGCTCGTCCTTCTCGGTGTGGCGCCGTACATCACCGCGTCCATCATCATGCAGCTCCTCACCACCGTGGTACCCAAGCTCGAGCAGATGTACAAGGAAGAAGGCGAGGCCGGCCGGCAGAAGTTTACTATGATCACCCGCTGGCTGACTGTGCCGCTCGCCGTCGTGCAGACATTCGGCTTGATCTCTCTCCTTGAGACGCAAGGGATCTTCGGTTTTCTTACTGCCTTCGATAAGGCGGCCGTGGTCATCACCGCCACCGCGGGTTCGATCTTCCTCATGTGGCTGGGTGAGCTCATCACCGAGAAGCAGCTCGGCAACGGCGTCTCCATCATGATCTTCGCCGGCATCGCGGCTGGTCTGCCCGGAGCGACCTCGCGGTTCGTCTCCACATACCAGTCCACCGAGTTCTTCACCTATCTCGTCTTCGCCGCCATGGCGCTCCTCACCGTGGCGGCCGTGGTGTACGTGAGCGAGGCCCAGCGTAACATCCCCGTCACCTACGCCAAGCGCATCCGCGGCGGCACCCTGGGTGGCACCACCACTCACCTCCCGCTCCGGGTCAACCAGGCGGGCGTTATTCCCATCATCTTTGCTGTCTCGCTCATCATCATCCCCGGTCTCATCGCCAGTCTGGTGGCCCAGAAAGCCCAGGATCAGAAGTGGATCGATCTGGCGACACAGATGGCCACCCTCTTCCAGCCGACGCACTGGTTCTACGGGGCATTCTATTTCACCCTGGTGGTGCTCTTCACCTACTTCTACACGGCGGTCATCTTCGACCCCCAGAAGATCTCCGAGAACCTCCAGAAGAACGGCGGCTATGTTCCGGGCGTGCGACCGGGCTTGGCCACGGCCGATTTCCTCCAGCGGGTAGTGACGCGCATCACGCTTGTCGGCGCCTTCTTCCTCGGCTTCGTGGCGGTGGTGCCGTTCGTCGTCCAGAACCTGACCAACATCCAGGCCATCACCCTGGGTGGCACCAGCCTCCTCATCGCTGTGTCGGTGGTGATGGAGCTGTCCAAGAACATCCAGAGCCAGCTCGCCATGCGGGGGTACGACCAGTTCTAGTTGCAGCCTTTGTTCTTGGTGGATTACTTTGGCGTGGTCTCCATTCCTCCTTGCCGTACCGTTTCCATACGTCTCCGTCGGGTACTCGGCCGCTTCGCGCACTCCACACAAGAACAGAACCCCCCATCTCCATATCAGCTTATGAGCACATCCACGCAGAAGCCATTGAATATCATCCTCCTCGGTCCGCCAGGGAGCGGCAAATCCACCCAGGCCCGGGTGCTGGTCCAGCGCTTCGGCCTCCGGCACATCGATGTCGGGGCGGCCCTCCGCAAGATCGCCCGCGAAGACACGCCCCTCGGCCGCGAGGTGGACCGCGTCATCAACCGCGACAGGACCCTCGTTCCGGACGCGGTAGTGACCGAAGTGGTGGACCAGGAGATCGCCGCCGTACCCGCCGGCCAGGGCATCATCCTGGACGGCGCCCCGCGCCGCGAGAGCCAGATCGCCGTGGTGGAGGAGATCTTCCGCAAGCACGGCCGCGCCGTCACCTGCGTGGTTTTCATCCGGGTAGGGGAACACGTCTCAGTGGCTCGGGTGGCGGCCCGTTTCGCCTGTTCCGCCTGCGGCCGGCCGCTCATCCTGGGCGAACACCTGCCCGACGCGTCCGCCCGGTGTCCTGACTGCGGCGGCACGCCCGTCCAGCGCGCGGACGACACGCCCGAAGGCGTCCAGACCCGGTGGCGCGTCTTCCATGACGATACCAATCCCGTCATCCAACACTACCGTCTCCGTTCCGCTCTGTGCGAGGTGGACGGCGAGGTCTCGCCCGAAGCCACCGAGGACGCCATCGTCCTCTGCCTCGAGCGCCAACCGGAACCCGAACCGCATGCGTCCTAAATCCCCCAAACAACTCGAAGCGCTCCGCGAAAGCGGGGCGCGTCTGTCCCAGGTGATGGCAGCCGTCGCCCAGGCCGTCGCGCCCGGCGTCTCCACCAGCGAGCTCGACCGTATCGCCGAAACCGAGATCCGGCGACTCGGCGGGACCCCCGTTTTCAAAGGGTACACCGCGGGCGGCAGCCGCCCCTTCCCGGCTTCCATCTGCGTCTCGTTGAACGACGAAGTGGTGCACGGCATCCCGTCGGCCACGCGCCTCGTCCGAGAGGGCGACCTCCTCAAGATCGACATGGGTCTCCGCTTCGGCGGAATGGTGAGTGACATGGCCCGTACCTTCGCGGTGGGCCGGATCAGCCGCGAGGCGCAGACGCTCCTTGACACCACGCGCGAGAGCCTGGATCGGGGCATCGCCGCCATCCGGGCCGGTGCGCGTCTCCACGACTACGCGGCGGCGGTCCAGGGATGCGTCGAGGAGGCGGGCTATACGGTGGTCCGTGACCTGGTCGGCCACGGGGTGGGGGAGCAGCTCCATGAGGAACCGTACATCCCCAATTACCTCGACAAGCGCGCCGATGACTTCACATTTTTCCCGGGCATGACGGTGGCACTCGAGCCGATGGTCAACCAGGGCGGTCCGGCGGTCAAGCTTGGCACCGACGGGTGGACTTACATCACTCAGGACGGCTCCCTCTCGGCCCATTTCGAAGACACCCTCATCGTCACCGAGGCGGGCGTCGAAGTGGTCACCCGACGTTAACACCACCGTTATGGCGCGTTTTCTCGGACTGGACTGGGGTCGGGCGAAAATCGGGATGGCCGTGGCGGACGGAGAAACCCGCATCGCCTTCGCCCACGGCACCCTCGCCAACGATCGGAAAGTGTTGGAACGTCTCGGCGAAGTGCTGCGTCGGGAGGCGATCGACACGGTGGTCATCGGCATCCCGTCGTACGTCAACCGGCCGGAGACTGAATACGACGGCGAACGGGCCGGCCGCGAGATCGCGGCGCGTTTCACCGTCCGGGTGGTCTACCAGGACGAGATGTTCACCACCAAACTGGCCCGCGAACGGCTCAAGGAGAAGGGCGTGCGGCAGCTCGACCGCTTCGACGACCAAGAAGCCGCGCGCATCATCCTCCAGGAGTGGCTTGACCAGCAGCCGACCGCTTGAATCCTGTCCTGGTGTGTTACAATAAGGTCAGGTTTTTCCCACTCCGTTAACGCCACCCACGCTATGGCATCGGCGCCGTATTTGTCTATCATCATCCCCGCCTACAAAGAGGGGGAGCGCATCGGACGGACCTTGCTCGAGATCGATCGTTTCCTGAAAGACAAGAATTTCGAATACGAGATCCTGGTGGTGGTGGACGGTTCTCCCGACAACACCGCCGAAGTGGCCCGCAACTACGCCCGACAGGTTGGCCATCTCTCGGTCATCGCCAATCCCGAGAACCACGGCAAAGGCTACGTGGTGCGCCAGGGCCTGCTCGCGGCCAAAGGGGAGCTCCGGCTCTTCATGGACGCCGACGGCTCCACCTCCATCACCCACCTCGAGACGTTCCTCCCCAAATTCACCGAAGGCTACGACGTGGTGATCGGTTCGCGTGACGTGGCCGGCGCCTATGTCCAGGTGCATCAGCCCAAGTGGCGCGAGTTCGCCGGCAACATGGGCAACTATGCCATCAAGGGCATCCTGGGCCTGTGGCGCTACCCCGATACCCAGTGCGGTTTCAAGATGTTGAACGCCAAGGCCTCGGAAGCCATCGCCAGCCGGATGGTGGTGGACCGCTTCGGTTTTGACTTCGAACTCCTGGCCCTCGCCCACAAGCTCGGTTTCCAGGTGGCCCAGGTACCGGTGCGCTGGCTGAACGAGGAAGGTTCGACCGTCAAACTCACCGGACCCAACGGTTACATCCAGGTGCTCATCGACCTTTTCAAGACTCGTTTCCGTCTCTGGTTCGGCGCCTACCGCATCGGCGCCTATCTCAAGGAAGGCAAGTAGTCCCTGGACTCCGTCCTTTCCGCAAAAAACATAAAACCAAACGTGTGAAGTTCATCGCCGTGACCGAGCCCACCCAGGTGGGCGGCACCAAGCCCAAAATCCCAGCCTCCGAGCTCCGCCAGGACGTGGTGACCGGGGACTGGGTGGTCATTGCCACCGGCCGGGCCAAGCGTCCGGACGACTTCAAGGCCGTCCATCGGGCCGAAGCCGACCAGGACGTGGACCAGTGCCCCTTCGAGAATCCCGAGGAGAGCGGTCAGGAGAAGGACGTTCTCATTTACCGCGACGGGTCAGACGAATGGACGCTCCGCGTCTTCCCGAACAAATACCCAGCTTTCTCCAAGGGCCGCCTCGTCAAGACGATCGAGGAGGGACCGTATTTCGCCATGTCCGGTACCGGCTACCACGAGGTGATCGTGACGCGCGACCATTTCCGCCCCCTGGCCCTGATGGAACCCCTCCAGGCGGCTGAGGTCCTGGACGCTTACCAGGAGCGCTACCTCTCCCTCATGAAGAAGCCGAACGTGAAATTCGTGCAGATCTTCCACAACCACGGCAAGGAAGCCGGCGCCTCCATCGTCCATCCACACTCGCAGCTCATGGCCATCCCTGTGGTCTCGCCCTACATCCAGGGCCAGCTCGACGGGGCCGAGCGCTACCGCCGGGCCAACAAGAAGAACGTCTTCGCCTCGATCGTCGAGCACGAGCGTGAGACGGGCCAGCGAGTGGTCTTCGAGAACGACCGTTTTGTGGCTTTCTGCCCGTTCGCCTCGCGGGTGGCTTTCGAGATCTGGGTGGCCCCCAAGAAGACCTCGCCTTATTTTGAGCGTCTCTCGAACGAGGACAAGGTGGCGGCGGGCGAGGCGCTCCAGCGGTCGCTCCGCGCCCTCCACGACGGCTTGGACGACCCGGCCTACAATTTCTACATCAACACCGCTCCGTGCGACGGCCGCGACTATCCCCAGTATGGCTGGCACATCGAGATCCTGCCTCACACGGCCGTCTGGGCCGGCTTCGAGCTCTCCACCGGCATCGAGATTTCCACCATCCAGCCCGAGAAGGCCGCTGAATACCTGCGCGGCTTCGTCGGCTAAGTATGCTCTTCAAACATCCGTCACTATGAAGCACCTCTTCGCTCTCGCTGCTCTCCTCCTGCCGGCGCTGGCTTTTGCCCAGACTGCTCCGGAGCCTGAGGCGCTCACCAGTCTCTCCGCCGAGGAGCAGTTTCCGCAGGGCGCGGTCAGCTGTTTCGACGACTACCGTTTCGGTTCGGTCCAAGTGGAGTTCGACTCGGCCACCCACACTACCGTCTCCGGCGCCACGCTCACCTTCGCCGGGCGGGCGGTGAACGAGAACCAGTATCCGGTCCTGGACGGGGCCGTGTACGTCAAGATCTTCCGCAAACAGACCAATCCTGACCTGGCCCAGCAGAACGGGCATTATCTGGTGGACCAGTTCTTCGCCAGCGAGGGACTCGACCTGCCGGCCGGCGGCAGCCGGGACGTGGCGTTCGAGTGGAAGGTACCGGCCTGGGCCATCTCGGGGGATTACTATGTCGCCGCCCATTTCGTCGCGGCCCGCAAATTCAACCTCCTCGGCCTGACCTTTGCCGATGACGTCATCGGCAACACGGTGGATTTCTCGGTCCGGGGTGTCCAGGACAAAAGCGTCTTCCTGGCCAAGAACAACATCACCTTAAACGGGGTCACCATGCGTTCGGCCGCGTTCCCACTCCGCTTTTCCAAGAGCGAACCCGTCCAGGCGGCCGCCACGCTGGTCAACGAGACCAGCCGGGCGCAGAAAGTGCCGGTGCTCTGGACCCTCTACCGTTGGGACGCGGTGGGCGAGGACCACGAGCTGGCCACATTCCGCGAGGACGTCACCGTGCCGGCCAACGGCTCCAAGCGTATTTCCTACACCGCCATCGACACCCAGTTCCCGGTCTATTTCCTGACCGTCACCGCTTTCGACCAGGACGCCAAATCGATCCTCAACATGCGCTTCGTGCGCGAAGGCGTGGACCGCCCCCGTCTCAACTTTCCGGCTGTGACGGGCTTCCCGCTTCGGGCTGGCCAGGAAACCGCACTCTTCGCCTGTCTCCATAATTCCGGCACTGCTGCTTCGGTCGGTGGCAACGAGCTCGAGCTCTCCCTCATCGCGCCTGACGGCACCGTCATCCACTCGGCCAAGTACGCGGGCGAAGTGAGCGGTGCCATGATGGCTTTCAAAGACACCTTCATCCCGGCCGATACCTACGACCGCTTCACCCTAAAGGCCGTCCTCACCCGCGACGGCGCGCTCGTCGAGGAGGCGGCGCTCGACTACGACTGCACCGACTTGGGCGGTTGCGTCGAACGGAGCACCGTCGGAGAAGCCGGCCAGGCCATCCGCGATCTCACGGGTAACCGCATCTTCCTCCTGATCGCGGTCGTCTCCATCGCCTGTCTCGTCCTCCTCGCCTACAAACTTCTCCGTCATCGCCATATCGTGAGACCCAAAGCCAAACCTCTTGACTGACGATGTATCAGCTCCTCCGCCCCCTGCGGTATACTGGGGAGGGGAGGGAAGCTTGTGACGAACCACCTATGCTGAAACGCCTTACTCCCCATATAATCTTCAGTTTCGCCCTGACGCTCTGTTTTCTGCCGGCCGTTCCGGCCGAGGCCAAAAGCGTGAGCTGGACCATGCCGAGCCGACAGGTATGCTCGTGGGCGGTTTATGATACCTACTCAGTACTTGGGACGGTGACCATCGGGTACGCCGGCAATGTCCTCAACCAACAGACCGGCGCCGCCGTGGCCGATGGGGCCACCGTGCCGGTGGGGACGGTCCTCCAGTACGTGCCCAAGGCGCGCTCGAACAGTGACATCTCCTGGACCCGCACGGGCGGCACGAGCGACACACCGCTCGGCTACTGGGTGGCCGGTGCCGCCGCGCCCGCCCCGAAATGCGCTGCCCAGGACAAGATCGACACCCTGTACTACCTCCCGCTTGCGGTCAATCCGCCAGCCGTTACCCTGACCCATACCGGGACAGCCACCCTTTCTTGCAACGCCGCCAAGACGGTCTGCACCGTCACCGGTCCCGGGACCATCCAGTCCGTCTTCAATTTCGCGGCCACCTCGATGCGGTTCCACGCTTCGTACATCCCGCCGGCGAATCGCGTCAACACTTCTCCTGCCTGCACGTATATCACGGCCTGTCCCGTGCTCGCGGTGCCTCTCCGGACCATTCCCTATACTTTCAACGCCGTCGCCACCAACAAGCCGCCGCTTCCGCCGAC
The DNA here is from genome assembly GCA_964396225.1 of uncultured Bdellovibrionales bacterium. Lineage (GTDB taxonomy): Bacteria > Patescibacteriota > Minisyncoccia > Moranbacterales > UBA1568 > CAYNEL01. The sequence goes on along the minus strand of CAYNEL010000017.1, from coordinate 3,270 downwards.
TATCACCGGCGAAACCGACTGCGCCACCAACGGCGCCTACACCTATTCTTTCGTTTCCACCGATCCGGACGGGGACACCATCCGCTACGGGGTGGACTGGGACAAGAACGGCACCGTGGACCAGTACCTGCCGGGCTCCGGCTATGTCGCCTCCGGCACCTCGCAGAACGCTCCCTATACCTGGGTGACGAGCGGCACCCGATCGTTCCAGGCCCGTACCGAGGACTCGAAGGGGGCCGTCTCGGGCTGGACCAACTACTCCGTCTCCGTCACTACGCCGCCCAACCAGCTGCCCACCGCCATCATCATCACCCCCTCGTCCAACCAGTCGGTCGTCCAGGGCACCACCCTCTCGTTCTCAGGGTCGGGGTCGGATCCGGACGGGACCATCAACGGCTACGAGTGGCGGGACGGCGCCTGCGACACGGGGACCATCGTCTCATCGGCCCAGAACTTCACCACCAGCCAGCTTGCCCTCGGCACGCATCAGGTTTTCCTCCGGGTGCGTGACGATGACAACGCTTGGAGTACCAACTGTCCCACCCGCACCATCACCGTCAATCCGCCGCCCGTTACCCCGGCGCCCACCTTGGCCGTGACCCTCTCGGCTTCGCCGGCCACCGGCAACGTGCCGCTTACCTCGACCGTGACGGCTGTGGTCTCCGGCACCGCCACCGGCAACGTCACCTACACTTTCTACTGTCATCGCAACGACACCGGCACCACCATCACCACGCCGCACGACGGGACCTTTACCGGGGCCGAGACCCTGCGCTCGACGGTCTGCACCTACTCTTCCTCCGGAGCTTTCACTCCCAAGGTCGTCGTGTCGCGCGGCGGCCTCGTCCGGGAGGCACGCACCACCGTCTCGACATCAGCCACCACCGCCCCGACCCTCACCATCGCGGCCAACCCGACCACCATCCTCTCCGGCCAGTCCTCGACTCTCACCTGGACCTCGTCCAACACTACCTCCTGCACGGCCTCGGGCGGCTGGAGCGGAGGGAAAGCGCTTTTCGGCACTCAGGGGGTCACACCGGCGGCCACTACCACCTACACGATGACCTGCACCGGCCCGGGCGGGAGCGTCACCCAGAACGCCATCGTGACCGTGACCGCGGCCGCCGCGGCGCCCACCTTGACGCTCACCGCCAACCCGACCACCGTGCCGAGCGGGAGCGCGTCCGTCCTCACCTGGTCGTCTGCCAACGCCACCTCCTGCGCTGCCTTCAACGGCTGGACAGGCAGCAAGGCGCTTTCCGGCACTGAGAGCACCGGAGCGCTCACCAGCGGCCGGACCTACACCCTGACCTGCACCGGCCCGGGCGGGAGCGTCACCCGGAGCGTCTCCGTCAGCATCCAGACCGGCTGTACCGCCGGATGTTCCTCCACCTGGGGGAGCTGTTCCAAGAGCTGTGGCGGCGGCACCCAGTCGCGCACCTGCGTCCGGGCTGACTGTAGCACCTACAACGAGACCCGCACCTGCAACACGAGCCAGTGTCCCGACTATACCGAGGTATCCCCGTGATCCGGACCGGTTCGAGGTGAAAACAGGAGTTCTAGGTCCCGTTCCCTATGCTGAAAACAAAACATCTGCGGCTGTTAGCGTGGACTTTCTGCCTGCTTGTGGCTGGGGTATTTTTCCCCAGCCATGACGCCTTGGCGAGCTGGTTCCAGTATAAGGATGCTATCGGAGCGAGTAATTCCGGGTGCACTTACTATTGGCCGTATTCTTCATCGGTAGGCGTCGGCACTGGTCCCGGTGATATTTTCCATGACGAGTATATTGCCGCCGGAGGAGGCGCCTCAGGCTCTCCTCCTTTCTACGGTCCTTCCACGACGGCTTCCGTTGGCCAAGTAGTCTGTATCTATACAACATCGGCCGGGAGAGTTATCGGCTTCTCCTTTAATACCGTGGCCGCGCCCACCTGCACCTCTTTCACCTACTCCGCCTGGAGCGCCTGCAGTCCGAGCGGCACCCGGACGCGGACCGTCCTCACCCGGAGTCCCACCGGCTGTACCGGCGGCTCCCCAGTGACGAGTGGGACCTGCACCCCGGCCCTGCCTACTACCACCCTCACCGCTTCTCCGACCAGTATCATCGCGGGCGCCTCCTCGACCCTCACCTGGTCGAGTACGACGGCTGTCTCTTGCACCGCGTCCGGTGGCTGGACCGGATCCAAGGCGCTCTCCGGATCCCAGGCCGTCACTCCCACGGCGACCACCACTTACACCCTCACCTGCACCAATGCCGCCGGCAGCGCGAGCCAGTCCGCTACCATCACCGTCACTCCCGCCACGACCCTCACCGCCGCCCTCACCGCCTCTCCCACCAGCCTGCCAGCCGGCTCCTCCTCGACCCTGACCGCCACCGCGGGCGGGACGGCCACCGGGACCATCAACTACACCTTCTACTGCAGCCGGAACGACACTGGCACCAATATCACCACTCCCTACGATGGCAAGTACGACGGCGTTTCCAATACCACCCAGACCCACACCTGTCCCTATCCGACCGTCGGCACTTCCACGCCCAAGGTCATCATCGAGCGGGGGAGTCTGGCGGCTACCCAGATCCAGACAGTGACCGTCACCACTCCGGCTCCCACGGTCTCCTTTTCCGCCTCTCCGACGAGCATCACGACCGGCGGGTCCTCCACCCTCACCTGGTCTTCTACCAACGCCACCTCCTGCACCGCGAGCGGCGGCTGGACGGGGAGCAAGGCCACCAGCGGTTCTCAGAGCGCCGCGCCCACCGCCACCACCACCTACACCCTGGCCTGCACCGGCGCGGGCGGGACCACCACCCGGAGCGTGACGGTGAGTGTCAGCGCGGCCGCGCCCACGGTTTCCTTCTCCGCTTCTCCCACGAGCATTGTCTCAGGCCAAAGTGCTACCCTCACCTGGTCTTCTACCAACGCCACCTCCTGCACCGCGAGCGGCGGCTGGACGGGGAGCAAGGCCACCAGCGGTTCTCAGAGCGCCGCGCCCACCGCCACCACCACCTACACCCTGGCCTGCACCGGCGCGGGCGGGACCACCACCCGGAGCGTGACGGTGAGTGTCAGCGCGGCCCTGCCTACGGCTACCCTGTCCGCCAGTCCGACGACGGTCGTGAGCGGGAGCGCGTCCGTCCTCACCTGGTCGTCCACCAACTCGACCTCCTGCACCGCGAGCGGCGGCTGGACGGGGAGCAAGACCACGAGTGGTACCCAGAGCGTGACGCCGACAGCCACCACCACCTACAGCCTGACCTGCACCGGCCCGGGC
>CAYNEL010000016.1:0-17916 GCA_964396225.1 uncultured Bdellovibrionales bacterium | reverse complement strand
GTCCACCCTCCTCATTTTGTCCAGAGAACTTGACAAAATAGGCCAATCAGCCTATTATCCAAGGACGTCAAAAAACGTCCTTAAAAACGACCACCAAGCCCCAAAACCACACCAAAACAGGCTTCGACGCCCTTTGGCTCCCTTTTCTTCCCTTGATGTCCGTCCGCCCATTCCGCCCGAGAGTCGCCGACCCTTTTGACATCCCGCAACGCTAGTCAATCCCGAGAGCGCGGCGCCCATCCTGGCGCGGGCGCCTCTCTTTTTTGAATGTTAACCAGGCATTTCCCGCATCGGAAAGGCGCACGCGCATGAGACAGGAGGCCGTGTCGGTCGTGGTACCGACCTTGAACGAAGAAGGCAATGTGGTGGAACTCGTAGAGCGCGTGGATCGGGCCCTGCGCGGTTCTGGGCGCGCGTACGAAATTATTTTCATCGACGACCATTCGACCGACCGGACCCGGGAACTCATCAGTGAGCTTTCCCAGGAGTATCCGGTCTTTTTGTTTCTCAAGGAAGGCAAGCGCGGCAAGGCCCAGTCGCTCATCGAGGGCTTCGAGCATGCCAACCATCCGGTGGTAGCCATTCTCGACGCCGACCTCCAGTATCCGCCCGAGGCCCTGCCCGAGATGGCCGACAAGCTGCACGAGGGTTGCGACATCGTAGTGGCCAACCGTCTTACGCAGGACGTGGGTTGGGCGCGCCGTTTCCTCACCTGGGGCTTCCACCTCTTCTTCACCCGTTTCCTCCACAGCCTCGACTGCGACACCCAGTCCGGGATGAAGGTCTTCCGTCGCCGCATCACCCGCGAGGTCAGACTGGAGAGCGTCTCGCCGTGGACTTTCGACCTGGAGTTCCTCCTCAAGGCGCGCAACTACGGCTACGTCATCGGGAGCCATGACATCATTTTTTCCGAGCGGCACGCCGGCCGTTCCAAGATCAATGTCTTCGAAGCCATCTTCGAGATCGGGTGGAACGCCCTGAAGATGCGTTTTCGCCGCCGTGCCCCGCTCCTCATCCACCCCGAGACCGAAAGCCATATGATCGGGGCCGGCATCGCCCACAACCGCTCCCGCTTCATCACCCACACGACGCTGCCGCCCGAAACGAGTGCGGTGCATACTTTCGTCCTGTGGCAACGCGTCCTCGTCTTCCTGCTCGTCGCCGCCTTGGCGGCCGGCCTCTGGTTCGCCCCGCTTGCGACCGGCATCGCTTTCGTGGCGGTGATGACGCTCATCTATTTCATCGACACTGTCTTCAACCTGGTCGTCTCCTTCCGGAGCATGAGCCGCCCGCCCGAGCTCGCCTACGACGAGGCCGACCTCCAGGGGATCCGCGAGGAGAACCTGCCCGTCTACTCCGTCCTCTGTCCGCTGTACAAGGAAGCCCACATGCTGCCCGGCTTCGTCCGGGCCATGGACGCCCTCGATTGGCCCAAGGACAAACTGGACGTCCTCCTTCTCCTCGAAGAGAACGACGGGGAGACCATCGCCGCCGCGCGCGCTATGGATCTGCCGGACCATATCCGCATCGTGGTGGTGCCCCACAGTTTCCCCAAGACCAAGCCCAAGGCCTGCAACTACGGCCTCTCGGTGGCGCGCGGCGAATACCTGGTCATCTACGACGCCGAGGACGTGCCCGAGCCCGAACAGCTGAAGAAGGCTTATCTTGGTTTCACCCGTCTGCCCGACCATATCTGGTGCCTCCAGGCCAAGCTCAACTATTTCAATCCGTATCAGAACCTCCTCACCCGGCTCTTCACCGCCGAATACTCTCTCTGGTTCGACGTGGTGCTGCCCGGTCTCCAGTCTATCGAGACGGCCATCCCGCTCGGCGGCACGAGTAACCACTTCCGTCGCCGGGATCTCCTCCAGCTCGAGGGCTGGGATCCCTTCAACGTGACGGAGGACTGCGATCTCGGCGTCCGGATGTTCTCGCGCGGCTACCGCACCGCCATCATCGACTCGGTGACGCTCGAGGAAGCCAACAGCAACCTGAAGAACTGGCTGCGCCAGCGCTCGCGCTGGATCAAGGGGTATATGCAGACGTACCTCGTACATATGCGTCACCCCCTCCGCCTCTTCCGCAAGAACGGCTGGCACGCCCTCCTCTTCCAGCTCATCGTGGGTGGCAAGATCGCCTTCATGCTGGTCAACCCGCTTCTCTGGACGATGACCATCGGCTACTTCGTCTTCCGCGACGAGATCGGTCTCTACATCGAAGCCCTCTACCCGACGATCGTCTTCTATATGGCTGTCGTCTCCCTCATCTTCGGCAACTTCCTCTACATGTACTACTACATGGTGGGGACGGCCAAGCGTGGCCACTGGCCGCTCGTCAAATACTCGCTCTTCGTCCCGTTCCTCTACTGGCCCATCGTTTCGGTGGCCGCCTTCATCGCTCTCTGGCAGCTCTTCACCAAGCCCCACTACTGGGAGAAGACCCATCACGGCCTCCACCTGAACCTGCCGGAGAAGAAGCGCCGCTTCCTCGATGTGCGTCCGGCTGGGGAGAGCGTCGCTCTTCCGGCGCCGGTGATGGTCGCCTCCGTCTCCGATCCGTCGATGAACAGCTATGACCGGGCCCTCGTCGAGGATGAGTCTGCCGTCGGCCGAATCGTCTCGATGAGCGAAGAGCCGGCTCCGGCCAAGGCGGAAAGCGCTTTCCGTCGCGAGGCTCTGGCGCGTCTCTTCGGCAAGCGGAAGGCTGAGGCGTCGGCCGCCATTACGGCCGAGGCGGTCTCCGTGCCGGTGGTGAGCGTATCCGAAACCGCAGTCACGATGCCCGCGGAAGCGGCTCCTGCGCCCATGGCTGAAACCGCTATACCTCTCCCGGACGACGAGCTCCTCAATGGCGAAGCCGAAGCTACGACTCCGACCGGTTGGTTCGGTACACTTGCGCGGGAAACCCGCGTTCTCCTGCGCTTCGTCTTCTCGCGCGAAGGATTCTTCATGTTCGCCCTCCTGTTTTCGGCGTTCCTCAATTTTCTCTTCAACGCTTATCTTGGTCGCCGTTTGCCGCTCGAGGATTTCGCTCTCATCACTCTCGTCAACACCCTCTGGTATTTCTCGATGATTTTCCTGTCGCCCTTTTCCTCGGCGGTCAACCATGAGACGGCGTACGCGGCCAAAGCCGATCTCCGCCGCATCGGCGGCTGGGTCGAGCGTCTCGTCCGCCGGAGTGTCGGTGCTATGGTGTACCTCTCCATCGGTTGGTTGGTGCTGGTGCCGTGGCTGGCGACCTTCTTCCAGGTCAGCCCGCTGGTACTGTATCTCTTCACTCCCGTGTTCACGCTAGGCGTTTTCAGCACCACCCACCGTGGCTTCCTTCAGGGCCGTCTGCGTTTCGTCTCGGCCGGGATGATCTTCATTTTTGAGGCGGCGGCCAAGCTGGTCCTGGCGGCGGCTTTTCTCGAGTCCGGGTATCACCAACTCACGTATCTCGCTATCCCGCTTTCCATCGCTTTCTCGGCCCTGTCGGCCTGGGCTTTCGCCCGGCCGGTCCTCCGTGAAGCCAAGGAGGAGCCCTCCGATCTCTCGCGTCCGTTTCCTATCAAGTTCTATCTCGCTTCGTTCGTGGGCGGTTTGGCGACATTGGCTTTCCTCAATATCGATCTTCTCCTCGTCAAGCATTTTCTCCCGTCGCGCGAAGCGGGTGAATATGCCCTTCTGTCCGTGGTGGGCAAAATGGTCTTCTTCCTGGGCTCCATCCCAAGCTCGCTTATTATCACGCTTGTCAGCCGCGCCGAAGGCCTGAATCGTAATTCCCGCATCGTTTTCCGGCGGCTTTATGCCATGACAGCTTTGGTGACCGTGGGGGGCGCAGGCATCCTTGGTTTCTACGGCGGAACCATCATTCCCTGGCTCTTCGGCGACAGGGCGGTGGTGGTTGTGCCGCACCTCTTTTGGTACGCCATGGCCATGGCACTCATCACTCTGACCAATGTCGTTTCGAGCTACCATGCTTCGCGCAAGCAGTATCTCTATGCTTTGGTGCCGTTTGTTTCGGTCACGGTGATGGTGGTGGCGATCATCGCAGCCCATGCCTCTCTCGACGTGATTACCTGGGGCGTTTTCATAGCCGCTTTTTCCGGTTGGCTGATGATGCATTTCCTGGATTATCACGAGAAATACATGCTCTATTTCCAACGCGGCCTGCGTGACTTCGCGGATATTTTCATCGGTTCCCTGCCGAGTGTCGTCCCGGCTGGATCCAAGCACCGCATCCTCATTTTCAACTGGCGCGACAAGCGCCATATCCAGGCCGGGGGCGCCGAGGAATACGTCCATGAGATCGCCCGCGAGTGGGTGGCCCAGGGGCACCAAGTGACGATGTTCGCCGGCAACGACGGCAAGAGCCCGCGCGAGGAACAGGTGGACGGCGTCAGCATCGTGCGCCGCGGCGGCTTCTATTTCGTCTATCTCTGGGCGCCTCTCTACTACCTCTTCCGTTTCCGCGGCAAATACGACGTCGTCATCGACTGCCAGAACGGCGTGCCGTTCTTCACGCCGCTCTTCGTCCGTGAGCCTGTCTTCTGTCTGATGCACCATGTCCACCAGATCGTCTTCTTCCGCGAGCTCCCTGGGCCTCTGGCTTATTTCGCGAGCTGGCTCGAGCGTGACCTGATGCCGTGGATGTATCGGGATGTGCCCTTCATCACTGTCTCCGAGTCGAGCCGCGAAGAGATGCTCGAGTTGGGGCTGGGCCGTGCCGGTATCGAGATCGTCCACCCCGGGGTGCATATGGACCGGCTTCTCGGCGAGCGCGTGGAGAAGAGTGCCGTCCCGCTCGTCCTCTATCTCGGCCGGCTCAAGGCCTACAAGTCCGTGGACGTGCTCATCAAGGCTTTCCGCCAAGTGAGCGAGAATCTGCCCGAGGCCAGGCTCGTCATCGCGGGTACGGGCGACGAGGAGGAGAGTCTCCAGGAATTCGCCGCTTCCCTCGGCCTCTCGCCCGAACAGGTGGAGTTCACCGGCTTCGTCTCTGAGGAAGAGAAGCGCCGTCTCCTCCAGCGGGCCTGGGTGCTCGTCAACCCGTCCTTTATGGAAGGGTGGGGGATCGTCTCCATCGAGGCCAATGCCTGTGGGACGCCCGTCATCGCCTCCGACGTTTCGGGTCTCCGGGATTCGGTGGCCCACGACCGTTCCGGCTTCCTGGTGCCGTACGGGGATGACTGGGCCTTCGCCGAGCGTATACTGCAAGTGCTCGAGGATGGTAGACTCCGCGAGAAGATGAGCCGCCAGGCCAAGGAGTGGGCCGAGCAGTTTACCTGGAAGAAGAGCGGCCGTTCGTTTATGGCCATTCTCGAAAACCGGAACGCCTAACCTTAAGTCTATGCCTGAAACCCATCCCAAAAAGCGCATCGGCATCATCGGCACCGGCTTCATCGCGCGGGGCTTGATGCAGACGCTCAAATATGCCGATGATCTCCGGGTGAGCCGTGTTCTGACGCGCCGCGAGCCCTCTGGGGCGGCCGATTTTCCGCTTGATCCGAAGCTTCTCACCCAGGACGTCCAGGATGTCATCCGCGAGAGCGATCTCGTAGTGGAGTGCTCGGGCGATGTCATCCACGGCACGGACGCCATCGAGGCCGTCCTCAAAGCGGGCCTCCCCGTAGTGACGATGAACTCCGAACTTCAGATCGTCACTGGCACTCAGCTCGCGCGGATGGGGACGCTTGTCGAGGCCGAGGGCGACCAGCCGGGTAGTACGGCGGCTCTCGTCCAGGACGCGCTCGATATGGGTTTCCAGCCCCTGGTGTACGGTAACATCAAACGTTTCCTGAATTTGAATCCGACTCCTGAGGAGATGGAGTACTGGTCCAAGCGGCAGGGGATTTCCCTCGATCAGGTGACCGCCTTTACCGACGGGACCAAGGTCCAGATCGAGCAGGCACTTATCGCCAATGGTCTCCAGGGCACCATTCTTTGTCGTAACCTCTCGGGTATCCCTTGCAAGGCACTCGAGGACGGGGCTTATCGTTTGGCGGAAATGGCAGATGGTGTGGGTCAGCCTATCGCCGACTATGTCCTTTCGCCGACGGCGCCGGCCGGCGTCTTTGTGGTGGCCAAGCATTCCGCCGAACAGAAACCCTATCTCGAATATCTGAAGATGGGAGAGGGGCCGTACTACATCATGGTCAAGCCCTACCATCTCTGTCATCTCGAGATCCCGCGTACCATTCGGCACGTCCTTTCTGGTGGTACGCGTTACCGCTTCAACAACGGTCAAACACCCAGCATCCAGGTGGTGGCCGTCGCCAAACGGAAGATCGAGAAAGGGGAGATGCTGAAACGTGGCCTGGGCAGTTTCGTCGTTCGCGGTGAGGCAGTCAAAATCAAGAATTGTCCCGAAGGTGTGCCTATCGGCCTGCTCCAGGGGGCGACTTTCACCCGTCCGGTCCAAGAGGGGCAGATTGTCACTTTCGCCGATGTGGAGATTCCCGAAAGTCGCGCGGGGTATTTCTGGCAAGAAACCGTCAAAGAGGTCCTCGCTCGTGTTTAAACTGTGAGTCTATGTTGCGTCGCTACACCCTCACTATCGGCATTCCCGCTCACAACGAGGAGAAAAATCTCTCTCGATTGCTACGCAGTCTTTCTAAACAACAAGGGAACTTTGTGCTCGAGCAGGTTATTGTGGCTTGCGACGGTTGCACCGATGCCACTGCCTCCATTGCCCGCGGATTCTCGGACCGTCTTCCGGTCCTGGTTGTGGATGATGGTCGTCGGGTGGGCCAGTCCGCCCGTATGCGCGAAATGATGGAATCCTCTCGTAGCGATGTCTACGTCAGTCTTGATGCTGACACTTGGCTTGATGCTCCTGGCACTTTGGAGGCGTTGGTTGCCCCGTTTGCCGAAGCTGGGATGGGACTGGTGGCAGGAGCGGATCGGCCGGCGTTTCCCAGGACATTCTTCGAACATGTCGTCGTGACGGTCGTGGACCAATGGCGCTATGCCCGAACGGCTTTCAATGGTGGAGATACGGTCCACAACGCGCATGGTTGCGTCTTGGCACTTTCGCGCCGTCTCGCCCAGGAAGCCAAGTTACCGGCCACGGTCAACGGTGCCGACCATTTCCTCTATTTCAAAGCCAAGGAGCTGGGGTTGGGTTTTCGTTACCAGGAGTCGGCAGTCGTCCGTTATCGGGAACCAGACAATCTTTCCGATTATCTATCCCAGCGCAGCCGGTTCCATACCATCCATGATTCCATGGAGGCGTATTTCGGTCCCTGGGTTTGGGATGCGTATGCTCCCTTGCCCGGATCGGTGAAGCGTTCCGCTCTGTGGCGGATGTTCACGGAACGCCCACTCTTGTTTATGTTGGCCATCGCCTTGGAAATTACGAGCCGACTGTATATTCTCGTAAAGCATCCTGTTTCAGCCGGTGGTGTTTGGCAGACGGTGAAGTCTACTAAATAGTTAGAGTCCCGACCTTTTATCCGAATTACCCATCACGTCATAAATACCATTATGCAGAATCTCAAAGTTACCATCGGTATCCCGACCTACGTCGGAGGTCCGAGTCTCATCAAGACCGTCGAGAGCCTGATGCAGTCGGAGTACCGGGAGTTCCGGCTCATTGTGTCGGTGGATGGCAAAAAGCTTGATCCGGAAATCAAGCAGGCCGTGACCCGGGACGCGCGGGTCGAAGTCATCGAGAACGAAGTCCGTCGCGGGCAGGTGGGCGGCATCCGCCAGATCCTTTCCCTGTCGTCCGATCAGGACATTGTTGTCCTGACCCAGGACGATCTTCTGTTCAATCCCAAGATGCTGGGCCGGATGATCGCGGCTTTCGAGGAGGACTCCAAACTTACCATGGTGACCGCCGAGGCCCGGCCGCTCCCGCCGACCACTTTCTTTGAGCGGATTGTGCACGCCGGTTTCTTCCTTGTCCAAAAAATCGAGCGCAGCTGGAACCGGGGGGACAACTTCCTCAACGCCTCTGGCCGCTGTATCGCGTTTCGCAAACCCATGACCACCCGCGTGTTCGAGGAGATCCAGGAAGAGGTTATCAACTGCGATGCGCATTTCTATTTCATCAACCGGAAATACGGCGGGGGATTTCGGCGCATTCATGACGCGTTCTATTATTTCCGGAGCCCTAAATCTTTGGCCGAACATCTCAAGCAGAGCAAGAAGTACCAGAATGTCGAGGCTGAACTCCTCAAGTACCGTCGCATCGACGTGACCCGTGAATACGCTATCCCAAAAGCCGAGAAGATCAAAGCCGCCATGAAGAGTCTCGTCGAGCGCCCGTTGCTCACGCCGCTCTATTTCACGGTGCTTTTCTACACGCGGTTCCACGGCGACCAGACGTTCAAGAAAGCCACTCGCTTCTGGGACACTGACGAGTCCACCAAGCAGATTTGAAACAAGCGTATGCCCAGTACTATCCCAACCGTCACTGTCGGTATTCCAGCTTATAACGAAGAGGCCAATATCGTTTTTCTGATCAATGATCTTCTTCGTCAACATGAGCACGGTTTTGTTATCGAAAAAATTCTTGTGGTTTCAGACGGCTCTACTGATCGGACGGTCGAACGAGTCAACGCTATCAGTGACAAGCGAATCGAGATCCGTGATCATGAATTGCGTCGTGGCTTAGCTGAGCGTCAAAATGAATTACTGTCGTCCTTGACACACGAAACTGACGCAATTGTCCTGATCCAGGGGGACGTACGCCTGGCCAGTCGTCGGACTCTGTCTGAGCTCGTGAGGCCGGTCCTCGAGGATCAGGCTGATCTCGTGTCTGGTCGTGTGATGGCTTTGGCTCCGCGTACACTCACGGAGCACGCGTTGTATGTGAGCCATCTGCTCAAGCTCCGTTTGTTTGAGCAGTGGCGCAAAGGACGCAATCTCTACACGTGCACGGGCGTTGCTCGCGCCTTTTCACGACGACTTGCCTCCAAGCTTAGATTTGTCGAGAGCGTTGGTGAAGACGCCTACTCATATTTATTTTGCAGGACCAAGGGTTTTCGTTACGCGTATGCCAAGAATGCCGAAGTATTGATTCGTTTGCCGGACAATTTCGAAGATCACGCTCGACAAAGCATCCGCTTCCATCAGTCTCGTGATCGATTTTCGGGAGTGTTTGATCGTCGCTCGATTGAGCATGAGTATTCTCTGCCATTTTCAAGGCTCGCGTTTTCTGAAGTAGCTCGTACCATCGGTGGTGGTCTCGCACTTGTCGTTTTCTGTTTCATCATCTTGCGAGTGAAGTGGCGAGCGTTGTTTGCGACACGTATCAGTCAGGTATGGGATGTTGCCGAAAGCTCAAAGAAACTGGTTATCGCCAATAATCACAAACGTTCTTAGGACCATTTCTTATGCGCTTCGATTTACCACTTATGTTTCGTCGGGCCGTATATCGAGCTTCTGCTCTCCTTGAGCAGTGGCTTCCGTCTTTGTCTGCCCACATTGTTATTCTCTGTTATCACAGCATCGGTGAAGATTGGCGTTTTTCAGTAAAGAAAGATGATTTTATCCATCAGATCAAATTGCTCCGTGCCTCAGGCTATCGTTTTGTTCCGCTCTCCGATGTCCACCCCTATATCAATCGCGAGAAGCCGCTCCGTGAGAAGCTGGCCGTCCTGACGTTCGATGACGGATATCAGGATATCCTATCCATCCGTGATTTCATCAAAGCCGAGCGTCTCAAGCCAACCGTGTTTGTGCTGGCCGAACCTGCCTCTGCGGCGGCAGGAGAAGTGGCTCCCGGAAAAACATTTCTTTCCATTGAAGAGATCCTCTCTCTTCATCGGGACGGCTGGGAGATCGGCTGTCATAGCACTACCCATGCCGACTTCTCGATGCTTCAGGACGAGGAAGTTTTGGCGCGTGAAATCCGCGGCGCGAAGCTCAAACTCGAACAGGAGCTCAAAACCCCCATCCGTTATTTCGCGTATCCCAAAGGTTTCCATGACGCCAGGCTCCGTGAGGCAGTGCGCCATGCCGGCTATGCTCTCGGTCTTTCCATGGATGATCGGATTATGCCGGGAATAATCGACCGATATGCCGTACCCCGCATCGGAGTTGATCTGACCCATAGTCCTAAAGATACGGTTGGGATGGTCTCAGCTTTCGCTATTCGATTCCGGATGTTGGTCAAGCGCCTGGTGCCGCAGCACCTTATCAATCTCATGCTCGGTATCCGATAACTGATTTCGTATGCCGATAGCGTCACTCAAGAATATCGCTAATGGATTTCTTCGCTCAGGAACCGATTTTCTTGAGGAGTTGTTCCCTGTGATAGACGAAACCTCTCCTGCCAAGAGGCATCCAGGGTATACTTTTGTGAGGCATTTGAATTATCCTCACAGCCGGTCGGTGGCTCGTGTGACCGAATGGGTATCAGCCGAGAAAGAGAGGATTGTTGTAAAGAGCATCGTTCATCGTTTCAGTGGATCCGCCTATCAGATTCTTAAGAATGAAGCGAGACTTTTTGAGGAGATGGGAAAACTAAAGAGAGGCCAGTATTTCAAGGATAAGAAGGTCCGTCTCCCACGTCTTGTCCATATGTCTGATAAAGACGGCTTTTTCTCTTATGCTATGGAATATGTGTCGGGCCGTACTATCGACCAGTTGTCGATATCCGAGCAACTCTCTCTCGTTAGCCATGTGATACGAGGCCTACGTGACATGACGCCATTTCTTAAATCCTTTGGATTCAGGCGCCTATCATTCCTGCAGTGTGTACTCACTTTTCCGTTTTATTGGCTGAAAGCGGTGTTGCGCGAGCCGAAACTGCTTGGGACTTGGATGCGCCTCGCTTTTCTGTTTTACAAATTCGCACCATCTCTTCGTCATGCAAGGCTTGTCCTGACTCATTATGATCTGAATCGAAATAATCTCCGCTATGCTGATGGTGTGGTGACGATTCTGGATTTCGGTCGGGTGGAATTCGCGCCTGAAGAAATGGAACCAGCTGTTGCTACTTGTCATTATTGGGAAGAGGCGGGGGTGGACGCTACAAGGGAGTGGTTGGAGTCTTTATTGCCCACCGTTGAAAAGAAAAATCGGTTTCTGGCGATGAGCGCGTATGTCTGGATACAGCGGTTCACCATTGTTGGCAAACGGACTCCCACCTATACCGCCTATCTTGACTATATCCGATTTTTCTTGCACAATGTCATTTCGCGTCTGATGTAACCCTGAGGAGGCTCTATGCAGCGAATTTACCCCTACATCGCGGCTTTTTTTGTCATCGTGGCCTGTGCTGCCGCCCTGTCTTTGGCCGTCCGTGGCCTGCCCGGCAATCCGTCCATCGAGACGCTGCTGGCCGATGAGACCTGGCGTGGCCAGGGTCCCCTTGAGCTTTCCCCGGAGCGCGGCCGCTTCGCTCTCCTCTACTCCATCGTCGAGGACCGTTCGCTTCAGTTCTCCGTGCCGGTGGCCCGGCTTGCTCTGCCCGACCTTGCTATCAACCCGGCAGGGGAGTACGTCTCACTCTTCATCCCGGGCGTCTCGTATCTGGCCATCCCCGGATACCTCGTCGGCAAACACTTCGGCGCTTCCCAGGTGGGAGCGTACGCGACGATCGCCATCTTTGCATTGCTCAATATCCTGCTCGTCTATTACATCGCCCGGAAGCTGGGGAGCAATCGGCCCGCGGCGTGGCTCGGCGGCATGGCGTTCGCTTTTGCCACACCCGCCTTCGCTTACGCGGCCAACCTCTACCAGCATCATGTTTCCGCGTTCCTCATCCTGGTCGCCGTGGCGGCGCTCATCCGCTGGAACGACTGGCGCGGCGTCATCGTGGCCTGGCTCTCCTGTGGTCTCGGTATCGTGGTAGACAGTCCTAACCTTTTCCTCCTGTTCCCGGTGGGCGTGTACGCCCTGACCCGTTTCATCTCGGTGGAGCAGATGAAGGCCGGCGTTCGCTTCGTCTTCAAGCCGCTCTATCTCTTCACATTCGTTTTCCTGATCCTTCCGGCTACATTATTGTTCGCCTACAACCAGGCTTCGCACGCCGATCCGTTCAAACTGCCCGGCACGCTCCCGGGCGTCCCGAATATCGGTGTCGATGGCAAACCAGCGCGCTCCGAACTATCCATGGCCCTGAAAGTCGAGGATACGGGCACTTCGACCGAAAAGAGCGCCATCAGCTTTTTCCGAAGCCGTAACCTCCTGAACGGCTTCTATCTCCATGTCTTCAGTCCTGATCGGGGGGTGCTCCGTTTCGCCCCGGTTATCTTCCTCGGCTTCCTCGGTCTCTGGCTCGTCCTCCGTGACCGGCCGGCCGTCGGACGCCTGCTCTTTGCCACGGTCGGCGTAACTGTCATCCTCTACTCCCTGTGGGGCGATCCGTGGGGCGGTTGGGCGTTCGGTTCGCGCTATCTCGTCCCGGCGTACGCCGTGCTCGGTATCGGTCTGGCCCGCGCCCTCTCCGAGCGCGCCTACTGGCAGTATGCTTTCCTCGTCGCTTTCATCCTCCTCTTTGCCTATTCCGCGGGAGTGGGAACGCTGGGGGCCATCACCTCGAGCGCCAATCCACCCCGGGTGGAAGTCCTCAATCTCGAGAAATTGAGCGGCAAAGTCCAGAAATACACCCCCGAACGTAACTGGGATTTCCTCCACGGTGACATAGGGTCCAAGTCGTTCGTCTATCAGGCTTGGGCCAAGCAGCGTGGTGTCACCGCGCCGGAGTATTATTATTCGCTCCTCGGGCTGATTCTCACGACCGCGACGCTGCTCACCGGCTGGCTCCTCGCCGAGAAGCTCCTGACGCGTAAAAAGAAATCCCGCGTATGAAAAAGAATTTCTTCACTTTCGGTTTCACCGTCGGGGCCGAGCGTCTCGAGAATATCCGCCAGTGGTTCGAGCGTCATAGCGTCCTTCTCATCGCGTTGGTGCTCACCGGCATCTCGGCGGCGAGTTTCCTCCATTACCACTCTAACGGCCTGGCCCTGGCCTACAACGACGCGCGCTCCCACCTCGACATCGGCCGTCGCGTGGTCGAGGGGCTGAACCCCGGTGCCGCCCAGCTCGGTTCGGTGTGGCTCCCGCTCCCGCACCTCCTGATGACCATCACCATCTGGAGCGACTTTATGTGGCACTCGGGACTGGCCGGCGCCATCCAGTCGATGATCGCCTTCGTGGGCACCGGCCTCATCATCTACCTCTACCTCCGCGAGATGGGGGCAGGTCTGCTCGCCCGCTATGTCGGTGTCGGCATCTTCGCCGCCAACATCAATACCCTCTACCTCCAGTCCACTGCCATGACCGAGCCGGTGCTGATGGGGACGATGACTGCGGCGGCCTATTTCCTCCTCCGCTGGTTCCACCATCAGGACAAGATGCTCTATCTCGTCCAAGCCGCCTTCTGGGTGATGCTCGCCACCCTCACCCGCTACGACGGTTGGTTTCTCCTGGCGCTCGCCACTGGCCTGATCGCGTTCGCGGTATGGAAGGCGCGCGGTTACTGGGCGGCCGAGGGGACAGTGGTGCTTTTCGTCACCTTGGGGAGTCTGGGTGTTTTCCTCTGGCTTCTCTGGAACCTTCTCATCTTCGGTGACCCGCTCTATTTCGCGACCGGTCCGTATTCGGCCAAGGCCCAGCAGGACCAGCTCGAGGCGGCTGGCGTCCTTCCCACCAAATACAACTGGATCGAGTCCCTCAAGGTGTACACCTACGCCCTGGCCTACAACTGCGGCGCTTTCACTATGGTGACCGGCGTCCTCGGGGCCATCGCTTTCTGGCTCAACCGCAGGGCCGAGTGGGCCGTCCGACTCGGGGCCGTGGCCCTCCTCGCACCCTTCCTCTTCAACGTGCTGGCTCTCTATCTCGGCCACTCGGTGGTTTTCATCCAGGGCGTCTCCGGCGGCACCTGGTTCAACGTCCGCTACGGCATCCTAGCCCTCCCGTTTCTGGCCATTTTCACAGGCTATCTCGTCGAGTGGGCGCGAAACGCACGGTTCGTGGTGGTCGGACTCCTCGTTTTTGTCACCTTTTTCTTCCTCCACGGAGCGGACGCGGTGACGATCGACGATGCGCGCGTCGGATCGAGCCAAAAGAACGTGACCGAGGTCTCCGGCTGGTTGCGCGAGCACGCCGGTCCTGAGAAGGGCTTCATTCTCATCTCGGCCGCCTCCCACGACTCCATCATCTTCTCTTCGGGCCTCCCGATGAAACGCTTCATCCACGAGGGCGCCGGCTCGTACTACGACTCTGCCATCCGGTATCCCGACCGTTGGGCCCGCTACATCGTGGTGCGCACCCACTCCGACGACGACTCCACCTGGCGTCTTCTGAAGGACAATCCGGGTTTCAAGGAGCGCTATCACAAGGTAGACAGCTATCCCTTCGCCGACATTTATCAGCTTGATGA
The DNA here is from genome assembly GCA_964396225.1 of uncultured Bdellovibrionales bacterium. Classification (GTDB taxonomy): domain Bacteria; phylum Patescibacteriota; class Minisyncoccia; order Moranbacterales; family UBA1568; genus CAYNEL01. The sequence goes on along the minus strand of CAYNEL010000016.1, from coordinate 3,594 downwards.
CAAGTATCTGGACGACCTCATCACCGAACCCATCCTCGATCCCAAGCTGAAGCGGCGCTAACCCCTCCCGTCCGCCGGAAAGCGGACGGGTTTTCATATCGTTCCGATCTGGTCGACACCCTGCGCCCTCCCTGGTATCATAGGAGATCCCTCTCTATATCCTAGTATGTTGACGAAAGCCATCTTCTCCACCCTGATCGTTTTCGGCGGTGCCTTGGCCGGGACGCTGGCCTACCAGTCGTTCCATCAGACTTCGCCTGCCGCCCCGACCGTCTACCCGGAGCCGGAGCTTTCGCTGTGGGAATTCCAGTCCGTGGACACGATGAAGTATTCGCGCGACTTGGCACGTGAGCGGCTGCGCGATCCGGACTTCGACCGCACCATCGAGGCCCAGATCAAGGCTATCGCGGCTACCGGCGCCACACACGTGGGTATTGCGACGCCGTACGACGAGGAATTCCTGCCCTTCCTCCGCCGTTGGGAGTCCGCCGCCCGCCGGCACGGCCTCAATGTGTGGTATCGCGGCAACTGGTCCGGCTGGGAGGGCTGGTTCGAATATCCGGAGTTTGATTCCTTCGACACCCACATCCAGAAGACGCGCGACTTTATCATCAAGCACCCAGACCTGTTCCGCGACGGCGATGCCTTTACCGGCTGTCCCGAGTGCGAGAACGGCGGCCCGGGCGACCCGCGCCGCATCGGCAATACCAAGGAATACCGACGCTTTCTCATCCGTGAATACGAGGAGAGCCAGGCCGCTTTCCGGAAGATCGGCAAGCGTGTGACGATCAATTACTTTTCGATGAACGGCGATGTGGCCCGCCTCGTGATGGACCAGGAGACCACCCGGGCGCTCGGCGGCATCGTCACCATCGACCACTACGTCGAGACGCCGGAGCAGCTGGCCCAGGACGTGGAGGAGATCGCCGAGAAAAGCGGGGGACGGGTGGTACTGGGCGAGTTCGGCGCGCCCATCCCCGATATCCACGGCTCGATGAATGAGAAGGAACAGGCTGAGTGGGTAGGCAACGCGCTCCGGCTCTTGGCCGATTCGGACTCACTGGCCGGCGCGAGCTACTGGCTTTCGGTAGGCGGTTCCACCGCCATCATGACGGCTGACGGCAAGCCACGTCTTGCGGTCGAGAGCCTGACGCGTTATTTCAAGCCGCGTGTCCTCTATGGCACGGTGCACGACGAGCGCGGCCATCCGCTCCCGGGCGCGCAGGTCCGCGTGGTGACCAAGAAGGCGTCCGCTCGGGCGGACGGGTATTTCGAGCTGGCTTTCGTCGGTGACGAGGCCCGAGCGATCGTCTCGGCTTCGGGCTATCGTGACCAGGTAGTGGACATCCCACCCGACAGCCGTCAGCTCGATGTCACGATGGAACATCTGCCAGAAAGCTGGTGGCAGCGCCTCCTCCGGGAGTGGCGCGAACGGTGAAAGCCAGCCATTTAGTGTTACAATGAAGCGGCGGAATATCCCGCCGCTTTCGTTTTGCCGAATACCAAAAAGATATGGAGCCCCGTTTTCTTTTCGAGCCCGCCTCCGTGGCCGTCATCGGCGCCTCGACCGATCCGTCCGCCGTCGGCCATGTTATCCTCCGCAACCTGATCGCCGGGAAGTTCGCCGGCAAACTCTACCCCGTCAATCCCAAAGCCCCAGAGCTGCTCGGTCTTCCGTGCTATCCCGATATCCGCGACGTGCCGGATACGCCCGAGCTCGCGGTCATCTCCCTCCCGGCCGCCATGACGCCAGCCGTGCTCGCCCAGGCCGCTGACAAAGGGGTGAAGGCGGCTATCGTGGTAGCTTCCGGCTTCAAGGAGAGCGGCCAGGCCGATCTCGAGAAGACGCTTGCCGAGACGGCCCGGAGCCGTGGCATCGCCCTTCTCGGACCCAACTGCCTGGGCGTCCTCAATCCGCGCCTCAAGCTGAATGCTTCCTTTGCCTCGGCTCATCTCCCGAAGAAAGGCGGCATCGCCTTCTGTTCGCAGTCGGGCGCGCTCTGTACCGCGGCCCTCGACGAGGCCCGCACGGCGGGCCTGGGGTTCTCGGCTTTCGTCAGTTTCGGCAACAAGGCGGCTCTCGATGAGACCGATCTCCTCTCCTATTTCGCCGTCGACAAGCGAACCAAAACCATTGCCTTCTACATCGAGGATATCCAGCGCCCGGCTGAGTTCCTGACCGCTGCGAGGAAGCTCCGCCATGCCCGCAAGTGGAAGCCGGTCATCGTACTCAAATCGGGCCGCACCATGGAGGGTTCGGCTGCTTCCGCCTCGCACACGGGGTCGCTCGCCGGCGGGGACGCCGCCTATGACGCCCTTTTCGCCCAAGCCGGCATCATCCGGGCCCAGTCGATGGGCGAGATGATGCAGCTCCTCACGCTTTTCAACGAGGCCCCGCCTGCTTCTGGCAAACGCTTGGCTATCGTCACCAACGCCGGCGGCCCGGGTGTTCTGGCCACTGACACCGCCGCCACGCACGGCCTCGAGCTGGCCAAGCTCTCGCCGGAGACCGAAACGCTCTTGAAAGCCGCCCTGCCGCCTGCGGCCGCCACCCACAATCCCGTGGACGTGCTCGGCGACGCCTCGGCCAAGCGCTATGCCGAGGCTCTGGCCGCCGTGGGAAGCGATCCCAATGTCGACAGTCTGGCCGTCATCCTCACCCCCCAGGCCATGACGGATTCGGCGGGTACCGCCGCCGCGGTGGGCGCGTTGGCCAAATTGACCGGGAAACCGGTGGCCGCCGCTTTCATGGGAGACAAGCTGGTCCAGCCAGGGACCAAGATCCTGGCTAGGAAGAAAGTGCCCCGTTTCCGTTATCCCGAGGAAGCCGTCCAGGCGCTCGCGGCGTGGACCCGCGGCCGGGGAGAGGGTCCGCGCAAAGAGACCACCTTCCATTTCAAGAAAGCCGATACCGGTCCCGCCCGTTCCGTCTTCGAGGGGATGCGCCATAGCGGCAAGAAGACCCTGCCCGAAGCCGAGACGGTCCCGCTTCTCGCCGCCTACGGTTTCCCAGTCATTCCGGCCCGCGTCGCGCACAGCCCCGAGGCCGCCCGCGACATCGCCTCCGTCATGGGGGACGCACCGTTGGTGATGAAGATCGTCTCGCCCGACATTCTCCACAAGAGCGACGTCGGGGGAGTGATGCTGGACGTCCCGCCGAGCGAGGCGATGGGGAGTTTCAACCAACTCATCAAAACCGTCTCCGAAAAGGCGCCGGAGGCTCGCCTCGAAGGGGTGCTCATCACCTCGACCGCTCCCAAGCACGGCCAGGAGCTCATCCTCGGGATGAAGCGCGATCCGCTCTTCGGGCCGGTGGTGATGGTGGGTCTGGGCGGCATCTTTGTCGAAGTGATGCAGGACGTAGCGTTCGGCGTCACCCCGCTCACCCGGGAAGACGCCCACGCCATGCTCTCCCGTCTCAAGGGTTACCCGCTCCTCACCGGCGCCCGCGGCAACCGTCCGGCTGATCTCGACGCTCTCATTGAGTCTATCGGCCGCCTCGCCCAGTTCGCCCTTGATTTTCCCGAAGTCAACGAGGTGGAGATCAACCCGCTCCTGGTCCTGCCGGAAGGCGAGGGGCTGCTTGCGCTTGAC
>CAYNEL010000015.1:0-18422 GCA_964396225.1 uncultured Bdellovibrionales bacterium | reverse complement strand
GTCCTTGCCCTGGATGACCATGGCTACGCGCTCGAGGCCGGCGCCCGTGTCCACGTTCTTCTGTTTCAGCTTGCCGACCACCTGTCCGCCGCGCTTCTCGTATTCCATGAAGACGTCGTTCCAGATTTCGACCACCTCCTGGCGTTCGTCGGCGGCCAAAAACCCTTCATGGGTGAGACCGTCGGCGAGGGTTCCGGTGACATCGTAATACATCTCGGTGTCGGGTCCGGAGGGACCATTGTCGCCCGGGCTCCACCAGTTCTTTTCGGCGGGGAGAAAGAAAATGCGTCGCTCGGGTTCGAGGCCGGCCGCCTCGAATATCCCCCGCCAGACGGCATAAGACTCCTCGTCGCGGGGAGCATGGTCGTCACCTTCGAAGACGGTGACATACAGACGCCGCGGGTCGAGACCCAAACCCTCTTCTTTTGACGTGAGAAACTCGTAACTCCAGCGTATCGCCTCTTCCTTGAAGTAGCCTGTCCGGCCGACTCCGTCCGGCGCGGACGGATCCCCGAGCGACCAGTTGCCGAGCATCTCGAAGAACGTGGCGTGGGTGTTGTCCCCGATCTCGTCGATGTCCGTGGTGCGGACGCATTTTTGGGCGTCGGCCAGACGCTGCCCCAAAGGATGCGGCTCACCGAGGAGGTACGGGACGAGTGGCTGCATACCGGCGGTGTTGAACAGGACCGAGGGGTCGTTCTCGGGCACGAGCGGGGCGGATGGCAGGATGGCGTGGCCGCGCTTCCGGAAAAACTCCAGGAAACGCCGGCGGATAGCGGCGGAGGAAAGCATGGCGGAAGGGCTTAACGGAGGGCCTGTTTCAACTTCTTCTCGAGATCGCGCAGCTGGGCGCCCTCGAGGAAGATGCCGGCCGGCTCGAGGACGGCGGCCAACCGGGAAACCAGTTCGGACAGATCGGCGTCCGGTTTCAGGCCGCGCTGGAGAGCGGCGATCTTGGACCGGGCGACCGAAGACAGCCTGGCTGAAGGGACGACCGCGGAGAGGATGGCGACGAGGTTGACGAGGACCATAAGGAAAAGGGGCGGCTCATCCGGCCAGGAGGCCGATGCGCTTCTTGAGGATACGGAGCTCCTCCTCGAGGTACTCGATCTCCCCCTCTTTCTTTTTGACGGCATCATGGGCCGCCTTGATGAGGGTGTCGAGCTCGAGACGCTTGCGCTCAAGGGTTTTGATGGAGACCTTGGCGTCGTTCAATTCACGCATGACCTTGGCAAGGTCGGACGTATACATCATCTGGTCGCTCTCCAGGCGGCGACGCTGCTTCTCCTTCTCCTCGGGCATGAGCGTCTTGCCGTGCGGATCGGCGGCGTAGGCGGAAGATCCGGACGATGTGGCTGGCATAGAGGGAATGTCTAGTGATCAATCAGGATAGCAGGCTGCCCGAAGAAACACAATGGGCGCAAGGAGAATTCAGAGTTTGTCGAATTTCCTGTCGTTCCATTCGCCGCCGCGGTCCTCCACCTCATCCGAAACGGCGGCCTCGATGGCTTTCCCCTCCTTGCGATCGATGTGGTCGATGTCGCCCGACTTGGCGGCCATGACCACGCTCTCGATCTCCCTCCGGTTGAGCGAACCGCCTCCGGATTCCTCCATGATCTTCTCCGCCAGGGCGCGGCGCTCGCGGGTGGTGAATTTCGACTTCATCGAATCCCAACCATCGCCGAAGGCGTCCTTGAGGAGACGGGTGGCCTTAGTGCTGGAGAGAGTGCGTTTGACCGCCTCTTTCCCTCCCTGCCGGACGGTCATCTGACTGCCTTTGGGCATGCTGGTCCTGCGTACGAACAATCCTCGGAACGCCATATGGGTCGTGTTACGGATTAGGTTCGGTCACTCTGACCTCCACTCGGCCGGGACTCGAAGGGATACTGGTGCCGAGAAACGAGTGGTTGAATCCCACCTCCATACTCCCCACTTCGGGGTGTTCGGCCAGGACGCTTTCGAGCTCGTCTTCGGATTTCCCGAGGAAGGCCTGCTCGAGCGCCGCCGCGTCCACCGAAGCCACGCCCTGGCCGGTGGCCTGCGGCCGGAGATTGAGCGTTTTCTTTTCGAAATTGGGATCGGCCAGGCCGTATTCGACGGACACCTCACCGACCAGCCCGAGACCCTTGGCCTCCGCGGCTGCCGCGAGGCGGCGCTTGAGTTCCGCGAAGAGCGGTTCTTCGGCGAAGACAAGGGCGGTGGCTTTGGCCCGCAGTTGGTATTCGAACTGGGCGGCAGCCGCGCCGATGGAGGGGGTGGAGACGCCGGAGAGGGACTCCTGCTTGATGGCGCCGTCGAGCAGTTTCTCGCCCGGGGAAAGCTTGGCCTCGAGAGCCTTTCTGATTTCCGCGGCGGCCTGTTTCTCGGCTTCCTCCTTGGCCTTGTTGACATCGGTCTGGGTGATGGTGGCCACCGTGGCGGCCTGGCCGCCGCCGCCCGTGAACGCGGAAGCGGATTTGGCGGAGAACTTCTGGTACTTGGCGCTACCTTGGAAGCCGGGAATGGTGAAAGTGGACGGCCCAATGTTGTACTCGGCTCCCGGCTGGTCGGCGATAACCGCGGCCTCGATGGTCCCGGGTCTGCCGTCCTGCATCCCCGGCACCACCACGGCCGATTCGAGCCGGAAGATCTTGCCATCGACGGTCTGCAGCCGGGTCGTGGCCACCAGCGGCTGGGAGTCCTTGCCGTATTCGTTGTAGATGGTCACACGGCCTTTGGCGCGGCGGTCGGAGAGGGCACCCGAACCGGTGGCATCGTATTTGACGGTGACCGTCTGCTCGACCTCAATGGCCCGTATGGACGGCGTGCTCGACGCCGACAACTCGAAGCGTTCGTCCACGGAGAGCCGGTCGGCGCTGGGTTTGACCACGATCTCGGCCCGCGGCAGCATGAGCCAGACCACTGCGCCGAGGAGCACGGCTCCCCCGGCGGCCAAGGCCAGCCTTGTCAGCTTCGGACGGCCGTCAGGAGCCAACGGAGCAGTGGGGCGGGGCGGTGGAGGCGGCAGGATAGGGGTCGCTGGATGGGCCGGAACGACCTCTTTGGGCGCAACAGGCGAGGGAGCGGCCGCGGGGCCCGGCTGGTTGTTGAAGAAACGCTTGATGTTCGGCGCGGCTTGGGCCGGAGCGGGCGCGCGGACCAAAGGCGCCTGATACGGGACCGCCGGAACCGGAGCGGGTGCCGGACGACGTGGGGCGGCGGATGCCCGCAAGGCTTCCTGTACCTCGGCCTGGAGGGCGGAATTAAGGGCCGGCTGGAAATTGGGATTGCGATCCCGGACCGCGACGCGGCGGGGCGGGGCGGCGGAGGCGGAGGCGGCACCGGGAGCGAAGAAGCTGCTCGATCCGATTTCGGTCATCTGGGGACGGGGAATGGCGGGCGGGGGTGGGACGGGCGCGCCGGCGGGCGCCATCGGACGGGCCGGAGCGGGCGTCTCGGCCCCGATCACGGGATAGCTCTCGAGGCGCTCCTCGACCGGCAGGCCGGCCTGGACGGCCAGCTTCTTGCCCTGCTCGTCTCCAGTCACGATCGTCACCCGCTTGCCGAGCTTTTCGGCTTCGCGGGCAAGGAGACGGAGGTTGACGAGGCTGCGCAGGACGAGCGCGTTCTTGGGAAAAACGAACACGGCTTCGGCGTCCTTGCTCCGCCGCAGGGTATCCACGACGGAAATGATCTCCTCATCGGCTTCGACGTAATGGGTGGGGCGCATAGTTTGTGTGTTGGGAGACGGGGTTTCGGAGCAGTCATTCCATTATACCTGACCGGTCAGCCGGCAGATTGGATGTCCTCGACGGTCCGCCGCAGGATGCCCGCCATCATCTTTTCCTCGGCCGTGATCTCGAGGATCAGGTTGGCCAAGCCGATGGGAGTGATGTCCTGGGGGTTAGTGAGAGAGCCGGTCCGGTCCTCGATGGAGACAACGTCTTTGGGCTGGAGGAAACCGACCTGGGGCGGGCGGCCGAAAGGCAGGCCGGCGATGAGGGCAGGCGTGGTGAGCGTACGGGCGATGCCCGGCAGGCCCGAGCCGCCGCCGCAGAGGAAGATCTTGGGCGGCAGAAGGTCGTTCTGAGCAAATTCCTGGAGTGACAATTCCACCCCCGAGAGCCAGATCCGGCAGTCCTCTTCGAAAAAACGGTCGAGGCGCTCGGTGTCGGCCGGATTGAGCTTGCCGTAGGAATAATCCAACTTGAGCTGTTCGGCCTTCTCGAAAGAAAGGTTGAAGGCTTTAGCTAGCCGCTTGGTGAAAGCGCGGCCGCCCAGGGCGAACATCTTGGTCCCCTCGAGACCGCCCTGGCGTACCACCGCGATGTCGGTGGTGCCGCCGCCCACGTCGATGAAGATGGCGCTGAAGTCGGCGATGTCCTCCACCTCCACCGCCCGGGCCACGGCGTAGGGTTCGGCGGCGATGTTGATGAGGTCGAGTCCGAGATGGCCGGCGATGGTCTGGAGGGCGCGCAGGTGGATGACGGGCGCGTAGGCGTTGAAGACGCTCATCGAAACGTTCTGTCCCGTAAAGCCCGAGGGGTTGGAGACCCGGTAGCCGTCGATGCGCACGTCCACGATAGCAGCATTGATGAGGCTGATGTCCACCCCGTCCTGGCCGAGTTCGTAGGCCACCTCGTTCCTGATGCGCTCGAGCGCCTTCTCCTGGACGCGTTGGATGATGAGCTTCAGTTCCGGCAACCCGATCTTAACGTTCTGGTTGACGCGCTGGTAGTGGACCGTGGTAGTGGTCCCTTTGACGAGCTCACCAGCGATGCCCACGATGGATTTGTCGATGCGCTTGGCGCCGGCCTGCGCCTTGGCCGCCTCGATGGCCTCCTGCGCAGAAGCCACCACGCCCTCGATGTTGGAAACGGCGCCGGACTCCATGTTGCCAGGCCGCTGGAAGACGCGCCCGACGCCGGTGACGATGCCTCGCTCGCCGGTTTCGTCCGGCTGGAAGACAAGCGCCTTGACAACTTCGGTGCCGATATCGAGCGACAGATAATATCCTGCTCCCCTGCTCGGCAGGAGACGCTTGAAGAAGCTCATATCCTGTTTTTCTTTTCTCCCATTATACCATCAGAACCGCCCTCTCGGGCGGTTTTCGGGCGATCCTCCTCCCCTCCCTCCTCCTTCAGCCAGAGATTTTGACGGAACGGACAAAGTCCTCCATTTCCGTCTCCTTGATAAGCCCCTGTTTGGCCCCGTAGGAGCGCGAGACATTGCCGCCGTTGGCCACGCCCCAGCGGAGCGCCGTCTCGATGTCGCCGTGCCGGATCCAGGCCGCTAGGAAAGCGCTCCCGAAAGCGTCTCCGGCGCCGGTGACATCAAGCGCCTTGTCCACGGTGGCTTTGGCGTGAAGAAAGCGTTCCCCGTCGAAAGCCCAGGCGCCCCGCTTGCCGTCGGTGAGACCGATCACCCGGGCCCCCGCCTCGTGGAGACGCTCGCACAGCGCCCGCTCGTCGTCGAGCCGCTTCTTGGGGGTGTCCGGATCAAGGCCGAGGACGAGCGCGATGGCTTCGTCCTTGTTGAGATGGAGGACCGAGGCGCGACGCACCGCTTCGAGCACCGCTGCCACCGCATCCTTCATGTTGCTCTGGCCGGGATTGAGGGCCAGCTTGATGCCGTGCTCGTCGCACAAGGCGAGGATGGCCGAGAGGTTGTCCTGCCACGCCCCGTTCAAGGCGCTTACCGAGAACCATTCGGTTTCCTTGAGCTCGTCCGGACGGATGACCAGCTTTTCGTTGGCGTCCCGATTGAAAAAGATGGTGCGTTCGCCGGTCTGGGTGAAGACGAGGATGGCCGAAAGGTCCGTCCAGGATTCCTCGACTTTGTGGAGAAGCGAGGTGTCGACCCCCTCGCGCTCGAGCTCCTCGGTCACCCAGCGACCGATGCCGTCGTCGCCGATGAAACTGTAGCAGGCCGTCCGGACGCCGAGCCGGGCGAGCCCCTGGGCCGTGTTGGCGGCCACGCCACCGGGCGCCTCATAGCGGTCGTCCACCTGGTATTTGGCCCCCACCTCGAACATCACTTTCTGTTTGGCAGTGATGTCCTCGGGGGTATCGACGAACTGGCCCTCGCCCGTGGGGAAGAACGTGTCCTTGGAAGCCGATCCGATGCAGATGACTTGGAACATATGGGCCAATTTCAAAGGGTGAATTTCAAATTTCAAAAATAAACGTGTGATCGGCAATAAGTGACATGCGTGGGTTTGAAACTGAAATGTTTTTTTGAAATTTAAAATTTATCATTTGACGTCTTCATGGATGGCCAGAAGGCGATTGTACTTACTCAACCGCTCGCCGCGGGAAAGCGACCCCGTCTTGATGTATTCCGCTCCGGCGGCGACCGCGAGGTCGGCGATGAAGTCGTCGCACGTCTCGCCCGAGCGGTGCGAGACCACTGTCTTCATCCCGTGCTTCTGGGCCAATCGGACGCAGTCGAACGTCTCGGAGAGCGTCCCGATCTGGTTGACCTTGATGAGAACGGCGTTGCAGGCTTTTTCCTCGATCGCTTTTTCAAGGCGCGAGACATTGGTGACGAGGAGGTCGTCGCCGATGAGCATCGTCCGCTCCCCCGCCTTCTCGTTGAAGGCGCGCCAACCGGCCCAGTCCTCCTCATGGAGCGGATCCTCGATGGAGACGAGGGGATACTTGGCCATCCACTCACGATAGAGGGCAAGGAGCTGTTCGCGGGGCAGCTGGACATCCTCGGGTTTGAGCGCGTAGCGGTCATTGGCTTGGTCGTAAAAGGAATTGGCCGCCACGTCCACGCCGAGGAACACCTGCTCGCCCGGCCGGTAGCCGGCGGCCTCGATGGCTCGCACCAGCGTCTCGAACGCGGCCGCGTGACTCTCGAGCCGCGGCGCGAAACCGCCCTCGTCCCCCACTCCGACCGAGTACCCGTCTTTGTGGAGGAGGGATTTCAACGCTTGGAAGATCTCACTGCCCGCCCGGAGCTGCTCGGCGTACCCGGCGATACCGCGCGGGACGAGCTTGAACTCCTGGATGGACAATCCGGAATCGGCGTGTTCGCCGCCGTTCAGGACATTGAACATCGGAACGGGAAACGCGTCCTTGGTCGGTTTGAACTTCCCTAGGCTCCGGAGATAGGTGTGGAGCGGTTCGCCTCGGTCGAGCGCCGCCGCTCGGGCGGCCGCAAGCGACACGCCCAGGATGGCGTTGGCTCCGAGTTTAGATTTATTGTCCGTGCCGTCGGCCTTGCGCATGGCCTGGTCAAGCTTGGCCTGCTGGGAGGGATCCATTCCGATGACGAGCGGGGCGATGGTTTCGTTCACGTTTTTGACCGCTTGGCGGACGCCCTTGCCCCCGTAACGGCTCTGGTCGCCATCACGAAGCTCGAGCGCTTCGTGTGAGCCGGTCGAGGCTCCCGAGGGCACGCCGGCGGTCGCCTGGAGACCATTGTCCAGTTCCACCGTCACCTCCACCGTCGGATTGCCTCTCGAATCCAGGATCTCCCTCCCTGCCACGCGGATGATTTCGGACATAACAAAAAAGAAGCCGGTTACGGCTTCATTATATCACGCGCTTTTTGGCTCTAGAAAAAGAAGCGCCCCGCGTCTGCTGTTGCAAACGCGGGGCCAAACAAACCTCATTTCAGTATCCGACCACCCAAACCGGTCGGCCGTAGTGTACGGTCCTGGCCACCTGGCCAGTCATTCGATTCAGCCGACCGTCACAGATTCGGTTGAGGGTGTACCGACGCATCCAGACTCCCTCCCTCTGGAACGCCGGCTGGACCGTGACACTACTCCCATCTTGGTACGACTGGGAGTAGGATGCATCCTTTCGGGCTTCGAAAGCCCGCTGGAGATGCGCCTGCCTGACCAGATACGTCTGGTCGTAGCCGCATCCACCGAGCGTCCCGTTGAACCATACGTTGGCACCGCCCGGGGTGCCGACGTTCCCCCATACTCGCGGAGTACCGACGGGCGACGGTCCGTTAATACCGTTAATACAACCACTCAAAACACTCAAAACGGCACCCAAAACAATGACTGCGAAAAACTTTATAAATCGCATGAACCCTCCTTCGGGTCTGAGTTGGAAGATGTTGTCAAAGGTACGAAAACATATAATAGCACAAAAACAGATATAAATCAATAGTAAAAAGAGGCTCTGTTGAGCCTCTTTTTCTTTATTCAGGTCTTCACTTGGTCCGCCAACGCTTGAGACCGGGGATGACGCTCTCCGAGAGGCGTCTCGCCTCGGGCTCCGCATACCCCAGATTCTCACTCATGAAAGCGACCGAGCGCTCCACCATCCTTTCTGCGGTAAGGTCGGGATTGGTGAAGGCACCGTCTTGGTAACAAAACCGGCAGTATTCCGGTTCGGGCGAACCGTCCGCGCGCGTGCCGTAGTATCCGTCCTGCACCGGCATCCCACAGCTCTGGCAGCGCGGCCTGTCTCCCATAGGTTCATTTGTCTTCAAGAACCGAAAGGCCGGGCATCGGCGCACCGCCGAGGAAATCCAACATCGCTCCCCCGCCGGTCGAGACGAACGAAATCTTGTCCATCATGCCGTGCTCCTCGAGGACCTGGACGCTTTCGCCGCCGCCCACCACGCTGAAGGCCTCCTTGTTCCCGACCACGGCGTCGAGCAGCCGGACCGTCCCCTGATCGAAAGGTTTTTCTTCGAACTTGCCGAGAGGTCCGTTCCAGACCACGGTGGCCGCCTCCCGCACCTCCTTGATGTAGGCGGTGATGGTCTCCGGACCGATGTCCTGGTGCTTCTGGCCGGTGAAATCGCTCGGCATCACCACCTTGTCGGAGAAATGCATCCCCTGCTCGATAGCCTCATCGGCGATCTTGCTCCCGATCAGCACGGTGTCGAACTTCTCCTCGAAAAGCCGGATGACGGGCAGCTTGGTCTCGATCTTGGCCCCTCCGATGATGGCCACCGCCGGCCGTTTGGGATTGGCCGTCACCCTCGAGAGGTGTTCCACCTCGTCGGCCAGATGGAAACCGGCGCAGGAAGGCAGGAGCCGGGCCGCGGCCGTGACGCTCGCTTGGTCGCGGTGACAGACTGAGAACGCTTCATTGATAAAGAGATCGAAGGGCATGACGAGACGCGTGGCGAAATTCATGTCGTTCCCCTCCTCGCCGGGATGGAAGCGGACGTTCTCGAGAAGCAGTACTTCGCCCGGCTTCATCGCGGCAAGGGCCTGCATCACCGGCTCGCCCTCGCAGGCCGGAACGAAGGTGATGGGACGTTTCAGGATACGGGCGGCATCGTCCTCGATGTGGCGCACCGAGAAAGCGTCGTTGGGGCGGCCTTCGGGCCGGCCAAAATGGGTGAGGAGGGCCACCTTGGTGCCGGGCAGGCGGGTGAGATAGTCCACCGTCTGGCGGGCAGCCTCGACCTTGTAGCGTTCCCGGACGTTGCGCGCCTCGTCGAGTGAGACGTTGAAGTCCACTCTGACGAGGATGCGCTTGCCGAAGGCGTCCATTTGATCCAAGGTCCGGAGGTGCATATTATCGAGGGAATTTCCTTAGTCACGGCTTGCAGCGCCAATCACATCCATCATACCAAAGACCAACCAAAAAAAAGAAACGGGCGGATCCGATCTCATCAATGACGATCGCTGGCCCGCGCCTCACTCCCCCATCCCGAAGACCGCCAGCATCACGCCGAGGATAGCGGTGAGCGCCGTGAAGATCCAGGCCCGCATCACTACCTTGGTCTCCGGCCAGCCGAGCGCCTCGAAGTGATGATGCAGCGGCGCGGCCAAGAAAATCTTCTTGCCGCCGCGCAGGCGCTTGCTGGCCATCTGGAGGACGACGCTCCCGGATTCGAGGAAATAGATGAAGACGATGACGAAGAGCGCGATGGCGGAATTGGTGAGCATGGCCACCACGCCGAGCGTCGTGCCGAGCGCCATGGCCCCCGTGTCCCCCATGAAGAAACGTGCCGGATGGACGTTGAACCAGAGGAAGGCCAGGAGGGCGCCGGCCACCGCCGCGCAGAAGGCCGCCAGGTCGACCTTGTTGTGGACGAAGGCGATGAGCGAGAAAGCCGAGAAGGCCATCATCATCACCCCTCCGTTCAGCCCGTCCAGGCCGTCCGTCTCATTGGACGAGATGGCGGTATAGAGGATGACGAACATGAAGAGGGGGACGTACCACCAGCCGATGGTGAAATCCCCGACCGCCGGGATATGGATGATGTCCCACTCGAGTTTCGAATAGAACCACCAGGCGCCAGCCGTAGAAATGAGGATGAGCCACCAGAAGCGCTGGGCGAAACGCATGCCACCACCCTTGTTGGTGCCTAAGCCCCGGACGCTCATCCAGTCGTCGCACAGTCCGAGGATACCGCTGGCCACGAGAAAGAAGAGCGGGAGCCAGGTCTGCGAGCGCCGGAAGAAATCGAGACGCGCCCAGAAGTTTTGTCCCGTCCATTCGGCGACGAGCGGGAAGACGTAGTGCGAGAGGAGGATGAGGACGAGCACTGAGAACCACACGATGACTCCGCCCATGGTGGGCGTCCCCTGCTTGCCAGCGTGGAGCCGGCTCACGTAGGTGAGCTGTTCACCGTCCACCGAGGTCTGTTTGATCTTGATGCCGATCCGGTAACGATAGAGGAGGTGCGTCCAAAGAGGCGTCAGGGCGAAGGCTAGGGTGAAAGCCAGGAAGCCGGTGATGAGGACCTTCAAGACGTTGATGACCTCGGGGATGGTGGTGATGGCGGCGACTTGCATACAGGGTATCGGGTAAACGAGGATTGCTCGGCCAGGCTGGATTGTGCGGCCAAGCCAGCCGGCTGTCAACCCGTCATTGGCATTAATTATAAGGCAGCTGATCAGCGCCAGCGGTGATGTGCGAACGTCCAGTCAAACATCTCCCGCACGGTTCCCCACCGAAACGGGTCGTTCAGGACGACCGCCACCACCTGATGACGGTAGGACGGATCATAGGCCACGGCCACGAGCGAGTAACCGGCTAGCGGCGTGAAACCGGTCTTGGTCCCCATCAGCTGGGGGTAGAGGCCGAGGAGCTGGTTAGTATTGAAAATCTCGTGGGTGAAGCGGCCGCTCCGCGAAACGATGGTGTCGCTCGGCAGACGCATAATGTCCCAAAGCATGTCATAGCGAAGGGCGTGGGCCGTGATACGGGCAATATCGTAGGCGGAGGAATAGCATTCGCTCTCGCGGCCGTCGATTTCCAGGCCTGATGGCGTGCAGAAGTGGGTATGCTGGAGACCGAGCTCCTCGGCCCGCTGGTTCATCATGTCCACGAAAGCCGGTAGGCTCCCGCCCCCGACGTACTTGCCGAGAGCAGTAGCGGCATCGTTGGCACTATTCATCAGGGCCGCCTTGAGGAGATCGCGCACCCGCACCTGTTCACCGGGAACCATAGGCTCGCCGTTACAGAAACCGGAACGCGGACAGCCGACCCGCGTGCCGTCGGCCCGGAGCACTTCCTCGTCGATAGTCACCCACTCGTCCAAGTCCTTGACCCGCTCGACGACCAGCATGGCGGTCATCATCTTGGTGAGCGAGGCGATCTGGCGGGGCTGGTCCGACTGGTTTTGGTAGAGGACCGTCCCGGAATGGGCGTCCATAATGACAGCCGAGTGGGCGGTGGTGGCCGCGAAGCCGGGGGTGTCCGGTTCGGGTACCGGCAGGAATTCGGCCGCGGCCACGCGGGACTCGAACGACACCGGTTCCTCGCGCTTGACCGTCTCGTTCCGGACGGAGGGCGCAGCCGTCTCCTCGCCCAGGACCAGAGCAAGCTCGTGGGCAAGCAGACGCTCCTTGGCCGCCCAGACAGCCGCCCCGATGAGGGTGCCGAGAAAGATGAGCGACAGGAGGAACGTGGAAAAGCGTGATCGGGACATGGTGGGCAAGGAAAGGGTCACGAGATCAGGATGGCGTGGCCGAGTCGAGTGGCCGAGCGTCGGCTGCGGCCGACGCCGCGAGGGCGGCTTGGGCCCGTTCGTCACGCGAGAGCGCCACGAAATCAGGTAGGTCCGAAGCCTGGCTCAATCCGAGATGTTTAAGGAAATCGAACGTCACGCGGTAGAGGTAGCCCCGGCCCGTATGCTCCTCGCGCTCGATCAGGCCTCGGAGCAGGAGGTTGCGCAGGGTGAAGCTACAGTTGACTCCCCGGATGGCCTCGATTTCGCTCCGGGTGACCGGGCCGCGATAGGCAATCACCGCGAGGACTTCGAGCGCCGCTCGGGAAAGGGCGCCCTGGCGCTCGCTCTTTAGGTGCGCCTCGACGGACGAGGAGACGACGGGTGCGGTTACCAGCTCGGCCGCTCCGTTGGCTCGGACGAGACGGAGTCCGCTTCCGTTTTCCAGACGGGCGGCCAAAGCGTCCAAGGCTCCTGCAATCTCGGCTTCCGGGGTCTCAAGGACTCGCGCGAGATGCTTCACGGCCACCGGTTCGCCGGCGGCGAAAAGCACGGCTTCGGCACGTTGGGAAAGGTCGGGCGGTACCATAAGGCAGTGAGGGTTAGCTGCGGACAGCGGAAGCATCGCGGATATGGATCTCGAGGAACAGGTCCGACTGCTCGGCCTCGACGGCGCGCTGTTTGACGAGCTCGAGCATGGCGAGAAAGGCCACGACGACGTCCATCCGATTCTCAGCCGTCGCCACCACCTTGTTGAAGGTAGTCTCGACCGCCGTCCTGAGCGCCGCCCGCAGGTACTCGATCTTCTCCTCAAGCGTCACCGCTTCCTCGACGATCGCCTCCTCGAGCCGCTCCAGGACGGGGATCTCCCCGAGCACGCCCCCGTAGACGAGCGCGAGGTCTGAGGCGGTCAGCTCGGCGGGCGGGTGGAAAAACGGCAACTCGCTTCCTCTCAGGCGTGAGAACGACCCTCGGGCGGAAGCCCAGAAAGCCCCAAGCCGGACCGCCGCCTGCTTGAATTTCCGGTATTCGTGGAGTTGCCACTCGAGGTCCTCCACCGCTTCCTCCTCTTCGTCGTCGAACCTGAGGAGAGGCAGAAGGGCCCGCGACTTGATGAGGATGAGGCGAGAAGCCACGGCCAGGAAAGCGGCCAGATTAGGCAGCGGGATGTCCCGTTCACGGGTCAGATAGTCGAGATACTGGTCGGTCACCTGGGCCAATGAGAGGCGCGTAATATCGAGCTTTTCCTTTTCGATGAGCGAGAGGAGAAGCTCGAGCGGGCCTTCAAACTGTGGCAATCTCACGATGTGCATGAGCGGGCGAAAGTCTTCCCCATTGTAGCACCGGAGGAGACCCACGGAAAGGTCCGCGGTGACGCCTCCGGCCCCGCCCCAAGACGGCCTCCTCCGGTTTGCCAAATTGCGACACTCTCCTTTATACTAAAGACACATCGGAAACAAACAGCCACACAAAATCTCGGGACGGGCGTCCGCGCCCCGCGCGGTTTCCCTCCCCATTACCCACATGTCTTTCTTCGAACCGAACTCCACGGCCGAGACTTTGAGCGACCAGGACAAAGCCCAGAAAGTCCAGGCCCTCCGCGACATGATCAATAACGCGGAGCAGACCATCCAGAGCGCCAAGGCCATGCTCCTCCAGCTCGAGGGCAAGAAGAAGGCCGGCCGCCGCCGCAAAGTCGAGGAGATCGACGGCGGCTCCGTCGTGCAGGGCACTTTCGATGGCCAGGTGATGGTGGGCACGGACGGCAAACGTTATCCCGTGCCGGCCAATTACGCCTCCAAATCCAAGCTGGTCCAGGGAGACATGCTCAAGCTCACCATGTCCCCGGACAGCTCCTTCATCTACAAGCAGATCGGCCCCGTGGAGCGCAAACACCAGATCGGCATCATCACCCAGGACGAACACTCGAACTATGTGGTGGTGGCCGACGGCAAAGCCTACCGCGTCCTCCTCGCCTCCATCACCTATTTCCGCTGCGAGCCGGGCGACGAGGTGGCCATCATCCTCCCCCGCGACCTGGACGCCCAGTGGGCCGCCATCGACAACGTCCTTCAGAAGGGCGCCATGAATCCAGCCACGATCGCCGTACCGGCCATTCCCAAGCACGACATGGAACACTGGAAATCCGAACTCAAGGACGAGGAACGCCCCACCCCTTCCGGCTTTCCCAAGGAAGAAGTCTCTGAAGAGGAGGAGGAAGAGGCGGTAGACGTGGCCCCGGCCGTCATAGGGAAACAGTCGGCCGCCCCGAACACTCCGGCCGCCGCTCCCGCGCCCGCGGCCCCACAGGACGCCGCCGCCCTCCGCCAAGCCATCCTCGACGAATGGGCCGCCGCCATGGAAAAAGATAAACCCGAATAATCCCTCGGTTCGTTAATCGACCACCGCCATGTTGACTACCAACGCCACCGCCTCTTTCCAATCCCCCGAAGCCGACCTGCCCGTGACCAAATCCGTCCTCCGTTCGAGCAAGCAGTTCGCCAAGTTCTTCCTGGTGGGCGTGATCAACACCGCCGTCGACCTGGCGGTGCTCAACGTGGCCACCACCATCACCGGCATCAAGGACGGTTCCGGCTTCGCCATCCAGAAAGCCCTTTCGTTTTTCGTGGCGGTGCTCGGCAGCTACTTCCTCAACAAACGCTGGACCTTTAAGGACAAGTCGAGCGAGGACGCCGGCAAGAAGTTCTCCCAGTTCTTCGCCATCAGCCTAGGCGGGGCCTTCATCAACACCACCGCCGCCACCCTGGCCGTCACTTACCTGAAGCCAGAGGTCAACATGGCCTTCGCCAACACCTCGATCGCCCCATTCCTCACCGACCAGATCTGGGTCAACATCGCCGCCCTCTGCGGTACGGCCCTCGGCCTCATTTGGAACTTCACCGGCTACAAATTCCTCGTTTTCAAAAAATAGCCGAGAGACACCCGATGGCCCCGTCCCGTGTCCCGGTGGCGGGGCTTTTGCTATACTGGAGTCCAGGTCTTGTACCATCACCCTCTCGATGACGAGGGTCCCATCCCCGAAACCTGATCCGCCGACCGGCGGATCGGAGTTTCGGACGTTGTTGCTATGCCATCCACCCTCTACCGCAAGTACCGACCGGAACGTTTCGCCGACATCGTCGGCCAGGCGCACATCGTCGAAACCCTCCGGAACGCCATCCTCCGCGACCGCCTGGCCCAGGTCTACCTTTTCACCGGCCCGCGCGGCACCGGCAAGACGTCCTTCGCCCGGATCCTGGCACGGGCCGTCAACTGCGAGAAGCGCGACCGGAAAGACGCGGAACCCTGCGGCGCCTGCCCGGCCTGCCGGTCCATCCTGGAGAACCAGTCTCTGGACGTCATGGAGATCGACGCCGCCTCGCATACTGGTGTGGACCATGTGCGCGAGCTCCGCGAGACGGTCAAGCTCCCGCCCATGCGGCAGCAGCGCAAGGTGTACATCATCGACGAAGTGCATATGCTCTCCCAGGGAGCCTGGAACGCCCTCCTGAAGACGCTCGAGGAGCCACCGGCCCACGCCCTGTTCATCCTCTGTACCACCGAGATCCACAAGGTCCCCGAAACCATCCTCTCCCGCGCCCAGCGTTTTGATTTCCAGCGCCTCGGCCTGAAGCACATCGCCGCGAAGCTCTCGGCCATCGCCAAGGCGGAGCGGGTGAAGGTCGACGAGGAGGCGCTCCAGATGGTGGCTCTGGCCGCCAGGGGCGGCATGCGCGACGCCGAATCACTTCTCGGCCAGGTGATCGCCCTCGAGGACAAACACGTCACTGCGGCCGAAGCCGGCCGCATCCTCGGCGTCTCCGAGCACGCCCTCGTGGAGCGTTTGGTCCGAGCCCTCGGCGAACGGGATACGGCCGGAGCCCTCCGAATCATCCGAGACCTGGCCGATGCGGGACATGACGGGACCGTCTTCTGCGACGCCCTGCTCGACTACCTGCGCCTCGTCCTTCTGGCCTCCTTCGATCCCGCCTTGCCCGACTCGGCGGAACTCCCCCTGACGGACGCCCAGGCCAAAACACTGAAGTCCCTGGTCCCGCTCTTCAGGCCGGCCGACCTGGTGCGCATCCTCGAGACGTTCCAGCTCGCCCGCCGCGACATCCGCCTCTCCCCCATACCCGAGTTGCCGCTCGAGGTAGCCGTGGTCAAAAGTCTGCCGGCGGAAGCCACTCCGACAGGCGAGGCCGACCAGTCCGGTCCGCCTCCGCCGCCCCCCGCGATGAGCGGCGGGTCGGACAGAGCCAAGCGTTTCGCTCCGGCCGAAAAGAAAGCGCCTCCCCTGCAAACCTCCAGTGCGGAAGAATCGGCGGCCACTCTTTCTTTCGATGAAATCCGGATGGAATGGCGCCGCTACCTCGAGGCGGTCAGACAGGAGAACGCCGGACTCTCCCTCGCCCTCTCGGGAGCCGTCCCCCTGGCCTGTGAAAACGGCCGCCTCAAGGTGGCCGTCAAATTTCCCCTCCACCGTGACACCCTGAACCGTCCCGAAAGCCGGTTGACACTCGAGAAGGTCTTGGGTACGATGCTCAAATCCCAGATAGGCGTGATGGCCGTCCTGGCGGAGGACGAAGCGAAAAACGGCAGCGCCTCGATCAACGACGCCCTCTCCATCCTGGGTGGCCGAGTGGTGCCGGAACAGACTGGGGAGTAGCCAAGCGGTAAGGCATCGCCCTTTGGAGGCGACATTCGGGGGTTCGAATCCCTCCTCCCCAACAGCATAATGCACGGCGCCGGCCCATTCTCCAGCCTCAATGACAGCCTCTCCAGGCGTAATCGAAAAACCCCTTCTGCGAGGGGGTTTTGCGTTTTACCAGTTTTTACCGTCGAAAGGGGTAAGGGTGAGCGAGTCCACGTCGACCCCGTCAAGACAACGAACATTGAGCGCTACAGTGTCATTCCCCTCTTTCCCTTTGCCTCTGGCAAACGACTCGATGCCGCAGGTCTTGCAGAAAAGATGGGCGATCATCTTTTTGTTGAAACGGTATTCGGTCAGATTGTCCCCGCCCGAGAGAAGCTTGAACTGCGCGGCGGGGATGAAATTGAGCAGGAGGCCGTGCTGGGTGCAGTGCGAGCAGTTGCACGAGAGGACCTGAGCGAGATCGGTCTCGGCCTCATAGCGCACCGCCCCGCAGTGGCAGTGTCCGGTATACGTCATAGGCATGGGATTACGTATTACTTACTCTTCCTCGACGGCCACGGCGGCCAGCGAAGTGACAGGGGTGGTTTTC
This sequence comes from uncultured Bdellovibrionales bacterium, assembly GCA_964396225.1. Taxonomy (GTDB): domain Bacteria; phylum Patescibacteriota; class Minisyncoccia; order Moranbacterales; family UBA1568; genus CAYNEL01. The sequence continues at coordinate 1,314 of CAYNEL010000015.1, read as the reverse complement.
CTTTTTTCCTTGAGATAGTGCAGCACCGCCGGGATGAAGGAAATGACAATGATGAGGAGCACGATGGGGAGGAGGTAGCGGTCGATATCGGGGACAACGTTACCGAGCAGGTAGCCGAGCGTCGTCAGGCCGACCGACCAGACGAAACCGCCGAGAAGATTGTAGTACATGAACGTGCGGTAGCGCATCCGACCAATGCCCGCCACGATGGGGGCGAAGGTACGCACGATGGGGATGAAACGGGCGAGGAAAATGGTCTTGCCGCCGTGTTCCTCGTAGTAGGCCTGGGCGGTCAGGAGATGGCGTTTCCTGAAAATGAGCGAATCCTCGCGTCGGAAAAGGGCCGGCCCGACGCGTGAACCAAACCAGTATCCCACCATATTGCCCGTCACCGCTCCCGTGAAGATGATCAGGTTGAGGAAAGCGAGATGGAAGAAACCCTGGGCGGCGAGCAAGCCGGCCACGAAGAGCAGGCTGTCTCCGGGAAAGAAAAATCCCATGAAGAGGCCAGTTTCGGCGAACACGATGCCGAAAAGACCCGCGTAACCGACGGTTTTGAGGAGATCGATGAGGTCGATGCCGAAGAATTCCATAGCGCCAAGAATGCTTAGTCCCGTCGTTGTTCCAACTCATTATACAGGATGGCGTAGAGCTTGGGCGTGACGAGCTCCTTGCGGAGAAGGTTCTGGAGCACCTTCTCCTCGGCCCGGAAAAGCCCGCGCTCGGCGAACTCTTCGTTCAGCCGATCGAGCGCGTCCCGGTATTTGTCGAAAACCGCTTCCATCTGGCGGCGCGCCTCGGCCTCGAAGGCCCGGTACTGGCCGATGACGAGTCCCAGGGCCGCGCATCCCCCAAACACCCGGCCTTCCCCGCGCTCATCGAGCGTCTCCAGATGCCGGATCACCTTGCCGATGAGGACCACCTGGGCGCGGTAATACATATACGCCTCGGCCGCGATGTCAGATCGGCGGCGGCGCCAGCCCAGGAAACGGCGGCCGGCCTCGACGGCCTGCTCGATCCAGTCCGGCTGGTACCGCTCGTGCAGGTCGCGTGCCTGGGTCTCGCCCCGTTCGACCCGGTCGGACTGGACCGCGAGCTTGTTGAGGATGCGCTTGTAGACCGCCTCGTTCAGCTCGCCGTAGGCGAAGAGTTGGCGGAGATAATGCTTCTCGACGCCGAGCGCATAGAGACGGAGCATGGTCTCGGCCAGCTTCTCATCGTCGGCCACGAGCTCGCAACACCGGTCGAGGGAACGCTCGCGCAGACCCTGGTACCGGTCCCTGAGGCGCTGGTGGAGCGTCGAGTTGATGTAGC
>CAYNEL010000014.1:0-19299 GCA_964396225.1 uncultured Bdellovibrionales bacterium | reverse complement strand
GGCAGGGGCCACGGCCGTCGATACCGATATCAACGCCAACGCCACCAACGCTGGCATCAACGGCGGAGTGGGCGTGAGCGGAGCCGAAGTCCACCAGAACTTCGAAGCCGGCGAGCCGGTGCCGTTTCTCCCGGGTGGCGTGGCTCCGGCACCCTTGGTCAACCCGCAGATCTACTCGAATCTGACCGATCCGACGCTGGCGAGCATCAAGCTGGCGACCTATCTTCAGAACTTCGAGCCGACCGTCATCAACGCCGCTCATCCACCCGAAGTGGACGAACCGCGCGGCAAGAATACGGGTATGGCCTGGACGCCCCACTCGAATCTCGGGACGTACCCGAAGCAGAAGAAAGGCATCCCTATCGATGTCGTTCCGCTCTACGCGGCACCGGATTTCCCGGTGCGGTCCATCGGTATCCTGGCGGTCTATTCGACCAACAAGAAGCCGGTGTTCCTTCCCACCCTGCATACCGAAGGCGCTCTGTACGTCTCCAGCCGGCTCGGCCAGTATTCCGGGCTCGGTGGGAGGGTGTATATGGTGTCCCTGCCGGAAGCCATCGGGGTGGCGTTCGGGGTCAAGAGTTCGAGCGGAGGCATCATCTTCCAGGCTCTCACGTCAGCCCTCTTGAGCTACTTCGGCGCTCCGGCGGCGCTCGGCGGTGTCCTGGGCGGGAACTTCAGTTCCGGTTCTAGCGACCCGACGGCCCGTATCGGCAACGTGTACTTCGTGTGCATGGAGGATCCGAGCGGCCGGAAGCTCGACCTGGCCAGCCTCTACTCCGGCCAGCCGACGGCGGCGCCCGCCAAGAGCGTGCCCGTCCCGGGCGAGTCGAAGACCGCGCAACCAGTTTCCCTGGTTGCCAAGCCTGACCAGCCGACGTCCACTCCGGTGCCGGAAGCCCGTCTTCCGGAGCCGACAGTCGCAGCCGTTCCGGCCGAGACCATGAGCCTCGACCGGTTCGCCCGAGACGCAGGTCTCGGGAAACTCGGGACCAAGCGGACCGGGGAATTCCTGGCCGGTAGTCTCGCTTCGGACGGATTCTCCATCCCCAAGGCCGTCGGCCAGCGGACCCAATCGGTCCAATTGATACGGACGGGCAGGGTGGACGGCCCGTGCCAGGAGGTGCGGATCAAGGTGGACTACACCCCGCGTCTCGAGCGCCTCACCCGCGATATGACCGGCATGGTCTGTCCGGCAGGTTAGGACCGGAAGAGTACCTTTCTCGCAAGGCGGTGCGCGCAGTGAACCCACTGCGCCCCGCCTTTTTTGTTTGCCCGCTATGTTACTATTGGAATACCGACACAAAAGCGCTATGTCCCAGAAAAAGACCAAGATCGTGGCCACTCTTGGGCCGGCCAGCGAGAGTCCAGAAGTGCTCGAAAAGATGATCCGCGCCGGCCTCAATGTGGCGCGGCTCAACTTCTCGCACGGCTCGCACGAGTGGCACCGTGGCATCATCCAGACGATCCGCGGGCTTTCCGAGAAACTGCATACCCCCGTGGCGATATTGGCCGACATCCAGGGTCCGCGTATCCGCATCCAGACCCTTTCCGAGATCCAGATCGAGGCTGGACAGGAGATTATGGTTGGCAATCCGAGCCAGGGCGTGGCCGATATCCCCGGCGACCGGCCGTTCTTCCTCCTCGACCAGGAGGGCGTGCTCGATGATATCCGTCCGGGCGACGCGCTCCTCATCGAGGACGGCACCATCCAACTCAAGGCGCTCCGTCGCGAGGGAGACTTCCTCGTCGTCCAGGCGCTCAATCCCGGTCTTCTCAAGAACCGCAAAGGGGTCAATCTGCCCGACACACCCCTCAGGCTGCCCATCCTGACAGAGAAGGACGAGGCCGATCTCGCCTTCGTCACCCGGGAGAAGGTGGACTACGTGGGCCTGTCCTTCGTGGGTACGGCCGAAGACATCGCCCTCGCCCGGGAGAAGATGCGGGCGGCCGCCGAGGACGGCGAGATCCCGCAGGTGGTGGCCAAGATCGAACGCAAGGAAGCCCTCAAGAATCTCGATAAGGTGATCAAGGCGGCGGACGCGGTGATGGTGGCGCGCGGCGACCTCGGCATCGAGATGCCCGAGAGCGAGGTGGTCATCCTCCAGAAAGACATCATCACCCGGAGCCTACGCCAGGTGAAGCCGGTGATCGTGGCCACCCAGATGCTCAAATCCATGACCACCAACCCACGGCCCACCCGGGCTGAGGTGAGCGATGTCACCAACGCCGTCATCGACCATGCCGACGCGGTGATGCTTTCCGAGGAGAGCGCCGCCGGCCAGTACCCGGTCGAGGCGGTGGCTATGCTTCGCGAGATCGCCGACAAGACCGAGGCCTCGAAATTGGACGACGTCTACCGTACGCTCGATATGGATCTCCATACCGAGCACGCCACCATGGTGCGGAGCGTCTACGAGCTCGCCAAGAGCTACCAGGTGGGAGCCATTCTCCTCACGAGCGAGAGTGGCTACACCGCCCGCCTGTTCTCCCATTTCCGGCCCGAAGCACGCCTCATCGTGGCCACCAATAACCGGGCCAGCTGGCAGCGGATGGCTCTCTACTGGGGGATTGACGCCTCCTTTTTCCCCGGGCATACTAGCGGAGATGCGCTTATCGCAGCCCTGATGAGGACCGCCCGGGAGGACGGACGCCTCCAGCCCGGCGAGCCGGTGGTGGTGTGCCACGGCCGCCACCAGGACAGCGACACGCATCAGCTCATCGGCATCCGCGCGGTGGCGTGAATGCCGGCCCGTTCACAGCCGTGCCGTGGCGCGTCCAGCGGGTCGACGAGTTTTCGACTTTTGGAAAGGTGCAGGAGTGGTTTAACTGGCAGACCTGGAAAGTCTGTGTGTCAGAAATGGCACCGAGGGTTCGAATCCCTCCCTTTCCGCCATGCAATCGATATTCTTCCCAGCTGAATCACGGGGTGGGGCCGACTACGGTTGGCTGAAAACCCGTTATTCTTTCTCTTTCGCGGAGTATTTCGACCCGGAGCGCATGGGCTTCGGGGCGTTGCGCGTGCTGAACGACGACTGGATCGCGGGTGGGGCAGGGTTTCCGCCGCATGCGCATGCCGATATGGAGATCATCACCATCCCGTTTTCGGGAGCGCTCGCCCACGAGGACGACACTGGCGGATCGGGGGTCGTCCGGGCGGGGGACGTGCAGGTGATGAGCGCCGGCACCGGCGTCACGCACTCCGAATTCAACCACTCCCCGGACAAGCCAGTGACGCTTTTCCAGATATGGATCATGACCCGGAGACGGGGTGTCCAACCGCGTTACGCGGAGAAGACCTTCGACCCGAAGGATTTTCGGGACGCCTTCTTTCCGATAGTCGGACCAGACGAGACGGGCGGGAAACTGATGATCCACCAGGACGCCTGGCTGTCACTGGGACACTTTGAATCCGCCCGAAACATCGTTTATCGCTTCAACAAGCCGGACAACGGCGTGTTCGTCATCGCCATCGAAGGGAGCGCCATCATGGCCGGCCGGACACTGGGGAAACGCGACGCCATCGGTATCGTCGGGGCGGAAAGTGTTACAATGGAAACGCAACCCGGTTCGCGCCTGCTTGCCATCGAGGTGCCGATGCGGTGACGGTGGACCTGTTGCCAACAAAAACAGATATGCAGCTCTTCACTTTGTGTGCCCAGTTTCTGTTCGTCTACATGACGGTGGCTTTCATGCTTGCCATGTGGCGCAAGCGGAACGATATCGCCGATACGGCTTGGGGTCTGGGGTTCGTCATCATCGCCTGGCTCTCGCTCTTCTCCCAGGAGACGGTGACGCCGCGCATGCTTCTCATCGCCACGCTGGTGACCCTCTGGGGGCTCCGCCTGGCGCTCCATGTCCACGGCCGCAACCGGGGCAAGGGCGAGGACAGTCGCTACCGTAAGTGGCGGGAGGAGTGGGGGAGCCGTTTCGCGATCCGTTCCTATTTCCAGGTGTTCCTTTTCCAGGGCCTGCTCCTCTACATCGTCGCCATGCCGGTCATGTGGACCGGAGCGTTCGATCGGAGCGCGACCCTGACCGTGCTCGATTACGTCGGGGCTCTCGTCTGGATCATCGGTTTCTACTGGGAAACCCTGGCGGACCACCAGCTCCGCACGTTCGTCAGCCAACCAGCCAACCAAGGGCGCCTGATGACGAGCGGGCTGTGGCGTTACAGCCGCCATCCCAACTATTTCGGCGAAGTGACCCAGTGGTGGGGCGTCTGGCTAATCGCCGTCTCGGCCCCGCTCGGCCTGGCCACTGTCATCTCTCCCGCCGCCATCACCTTCCTCATCCTGCGCGTCTCGGGCATCCCGATGCTCGAGGAGAAGTACGCCGGCCGTCCCGACTTCGAGGCCTACAAGGCCCGCACCAGCGTTTTCTTCCCATGGCCGCCTCGCCCTTAGGCCCGATCCCCTTGTATGGCTTTTCTGTTACCGTATTTCGCCGGCCTCCTCACCCTTCTGGCGCTTGACGCTCTCTGGCTCGGGGTCGTGGCCCGAGGTTTCTACCAGCGTGAGCTCGGTCCCCTCTTGGCCGCGACACCTAACTGGGGCGCGGCCGCGCTTTTTTACTGCCTATATGTCTTCGCGGTGCTGTATTTCGCTGTCTGGCCCGGAGCAGAGAAACACTCGCTTGCGTATACCTTGGAACATGCGGCCGTGCTCGGGCTGGTGGCCTATGGCACTTACGATCTCACCAACTGGGCCGTGTTGTCTCAGTGGTCGGCCAAGGTGACGGCGGCCGACATGCTATGGGGTGTCGTGCTGACAATGGCGGTAGCCGCGGCCGCCTACCTGACCACGGCCAAGTTGTAAGAAATCCGGCCGTCTTTCCGGCGGCTTTTCTATGGATATCCTTTCCCACGGACTCTGGGGCGGAGCGGCGTTCGGCAAGCGGGCGAACCGCAGGAGTTTCTGGACGGCTTTCGGTTTCGGCATCGCCCCTGACCTCCTGTCATTCGGCGTCTTCACCCTGGCCACCTGGCTTGGTTTCCATGCCCGACCCGATTGGTCGTCCGGTCCTCCGGACCCGAGCGGCATCCCGGCCTATGTCCACCACCTCTACGACATCACCCACAGCCTCGTGGTGTTCGCCGCCGCCTTTGTCCTTGTGTGGTGGTATCGCGGCCAGCCGCTCTGGGAGATGGGTGGCTGGGCCTTTCACATCGTCCTCGATTTTTTCACGCATACGCTTCGCTTTTTTCCGACCCCCATCCTCTGGCCGATATCCGATTTCAAAACCGGATTCATCAGTTGGTCAGACCCGCGCGTCTTCATCCCCAATGTCGTCCTTCTCGCCGGTCTGTACGTCTGGTTCTGGTGGAGGAAACGCCCGTATCGCGGCTTAAAACGGGGATGATCGGCCCTCCGACCGCCTTGACAACCGTCCGTGGCCGATCCGGAACGGGTATATAATGGAGGTACCTCTGCCCTCTCCTTTCCCATCGCTTCCAATACAGGTTGTCACAACGGTGCGGTCGATCCCGTTGCGGTTAAACAGCATTGAGTTTACTCGCAGCATTATGGCCAAATCACTCGTCACTCTCATCGGTGCGGTGTTCGTCGTCATCGGCCTCCTCGGGTTCTTCATGGATCCCATCCTCGGTATTTTCGAGGTGGACACGCTCCATAACATCGTGCATCTCCTCTCGGGCGTGCTCGCCATCTGGATGGCCTCCATGGGTGAGGCGTCCGCCAAAAGCTATGCCAAGATCTTCGGCGTCATTTACGCCGTGGTCGCCGTGGTGGGGTTCTACCAGATGGATACCGTGCTCGGCCTGATCTCGGTCAACATGGCCGACAACTGGCTCCACGCGGCGCTCGCGCTCGTTTTCCTCTGGCTCGGTTTTACCGGGAAGAAAGACGCCATGTCGATGCCCGCCTGAACACGGGAGACAACCAATCCCCCGAAATCCCCTCGCAAGAGGGGGTTTTCGTTTCCCTTGGGAGTATAATTATTGGGTTAGGCTTGCCTGATTCGTCATCACGCCTTATGAAAACCGACGAGGAATTGAAGCGGGAGACCCCCGAGCTCTATCGGATCGCCAGGGAAAAGGGCACCGAAACGCCGTTTTCCGGGGAGTACGTGCACACCCGGACGCCTGGGAGGTACACCTGCGCCGTTTGCGGCGCCGATCTTTTCGATTCGTCCGCCAAATTCGATTCTGGCACCGGCTGGCCCTCTTTCGATGAGCCGGCCAACCGTGAGCACGTCGAGCTCCGGGCGGACGACTCGCACGGCATGCGCCGGACCGAAGTCCTGTGCAGGCGCTGCGGCGCCCATCTCGGCCATGTCTTCGACGACGGGCCGACGGCGACGGGACAGCGCTACTGCATCAATTCGGCGTGTCTCACCCTGAAACCCCGCCCGGCCGCTCCGGACGAGCGGGCCGCAGGGGAATGACTCTGCGACGCGCCGGTCGGTACGGGGGTGTATAATCAATCCATCAGGCTTCCAGTAACGTTGTAGTACTTTTCGAGCCGCAAGGGGGCAACATGCGTCGTCCATATACGCCGTGGCAGTGGTGGTACCGGTTCTGGTACGGCAGGCCGGTCATGTATCTCAGATTCTCGCTGTGTGGTCCGGTGTACCCGGTGGATTCAGGTATGGCAGCCGCCATCTGCCTGGCTGCGGACTCCAGGACCTGGGCCGTGACCGCTCGGGGGCATATGTTCTGGCTCCCGTGGTCGGAGCAAAAAGTTCAGCGGGCGCGTATCCAACTCGACCAGGAGACGATCGTCCAACTCCGAGAGCTTCTCTCCGAGTGGCGGGACGGCAAAGCGTACGGTTTCGCAGCGGTGCCTTTCGCCTGCGAGACGCTCGATCCCGTGGCGCCACGGGGATGGCTCGTCATCCGGGATGGCTGCCTTACCCACGCTCTGCTCTGGGAGACGCGGAAGAAGAAACGGGAAGAAACGAAACACTGGCGCGGAGCGCTCCGCGCTCTGCGCATCCTCCAAACGGGAACCTAGGTTCCCGTTCTGCTTTTTACTTGTAGCGGAGGGCGTCCAAGGGGTCGATCTTGCTCGCGGTGCGCGCGGGGAAGACGCCGGTCAGAAAGCCGACGAAGGCCCCGAAAAAGACGATGGCCGAGACGAACCAGAGGGGACTTTCGAAGAGATCCACGTGTTGTCCGCCGAAGCGGCTGGCGACGAGGTTGATGAGCCAGTTGAAAGTCTCGCCGGCGGCGAAGGAAAGCGCCACGCCCAGGAGGCTCCCCAGGAGGCCCATAAGGGCCGACTCCATGACAAACATGAGGGAGATGGAGAAGCGCGAGGCACCCAGGGACTTCATGATGCCGATCTCCTCGGTGCGTTCGAGGAGGGCGATGGTCATGGTGTTGAACATGCCGATGGCGCTCACCACGAGGGCGATGACGCCGAAGAACATCAGGCCGAGCTGGATGGCGCGGAAGACCTTGTTGGCCTGGTCCACGGTTTCGGAGAGCGAGGAGACGCCATAGCCTTTGGCGACGATGGTTTCCCGCACGCCGCCCATGACATCGGTGTTGTCGCATTTCACCTTAAGCTGGTTGTAGCGCGAAACCTGGATGCCGGAGAGGCTGTCCAGATGGAGATAGACGGCGTTTTCCTCGCTGTCGACGATGCCCCCCACACGGTATTCCTTGGGGGAGGAGAGGGCGGTCCGGGTGATGCCGCCGTTTTCCGTCGGGGGGAAGAAGGCGAGCGAGACCGTCTGGCCGATCATCTCCTCTGGGGGTTTCTGGAAGGTCCTGGCCACCCCGGCGGTGATGACCGCACTCGCGTGGTCGCTGTCGCTGAGGAGGTCGCCCGAGACTGACTTGGTCCCGGCCAACTGGAGAAAGAGAGGTGTGGTGGCTGTGGCGTCGAGATCGAGGGTGATTGAAGCGTATTTGAGCTGGCCCGAGAGCCTCAGGGCCGGCGCCACGTCGGCGACCCCCCGGATGCCCTTCAGTGCCTCCACCCCTGCGGGATCGAGGATGGCCCCCTGTGCGCTGTCCGGCGTGATGTCGAGGGTTACTAGGGCGTCGGCCGTGGTGATCTTCTCGAGGACGGTTTGCTGGAGGCCGTAGCCGAGGGACACGAAGAAGAGGATGGCCGCGATGCCGAGGCTCATACCGCCGATGGTGAGCAGGGTGCGCATGGTGCGCGCCCGGAACATGCGGAGGGAGAGCTTGAAGATGTCGGTGAAACGCATACAGGACTATTTCAAGATGGAAATGTCACAATAGAAAATTGGTACGCTTGTTTTTTAACCTTTCATTTCGAGACCCCCATTTTCAATTTCTCTTAGCGGTATTTGAGTAGCATGACGATTTCCACTTCCCGGACTACCTTTTCAGCCGTGGCTTTGTGGAGGCCCAAGCCGCCCACGGCTTTCGGGGTGTCGAGACGCTGGCGGAGCTCGTAGTGGTTGATCTGGTTGTCCACGCGCTGGTGGAGGAAGGTCTCGAAGCGTGAGCGGTCGGAGTCGTCCAGGTGGAGATGGAACTGGTTGGTGAGGTATTCGGCCAAGGCGAGGTGGGCGTGGTCGGGATTCTCGGTGACGCTTTGGGCCACTCCGAGGAGGTGGCGGACGCCTTCGGCGAACGTCTCGGCGCGGTGCTTGTTCCAGCCGCCACCGCCCTGATCGAGCGGGCGGTCGAGGGCGGCCGGGAGCCGGTCGGTGGAAAGCGATCCCAGGATGATCTCTTTTAAGAAACTCTCGGCCATATGCACCTGCTCGTCCGAGAGGTTGGAGAGGATGTGGTGGACCACCTGCTTGGCCTTGAAGGGGACGAGGAGGATGTTTAGCTGTTCCGGCGAGAGGTTGCCGAAGGATTCCATGAGGCGCTTCAATTCCGGCGGCACCTCGCCGATCTCGGCATCGGGGTTGGTCACCACCACCTGCTTGACGATAACCAGCGGGCGTTTCTCGTTGCGCACTTCTTCGCGGATGATGCGGCCGTCCTTCATATAGATGATGCGGTCCGCGTAGATGAGGTGTTCCTGGTTGTGGGTCACCATGATGACAGTCTTCTTGTCCTGCTCGTTCAGCTCCTTGAGGAGGTTGAGCACGTTTTGGGCGGATTCGCTGTCCAGGTTGCCGACCGGTTCGTCGGCCAGGATGACCTCGGGGTTGTTGATCAGGGCGCGGGCGATGGCGACGCGCTGCTTCTGGCCGCCGGAGAGTTGGCCCGGCATCTTGAATGCCTGTTCGGCGATGCCGAAGCGGCGTAGGAGCTTCATCCCCCCGGCCCGTCGCTCCTCCGGCGTCTCGCCCATGAACGTGCGGGGGAGGCAGACGTTATCGATGACGTTCAGCGACGGGATGAGGTAGAAGGCCTGGAAGATCATCCCGATTTCCTTGCGGTGGTAGTCGAGCATCTGTTCCGGCGTCATTTTCCCCAAGGCCTGGCCGCGGAAGATGACGTCCCCGAAGGTCGGGGCCTGGAGGCCGGCGATGGCCGAAAGGAGCGTCGATTTGCCGCAGCCTGAGGGGCCGTGGATCATGACGTATTCCTTGGGGAAGATTTGGACGTTGGTTTCCTCGAGAGCCCGGACTTCGTTGGTCTTGCCGCGGTTGTAGAGGACGCGCAGCTTGTCGGCTTGGATGAGGACCTGGTTCTGGGTGGGCATGGACGGGAGAGGAGGATACGGGCGAATTATACCATTTTTCGGGCCATTTTCCGCTCTCTGAACGGCCCGGATACCCTGTCCGCGGCGCCTCCGGCTTGGTATACTGTCAATGTTTTCCCTTAGTGACGCCCTATGGATGCGCTCCTCCGTCCGTTCTTCATGGTCCACGACGTACTGTGTGCCGTGCTCGTCCGCCATATCGTCCGGATCAAGACCGGGCTTCTCTTGGTCGCGCATCTCTCGTTGTTTGGCCTGTTCTTTCCCGATGAATTTAAGGATTTCGGCGAAGCGGCGCTTCTCCTCCTCTTGTTCATCCTATTCCTCTCCCCACTCTCCCGGCTGACGCGGATGCGTCTCCTCCTCCTCCTCATGGGCTTCCGGCGCCAGCTCGGCATCTGGTTCGCCTATCTCGCCACGGTCCACGGTCTCGGCTACACCATCGCCCTGGATTCGCCCATTTTCCATCCGGAGCAGTGGGGGTGGTTCCTTTCCCATCCGGGTGTTTGGGATCCCAAACTGGCCGTCGGTACCCTGGCCTACGGCCTCACCCTCCCGCTCCTCTTCACTTCCAATGAACTGATGAACCGCGCGCTCGGCCGATATTGGAAAAAACTGCACCGTCTCGTCTATGCCGTCCTGTTCCTGGTGCTTTTCCACAAGGCGATCGGGCTCGGCCAGTCCCCGGACGACTTCGAGCTTGAGGAGGGAGGGCAGATGATCCTGGTGCTCGGCGCCTACGTGCTGCTCAAGCTTCTGGCCTGGAAGAATTTCCTCCCTCCGCTGGCGCGCCTTTTCGCTTTCGTCGCCGGCCGCTACAAGACCTATCAGGCCACCCTCACTCCCGTTTCGGTCCCGCCGCCCAGCCCGCCGCTCGTCTCCGCCTGACATCCTTCACCCTATGCGTCTTCTCATCTCCCTCGCGGCGGCCGTCGCGCTCTTCCTCCCCCTCCCGTCCATGGCCGCCGAGCGGGTCGTCATCGAAATGTTCGAGCGCACCGACTGCGTGCACTGCCAGGACGAACGGGCGTATCTCTCGGACCTCGTCCGTGAGCGGGACGACATCGAGGTGCGTTTCCTTGATATCGCCGATCCCGACCATCGCCGCCTCTTCGAGGAGGTGGCCGAACGGGCTGGTTTTTCGCTGGCCACACCAGTGACGGTGGTGGGTGTCACGCCTCTCCAGGGGTTCGACCGTCCCGAGACGACCGGCCGGACCATTCAAGCGCTCATCGACAAAAGTTTCGGGGCCGAACGCCAAGGTGCGGAAGCCTATCTCGACCTGCCTCCGGACGCGACCTTGGGAGAGCGGGCCGGTGCGGTCTGCGAGGATGGTGCCGAAGTTTGCGCTTGGCCAGCCGAGCGCCAGCCTTTCTATGTCACCGTGCCGTTCGCCGGCACCTTTGATGTGACGGAATACTCCCTGCCGACGCTGGCGGCCGTCCTCGGTTTCCTCGACGGCTTCAATCCGTGTGCCATGTGGGTGCTGGTCACTTTCCTCATTGTGCTCCTCCAGCTCGGCGACCGACGCAAGGTCTGGCAGGTGGCCGGGCTTTTCGTGGTGGCCGAGGCGGTGATGTACTATCTCATCCTGAACGTCTGGTTTCATACCTGGGACTTCATCGGCCTCGACCGTATCGTCACCCCGGCCGTGGGTGTCCTGGCCCTCCTCGGAGGCTGCTTCTTCCTCTACGAGTGGTACAAGTCGCTCGGCACCAAGATGGCCTGCCAGGTGATCGACATGGAGCACCGCTCGCGGATCGTGCGGAAAATCAAGGAACTGGTCGCCGGCCGGCTCACCTGGGCCGCCGCCCTGGGCATCGTCGGCCTGGCGTTCTCGGTCAACGTCATCGAATTCGCCTGTTCGGTCGGCTATCCGCAGGCCTTCACCAAGATCATCGAGCTGAATTCGCTTTCCGAGTGGCACACCCAGGCGCTCATGGCGCTCTACATCCTCTTTTATATGGTGGACGACTTCCTCGTCTTCGGGCTGGCGCTCTGGGGTTTCGAGAAGCTCCACCTGACCGAGAGCTACTCGCGCTGGACGGCCCTCATCGGTGGGCTCATCATGCTTGCCCTTGGCCTGATTCTGGTGTTCGCGCCGGAATTCCTCAGGACTCTCGGCTGATGATCGTACGCCTATGTCCGAAAAAACCCTGAAACGCCTCGTTCTCTGGCGCGCCCGCGAAGCCGCGCGGCAATCCGTTGCCGAGCGATCCATCCTTTCCGACGAGGTGTTGGCGGCCTTGGCCGCCGACCCGTTCCTGTCGCGCACCGATCTCGTCCGTCTGGCCGGACCGCACGCGGCGACCGTGGCGGCCATGTTAGACGATTCTCCATCTGCCGAGAGAACGGCCGGTCCGGAAACGCTCGCGAATCCAAATTCCGTTTCGGGAGCGCCGTACAGCGTCAGCGCCTTCCTCGACCTTTTGAAGGACAGCCTCTCTGGCCTCCGTGTCCGGGTGGAGGGAGAGGTGTCGAGCGTGGAGATGCGGGAAAAGGTCGTTTATTTCACTCTGAAAGACGAGCGGGATGGGAGCGCGCTTCCGTGTCTCATGTTCCGCTATCTTTACCAGATGGCGGGCGTGCGGCTCGAGGCCGGTCAGCGTGTCATCGTCTCGGGCAGCCCGGACATCTGGAAGCCGATGGGCAAGCTCTCCCTCAAGGCCGAGATGGTGGAGCTCGCCGGCGAGGGGGCGCTCAAGCAGGCGTATGACACGCTCTACCGCACACTCGAGTCCGAAGGGCTGTTCGCTCCCGCCCGGAAACGGCCGTTGCCGGTGTTTCCCGAACGTGTCGCGCTCATCACCTCACGCGACGGAGCGGCCATCGGGGACTTTATGACCAACCTCGGCCGGCACGGCTTCCGGGTCACTCTCAGGCATTCGGGGGTCGAGGGCGCTCGGGCCGTCACCGAACTTCTTGAGGCCGTCCGGTATTTCGATGAGCGGTCCGGCGCGTTCGACCTCCTCGTCATCATCCGGGGCGGCGGCAGTCTCGAGTCGCTCCAGGCGTTCAACAACGAGAACCTGGTCCGGGCTGTGGCGGCGTGTCGTCTCCCGGTCGTGGCCGGCATCGGTCATGAGAAGGATGTGTCGCTTGTTGCGCTCGTCGCCGACGCGATGGTCTCGACGCCGACGGCCGCCGCCCGGATAGTGGCCTCATCCTGGGATGAAGCGGGGGAGTCGCTCCGAAAGAGCGAGCAGGCGCTGGTGGTTTCTTTGCGCCGCCTCGAACAAGGCGTCTTTGGGATCGAGGCGCGTTTCGCTGCGGCTGTCGGGGGTTTCGGCCAGCGACTCCAGACCGTTCGCCGGGCCATCGATGGCTACATCGGTCGCTTGCCCGACGCGGCCGCGCGCCTTTTAGCCGGGGTCGAGTCCCGTCTCGCGATGTATGAGAGGACTCTCGCCGCCCAACATCCCGATCGTCTCCTGCGGCTCGGTTACGCTATCGCCACCAGCCGGGGGCGGGTGGTCCGGAGTGTGACCGATCTTCTGGTCGGCGACCGGATGACGCTTCGGCTGGCAGACGGCGCAGCGGAGACAACGGTCGAGAAACTGGAAAAAAAGAAAGCCGCCCGGTAAAGCTCGGGCGGCGGCGGATTGGTTTCAGTGCAAAGGACAGAGGGGGCGGTGGTTTTCATCCGTCAACCACATCCAGGGGACGTCGGTCTCGATGGGGAGGATCAGGTGTACGGTACTGGCCCGCCAATCGAAAGTGCCGGTCACGGGCAGCTCGATCCCACTGGCTTCCAGGACGATAAGCCGGTCGGCGGGAAAGCGCCCATGGAGACAAAGCATGCCTTCGATGCGGGCGCGTTCGGAGTGTTTGTCGAAATCCGACACCGTGACGAACAACGTGGCCTGATTGTCGAGTGAGGCGAGGCCGTGGTGGACGAGGCCGTAACCTGAAACTGGCAAGGAACATTGGAACACCGCTCTGGCGTGCATGGCCATCTCCTTCTTCGGACGAAACTTTGGCAAAGGACAGCGGAGCGCATCTCCATCGTAGCGCGGAACAGCGACATGCTCAAGAGTTGCCAGGAAAACCAGAAAAAGCCTATACTAAAGCCATTCTGACCATTGAGGACAGTCCTATGACCAAGGAAAGGTTCCGCCTCGGCGAGGCGATGCGGCAGCTTGAGGAGATCGCCGCCTGGCTCGAGAATCAGGAGGAGGCCGACGTCGAAAAGGCGCTTGAGAAGATCCGGGAAGGGGCGGCGTTGATCAAGGCGAGCCGGACACGCCTCTCAGACGTGGAAAACGAGTTCGAGGAGGTGAAGAAAGACCTGGAGAAAGGGGAGTGAGGGGAACTTGGGGCGAGACGCGAAAACGCCTGTGGGAGGGCGTTTTTCGTATGGTAAAATGAGACGATCACGGAGGCTTCAAACCAAGACAAACCGACACCCATGCTTTCGCTCCATTCGGACGTCTCCATCGTCCTCGGGGGCGCCGCCGGCCGCGGCGTCCAGACCATCCAGAGTATCCTCACCAGCGTGCTGAAGCGCGAGGGGTATTTCGTCTCCGCCAGCCAGGAGTATATGTCCCGTATCCGCGGCGGCAGCAATTCGACCGAGATCCGCGTCACAGCCGAGCGCCGTTTGGCCTACGTTTCCAAGATCGATCTCCTGCTGCCACTCGACAGCGCCGCCCTCGACCATCTCGCCCCGCGCATCGGTCCAGAGACGGTCATCCTCGCCGATACCAAGACTATCAAGCCCGGGAAGCAACGCGTCATCGACGTGCCTTTTTCGGTCGTCGCCGAAGAGCTCGGCAACCAGATTTTCGCCAACACTGTGGCCGCCGGCGTCGTCCTGGGCGTCCTCCAGGCCGACCTGGCCGGCCTGGAAGCCTATCTCGCCGAGGAATTCGCTAGGAAGGGGGACGAGGTGGTGGAGAAAAACCAGGCCGCCGCGAGGAAAGGTTACGAACTCGGCAAGCACCTGGCGTATCTCGAGCATCTCGACATCGCCCTGCCGCGGAAGAAGGAAACCGCCGCCGAACTGCTCCTCTCGGGGAATGACGCCCTGGGTCTCGGGTTGCTCTCCGGCGGAGCCAATTTCCTAGCCTCCTACCCGATGTCGCCTTCGACCGGCATCCTTACGTTCTTTGCGGAACGCGCCCAGAAACTCGGGCTTGCGGTGGAGCAGGCCGAGGACGAGATCTCCGCCATCAACATGGGGCTTGGCGCGTCCTATGCCGGGGCCCGGGCCCTCGTCACCACTTCGGGCGGCGGCTTCGCCCTCATGGAAGAGGGCGTCTCCCTGGCCGGTATCATCGAGACGCCCATCGTCATCCACATCGCCCAGCGTCCGGGGCCCGCCACCGGCTTGCCCACGCGCACCGAACAGGCCGACCTCAACCTCGCGCTCTACTCCGGCCACGGCGAATTCCCGAGAGCCATCCTGGCTCCCGGAACGCTCGAAGAACTCTACCTCGCCGGCCAGACGGCGCTCGATATCGCGGACAAGTACCAGGTCCCGGCCCTTATCCTCACCGACCAATATCTCCTTGACGCCATCGGCAGCCTCTCCGAAGAGAGGCTCGAGGATCTCCGCTGGCGCTCGCACATCGTCGAGACCGCAGCGGAGTATCGGCGCTATGCCTATACCGACTCCGGCGTCTCGCCACGCGGCGTGCCGGGCCATGGAGCGGGTCTGGTAGTGGTAGACAGCGATGAACACACCGAGGACGGCCACCTGACCGAAGACCTGCCTACCCGCGTCCGGATGATGGACAAGCGTCTCGGCAAGGAAACATTGATGCGGAAAGAGTTGCTCCCGCCGGTCGCCATCGGACCTGAGGGGGCGGAAACGATTCTCGTCGGCTGGGGATCGACCAAGGGAGCGCTCGAAGAGGCGCTTGCCGCCTCCGGCCGGACCGACGTCCGCTACCTCCACTTCCCCCAGGTGTGGCCGCTGCCCGCCCGGGTGAAATCGCTTTTCAAGGGAGCCCAGAAAGTGGTCGTGGCCGAGCTGAACGCCACGGGACAGTTTGCCAACCTCCTCCGTCAGCACGGCGTCAAAGTGACGGACACCCTGCTCCAATACACCGGTATGCCGTTCGCCGCTGACGAACTGACGGAGAAAATCAAAGCCTTATAACCAAGCGTATGCCCGAGACTAAGAAATTCGACATGCCGCACGATACGGATATCGCCTGGTGCCCCGGGTGTGGCAATTTTCCATTGCTCACCATCATGAAGACCGCGTACGCGGAGCTCGGATTGGATCCAGAAAAGCTGGTGATGGTCTCGGGTATCGGCCAAGCCGGCAAAACGCCTCATTACCTCAAATGCCATGTTTTTAACGGTCTCCACGGCCGGGCTTTCCCGCCGGCCCAGGCCATCAAGGCGGCCAATCCTGAGCTCACCGTGGTGGTGGAGACGGGCGACGGCGACGCCTACGGGGAAGGGGGCAACCATTTCATCCACTGCATCCGACGCAACCCGGATATCACCGCTGTCGTGCATGACAACATGGTCTACGGATTGACCAAGGGGCAGGCTTCGCCTACCACCGAGAAGGGAATGAAAACGCCGGTCCAGGTGGCGGGCGTCATTCTGGAGCCTTTCAATCCTATCTCCACCGCTATCGCGCTCGACGCGTCGTTCGTGGCGCGGGCTTTTGTGGGGGATTTCCGTCAGGCGGTGGATATCGTGAAACAAGCTATCCAGTGGAAGGGCTTTGCTCTCGTCGATGTTTTCCAGCCGTGCGTCATCTTCAACAAGCTCAATACCTACCAGTGGTTCAAGGAGCACACCTACTATCTCGATGAGAAGCACGACTCATCTGATCGCGTACAAGCCTTTGCTCGGGCTGTCGAAACCGACAAGCTGGCCCTCGGCGTTTTCTACAAGCATCCGGACAAGAAGATTTGGGAGGAGCAGCTGTTCACAGACACGCCTCTGTACAAGAAAAAAGCCGACCGTAAGCAACTGGCCGAGCTTCGCGAAGCCTATCGCTGAAGCAATGGGGATGCCTGGAGGGGAAAGGATTGAGGGACGAGTCGAGGTGAATCGTTTTCGGACGGCGGGGATACCACATGTCGTCAACGATAACAGAAAGAAAAGCCGAGGAGTGCCCGCCGCCTGTCGTCTTCCCTCCTGCCACGCAGCGAGGGAAGCTCTTTGTCTACTCCATACCAAGCTCGGCTTTGGCGAAGTCGGACATCATGGACGGATCCCATGGCGGGTCGAAGGTAAGCTCGATGGAGACATCCGTGACACCTGGGAGGGACATCACTTTCTCGCGCACCTCGCCCTCGATGGTCTGGAAAAGCGGGCAGCCGATGGTGGTGAGGGTCATCAGGATATGCACTGCGCCGTCCGTGATGCGGACGTCGTACACCAGCCCCAAGTCCTCGATGGAGATGAAGAGCTCGGGATCGAGCACGTCTTTGAGTTTTTTCCTGATGGCGGCGGCGGTGGGCATAGGGAAGAAGAAAAGAATCCCGAATATCGAATCCTGAATTTCGGGAGAGCCCGTGATTCCTGATTCGAATACCGAGATTCCAGATTCGAAATTCAATATTCGCCCAAGCTTATTCCGGGAAAACCGTCTCACCCTTGTCGTTCTTGATGCGGATGGCGGAGACGGGGCAGGAGCGGGCGGCGTTCAGGAGGTTCTCGGCGGTTTCCTGATCCACAGTGCGGAGGATGACAGCCTTGTTCTCCTCGTTTAGGACGAAGGCCTGGGGCGCCATGGCCGAACAGACGCCGGCGCCGATGCAGGCGGAGGCGTCCACTTCGACCGTCCAGTTGGCGGCGGTCACGGCCTGGTAGGGATTGGCGGGGTTTTTCACGTCGGCGGGCATAAGCGTGGCTTGTTTAAGGATTGGCTTTCTTGAGCGCGTCCCGGAGCGTCTCCAGCGAAAGAAGCGCGCACTTCAACCGGTTGGGCGAGAGATCGAGGCCGAGGAGGGCGAGGAGATCCTTCTTGGTGAAGGCCTCCGCTTTCTCGACCGGCTGGCCCTCGAGATGTTCGAGGAGGAGCGAGGCGCTGGCCTGGGAAATGGCGCACCCCTGGCCCGAAAAGCGGGCTTTTACCATGATACCATTCCGGGTTTCGATGTCCACTTTGAGTTTGTCGCCGCAGGAACGGTTGAACCCGTAGCCTGTGCCGGAGGGGTGGACAAGGGCGCCGTGGCAGCGCGGATGCTGGTAGTGGTCGAGGATGAGGTCCTGGTAGAGAGAGGACATACGGGCGAATCACGAGGTATGAATTACGCAGCACGAGTGAAAAGCTCGCGGGCTTTGGCGATGCCTTCGACGAGGCGTTCGATGTCTTCTTCCGTATTATAAATAGAAAACGTGGCCCGGGTGGTGGCGGTAAGTCCGAGACAATCGTGGAGCGGCGAGGCGCAGTGGTGGCCGGCGCGGATGGCGACTCCCCGTTCCCCCAAGGCTTGGGCGAGGTCGTGCGGGTGGACGTCTTGGACGGTGAATGCAACGATGTTGCTCCGACGCGTCGGATCATCCGGGCCGAGGATACGGACCGCTTCACCGAAGGCTTCCTCCAGTTTCCGCAGGGCCGAAGCGGCGAGGCGTTCCTCGTGTTGCCGGATATTTTCCCATCCGAGACCCCGGATGAAACGGAGCGCTTCGCCCAAGCCGATGGCCTCGGCGATAGGCGGAGTGCCAGCCTCGAATTTATGAGGGATTTCCTTCCAGGTCGAACCGCCTGCTTTGGCTTCGAGCACCATTTCGCCGCCGTAGTGGAAAGGCGGGAGCGAGTCGAGGAGGGCTTTCTTCCCGTACAGCACGCCGATGCCAGTCGGGCCGTAGGCCTTGTGTCCGGAGAAGACGAGGGCGTCACAACCGAGTGCGCGCACGTCGAGCGACTGATGGGCGGCCGCCTGGGCCGCGTCCATCACCGTGATGACGTCCGGATTGGCGGCCCGAGCCGCGGCCACTAGCTCGCGTACGGGATTGACGCTGCCGAGGACGTTGGAGACGGCGGTGAAGGCGAAGATTTTCGTTTTCGGGCCGAGATGCTTTTTGACCGCCTCTGGATCGAGCACCCAGGTCTTTCGGTCGAACGGCACGATCGCCAATGTGGCACCGGTTCGCTCGGCGAGTGCTTGCCAGGGAAGGAAATTGGAATGGTGTTCCATCTCGCTCACAGCGATCTCGTCTCCGGGCTGGAGACGCCCCTCTAGCGCATAGGCGAGGAGGTTCAGTCCTTCGGTTGTGCCGCGGGTAAAGACGACCTCCTCCCGCGCGGCATTGAGGAAACCGGCCGCCTCGTCGCGAGCCGCCTCGTATTCGAGAGTGGCTCGTTCTGAGAGCGGATAGAGGCCGCGCGCCACGTTGGCCGAGTAGCGTTCGTAGTACTCATTCATGCGTGCTAGGACGCGCGCCGGTTTGAGCGTCGTGGCGGCCGAGTCGAGGTAGGCGAGACCGGGCTCACTTGCGAAGATGGGGAATTGGTCTTTGATATCTAGCATAGGATTAGCCTTCGGTGGATTGTCTGAATTTCTCTACGGCTTTTTCTCCAGCGATCATAGCCATCTCGTCAAAGATTTCCATAGCGAAACCGTCTGCCAGCAATCCTTCGGCTTCGGCGCGCGACAGGCCGCGGCTTTCGAGGTAGAAGAGCGTCGCGGAATCGGGGCGGCCGCTCGTCGCGGCGTGACGACAGGAGACGTCGTCGGGGAGGATTTCCAGTTTCGGTTCGCTCACGCCGGCTGAGCCGGAGCCG
>CAYNEL010000013.1:0-20757 GCA_964396225.1 uncultured Bdellovibrionales bacterium | reverse complement strand
TCCAGTTCAAACAGACTTTCCAGTACTGGAACGGTCAGGTGTATTCGGGCGCCGTGGCCGGCCTCGGGATGACCGGCCCCCTCAAGTTCGGCATCGGGGTGCGCCACGGCTGGGCCCCCATTGGTCTGCCCATGAAGGTCACTCGCTCCGAAGGTTCGATTCTCCACGAGGTGGACGGCAAGCCCGCCATCTCCATCTACGAGGATTATTTCGGCAGCTACGCCGACGAACTCAGGGCCGACACCCTGGCCAAACTGGCCATCACCTATCCCTTGGGCATCCGTGATCCTAAAAGCGACGACTACCTCATCCGTGACCCGCTCTCGGTCAACGAGCAGGGCGCCATCACCTGCGCCGCTGCGGTGCCCGAGGGGGCCGAGATCCGGCTCATGATCGGCAGTAAGAAAGAAGCCATCGAGATGGCACGCATCGCCGCGGGCCAGGCCCTCCAGGCGCTCCAAGGGGCTCCGGTCCGGGGACTGATCGTCTTCAACTGCATCGCCCGCAAGAAGCTTTTCGGCGAGGACGCCGGCGACGAGATTCGGGCCATCCAGGACGTCATCGGCCACGACGTGCCGCTCATCGGCTTCTATACGTACGGCGAACAGGCGCCGCTTTCCGGCGAGACGCGCCATATCGAACGTTGCAACACCACTTTCCATAATGAAACCATCGTCCTCTATGTCCTCGGCGACTGAACCCCTTATGACCGACACGCTCCGCTCGGAACCCGAGCTCGACGACCTCCGGCGCATCAACCAGGAGCTCGACCAGGCCTCGCGCATGCTGGTGCGCAAGGATCTCGAGCTTTCCCGGGCCAACGAGCGTCTGCGCGAGCTCGACAAGACCAAGTCCGAATTCATCTCGGTGGCGGCCCACCAGCTCCGCACGCCGCTTTCGGCGGTCAAGTGGATCTTCAGCATGCTCCTCGAGGACGAACGCTCGCCGCTCTCGGACGAGCAGAAATCCCTGGTGCGCAAGGGCTTCGAGTCCAACGAGCGCATGATCCGCCTCATCAACGACCTCCTCACCGTGAGTCGCATCGAGGCCGGCAAGTTCCGGTACCAGTTCTTCCCTCTCCGCCTCCCGGACATCGTGGCCTCCGTGGTCGAGGATTTCAAGGGGCCGGCCTCCGACCGCGACGTCAGTCTGGTCTATGTCGAGCCCGAGGCCGACCTACCGGTGGCCCTGATCGATCCGGAGAAGATGCGCTCGGCCCTCCAGAACCTCATTGAGAACGCGGTCAAGTACACCCTGGCGGGTGGGACGGTGACGGTGCGCCTCGACCGCGAGGGCGACGGTGTGCGCTGCAGTGTGGCCGATACCGGCATCGGCATCGCTCGCGCCGACCAGTCCAAGATGTTCAGCCGTTTCTTCCGCTCTTCCGCCGCCATGAAGATCGAGACCGACGGTTCGGGCCTCGGGCTGTTCATCGCCAAAACCATCATCGAACGCCACGGCGGCCGCATCTGGTTCGAGACCGAGGAAGGCAAAGGCACTACCTTTTTCTTCACCGTGCCCAATATGAAGACCCCTGATCCGACTACCCGCTAACCAGACAATTCCTATGCCCGGAGAACCGAAGAAAATCCTGGTCATCGAAGACGAGCGCGTGCTCGGGGAGATCCTGGTCGAGAAGCTGAAAGAAGAAGGCTACGTCGCCGAGCTCCGCGAAGACGGGGAAAGCGGTTTTGCCCACCTCTCGGAATGGCGCCCGGACCTGCTCCTCCTCGACATCCTCCTGCCGCGTATGAACGGCTACGAGATCCTGGAACGGATGAAAAAAGACGGGACGCTGTCCAAGATCCCGGTCGTGGTCATCTCAAACTCTGGTCAGCCGGTGGAGATCGACCGCGTACTTTCGCTCGGCGCCAAAGACTATCTCATCAAGGCCGATTTCAGCCCCGAGCAGGTGCTCGAGAAGGTCCACAAATACCTCCCAGACGAGGCACCCGTCTCGGCCGCCGCCCCCGCCCACGCGGGTACGTCCATCCTCGTGGTCGAGGACGACCCTTTCCTCCAGGAGTTGCTCCAGAAGAAGTTCACCGAAGAGGGCTTCACCGTCATGCTCGCCCAGGACGGGGCGGGTGCGGTCAAGAAGGCGATCGAGACCAGTCCTGACGTCATTCTCCTCGACGTGGTGATGCCCCAGTCGGACGGCTTCGAGGCCCTGGCGAAGCTGCGGGCCGACCGGACGTTCGACCTCACGCCCATCGTGATCTTCTCCAACCTGAGTCAGGAACGCGATTTCGAGCGGGCCAAGGAGCTTGGCGCCACCGAGTTCATCGTCAAATCAAACGTCACCCTCTCGGAGGCGGTGGTGCGGGTCAGACAGCTTTTGGCCAAGAAAGGGGAGACGCTCGGGGTGCCCGCCGCTTCCGAATAATCCCCCTCCCGTATGCACAAGAAAATCCTCATTTTCGAGGCGGATGCCATGGTGGTGGAGCTTCTCTCCCGCACGCTGCACCAGTACGGGTATGCCATCGAGACGGTGGCGGACGGGGCGAGCGGCCTCAAGAAGATCGCTGACTTCGAACCGAGCCTCATCCTCTTGTCGGTCGAGCTGCCGCTCCTAGACGAAGCCGCTTTCACCGCGGCCCTGGCCCGCGCCGACGGCCGTCCGCCCATCCCCGTCATCGGCGTCCTGAAGCAGGAGACACCCGAAGCCGTGGCGCTCCTCGAACGCATCGGCGCCACTGACCGCCTAGTGACCGGTCAGTTCGACGGACCGGCCCTGACCGCCAAAGTAGAAGCCCTCATCATGGCCAAGATGGCCGAGGAGCGCAAAACCGATCCTTTCTACCGGGCTCACGCCAAAAAGATCCTCAAGAACAAGACCCTCCTCGTGGTGGAGGACGAGGTGATGCTCCAGGAACTCATCATGAAGTCGCTCGAGAAGGAAGGCTGCAGGGTGCTCACCGCGGCCAATGGCGAGGAGGCCCTCCAGCGCATCAAGGAGGAACGGCCCCAGCTCGTCATTATGGACATCGTCATGCCGATCAAGGATGGATTCGAGGTGATGACCGAACTCCGGCAGGCGGAAATCCTACCGCGCCTGCCCATCATCGTCTTTTCGAACTTGAACCGCCAGGAGGACATCGACCGCGGCCTCGAGCTCGGGGCCAAGGCTTTCCTGGTGAAGTCGAGCGTCACCCCGGCCGAACTCCTGGAGATCGTCCGGGACGTCCTCATGCAGGCCGAGGCCGAGGGGGCCACCCACTTGTTCTATTGAGCCCGGGGCGGTATACTGGGGAGTACGGATTTTCCCTTAGCCCGGGCGGCCGGCGGAGCACGGAGGAGTCCTCCGGCGGACCACCCCCACACCTATGGACGAACTGGAAAAGAACGCTTCCGTGGAAACCCCGGCGGCGCGCGCCAAAGCGGCCGCGGAGAAGGGTGTTGCCGCCGTGCGGCGCGGCCTCTCCGCCCTCCTGGCGGAGGACAAGCGTGTTTTCGTGCTCGTGGCGGCCATCGCTTTCTGTCTCGGCATCGTGGCCAAGACGGAGGCTGCGCCGCGTCTTACCATCGGCTTCCAGGACTACCTGGTCGAGGACCCGGCCCGCTATGACCTCATCGCCATGGAACAGGAAGCCCTGGAGAAGGGCGAGGCGGTGATGGCCCCGAGCGGTGGCGCGAGCGGTGGCGCGTGCGGTTTCTAAGCGGTGCGTGGAGGATGGGCGGTCGGTTCTAATCCACTTCAACGTTTTGGGTACGATACCTATGTCCGAACACATGCAACCGGAGGAACACAAGGCGGAAACGGCGGCGACGGAGGAAGAACGGGCGATGCTTTCGCCCGAGGAGAAGAAAGACAAGCAGTTGAAGAACCTGACAGCGCTCGCCATTGTGCTGGGCGGCCTATTCCTGGGGAGCCTCTTCGTGGACGTGGTCCAGCTCTTCGGCGGCCGCGGCTACTCGGAGCGGGCCCTCAAGAAGGCCGACGTGGTCGAGATGGCCGGCAAGACCTGGGTGGCGTACGCCGACCCCAAGGTCTCGGTCAAGGTCCTGACCGATACCGCCGACTGCGAGAACTGTGACCCGAGCCAGGCCCTCCTCTCGCTCCGGCGGGTGATGCCTACGCTTGAGGCCAAGGAAGTGGACATCGACACCGCCGACGGCAAGTCTCTCCGCGAGGCGGCCGAGGTCATTTCGGTGCCAGCCTTCTTTTTCGCCCCCGAGGTGGAGAAGACGAGTATCTTCGCCCAGGCCGAACAGCTTTTTGAGAAGCAGGAGAACGGCTGGTACTTCCTCGACGCCAGCAAGCTCGGCATGTCCGCCGGCAAATACCTCGAACTGCCACCAGTGGGCGAGGGCGATCTGGTGTGGGGGAACAAGGACGCCAAAGTGCGGATCATCGAATACTCCGATTACCAGTGTCCCTTCTGTCGGGCGCTCCACACTGAGCTGAAGCCGCTCCTTCAGGAGTACAAGGACAAGGTGCTCTACGTCTATAAGCACTACCCGCTGCCCTTCCATCTCCAGGCCGAGAGCGCCGCGCTGGCCACAGCCTGCGCCAACGATCAGGGCAAATTCTTCGAGTACGGCGACCTCCTTTTCCAGAAGCAGGACGAGTGGGGCAAGACCACCGGCGTGGGTTCCTTCAAGACCTACGCCCGTCAGCTCGGATTGAACACCGCCACCTTCAACGAATGTCTCGATTCCAAAAAGCACCTCGAGAAGGTGAACGCCGACAAGACTGAGGGTGAGAAGTTTGGCATCTCGGGTACTCCCGGGACCTTTGTGGGCGGGACCTTCTTCGGCGGGGCGGTCGGGGCCGACCAGCTGAAGCAGGCCATTGACGCCGAGCTCGCCAAGTAGTCTGGCACCGATTCTGTTTGAAACGAAAACCCTCCCCGATCGGGGAGGGTTTTTGGTTGGGTGAGCCACCTCCGAGGATCGAACTCGGGACCTGCGCGTTACGAATGCGCCGCTCTGCCGACTGAGCTAAGGTGGCCTGACTCCGGAACCGGTCACGGGGTCCACTCTACCCCACGCCTGGGAAAATTTCAACCCCTGACCGGGCGTTTCCGATGGTCGTAGCGAGCGGGTTTGTGTGGTATACTGCACTCCGTATGGAAAGCGCGGCTCCGATGATCGCTAGCCTCAAAGAGAAACTCCTGCGCTTGCAGGACTATCTTTGACCGTGCCTCCAAGGAAACGCACATTCACAAGCTCGAAGCCTTGGCCGCCGATCCTGGATTCTGGAACGACCCGAAGCGGGCCGGGGCCGTGATGAAGGAGCTCGAAGGGCTCAAGGGGACGCTTCGCCGTTTCGACGAGTTCGCCGAGGCGGTGAAGACGGCCGAGGAGCTCTCGGCACTGGCCGCCTCGCCCGAAGACGAACGGGATGTCTTGGGACAGCTCTCCGACCTGGATCGCCAGGCCAACGCTCTCGAAATCGAGGCCGTCCTCGGGGGGGAGTACGACCGGAACGACGCCCTCGTCTCCATTCACGCCGGTGCCGGCGGGGTGGACGCCCAAGACTGGGCGGAGATGCTCCTCCGGATGTACCTCCGCTGGGCCGAACGCGAAGGCTTCCGGACGGACATCCTCGACGAATCGCGCGGCACTGAGGCCGGCCTCAAAAGTGTCACCTTCTCGGTGGCGGGGGAGTTCGCTTACGGCTACCTCCGGAGCGAGGCAGGCGTCCACCGTCTCGTGCGACTCTCGCCCTTCAACGCCAATCAGCTCCGCCAGACGTCGTTTGCCCTAGTGGAGGTGGTGCCGGAAATCGATGACGCCGAGACGGTCAAGATCCGGCCCGAGGATCTCAGGGTGGATACCTACCGCTCGAGCGGGGCCGGCGGACAGCACGTCAACAAGACCGAAAGCGCCGTACGTCTGACCCACCTGCCCACCGGGATCGTGGTGGCCTGTCAGAGCGAGCGTTCGCAGATCCAAAACCGCGAGCAGGCCATGCGCCTCCTCCAGGCCAAGCTCTTTCAGCGGGCCAAGGAGGAACAGTCGGCCAAGGAGCGTGAACTCAAGGGTGAGCACAAGAGCGCTGAATGGGGCAACCAGATCCGCTCCTACGTCCTCCACCCTTACACCCTCGCCAAGGACCACCGCACCAAGCACGAAACGCCCCAGGTGCACGATGTCTTGGACGGCGAGCTCCGGCCTTTCATGGAGGCCCATCTCCGTCGCGAAGCCGCCCGGCGCGCTTAGTCTGCCAATATCGAAACACACATCCCTATGCCAACCTCTTTTGTACTCATGTTCGCCATCAACATCGGTTTCCTGATCGTGCTCGCGTACGCGGCCGCGTGGCTCCTGGGCGACCGGGCCGTGTCCGCCGGCGTCCGTTTCCTGCGCTCTCTTGTTTTCGCCCTCCCAGTCGTGCTTGTGGCTACGTACACTGCGGTTTTGGGCTGGATAGTGAGTTACGCTCTCGTGTTCGTCGTTTCCGGCGCGCTCGGGTTCTTCGTGCTCCGGCTCCGTCCCGCCCGAGCGGTAGCCCTGGCCGTCGTGATCGTGGCTATCCCGCTCGTGACGGGATACCTCTTCGCGCGGTAATCCGCGGGATACGCTACAATACAGGATATCTCCCAATCTGAACCAAGTCCCTATGCCAGCCATCCGTTTCGAACAAGTCTCCAAAACCTACCCGCCGGACCTCACGGTACTGGAGGATATCGACCTCACCTTCGAACAGGGCGAGTTTGTCTCCATCGTGGGAGCCAGCGGCGCTGGCAAGTCCACCCTCCTGAAGCTCGTCTACGCCGAGGAGGAGCCGACCGTCGGCAAGGTGTACTTCGGTGACCGGGTGGTGGGGGATATCCCACGCAAACACCTGCCTTTCTTCCGCCGCAACATCGGCACCGTCTTCCAGGACTTCAAGCTCTTTCCCCGGAAGACCGTCTTTGAGAACGTGGCCTACGCCCTCGAGGTGGTGGGCCGGAATGATCAGGAGATCAACGAGGAAGTGCCCCAGATCCTCGAGATCGTGGGCCTGTCGGCCAAACGCGACCAATACCCCCGACAGCTTTCGGGTGGCGAGCAGCAGCGCGTCAGCCTGGCCCGGGCCTTGGTACATGGCCCTTCGGTCATCATCGCCGACGAGCCGACCGGAAATCTCGATCCCGTCTCGACCGGGGAGATTATGAAGCTCCTCCAGGAAATCAACAGTTTCAACACCACCATCCTCCTGGCTACTCATAACAAATCGATCGTCGACAAGCTCGGCCGCCGCGTGGTCACCCTCGAACGCGGCCGGGTGATCCGGGACGAGCAGAAGGGTAAGTACACCATCTCCTAAAATCCAAAACCGCTCTCGCTATGGCGACCCAGAAACGCCTCAAACTCTCTCGCACGTACCATGAAGGCTGGCAGAACTTCCGGCGCAACGGCTGGTTGTCTGTGGCCACTGTGGCGGTGATGACCCTGTCGCTCTTCATCGTCAGTCTGACGGTGGTGTTCGGAGTGGGGACGCGGGCCGTCCTTTCCTCGATGGAGGGCCGCATCAACATCAGCCTGGCGTTCGATCCGGACGTGCCCGAGGCGCGCATCCAGGAGATCAAGGCCGAACTCGAGAAGTACCGCGAGGTGGCGTCGGTGGAATACGTTTCCCGCGAGCGGGCCCTCTCCGATTTCCGGGCCGGCAGCGGCAACGATCCCGTCATCGCCCAGGCCCTCGAGGAGATCGGCGAGAATCCGCTCCTCGCCTCACTCACCATCCGGGCCGTCCGGAGCGACCAGTACGACCTTATCGCGGCCGCTCTCAAGGAGGCTCCTTTCCAGGGCGATGTCAGCCGGGTGAATTACGAGAAGAACAAGAAAGCCATCGACCGGCTGGCCTATATCAACCGGGTGGCCACCCGCACGGGCCTCGCCCTCGGAGCCGTTCTCATCGCCGTGGCGGTACTGGTCACGTTCAACTCCATCCGGATGAACATCTACTCCCGCCGCCAGGAATTCGAGATCATGCGGCTGGTCGGAGCCTCCAACCTCTATGTCCGCATGCCCTCCGTCTTCGAGGGGGTGTTCTACGGCATCACGGCCGCCCTCATCACCCTCGTCCTCCTCGTCATCACCATCCAGTTTGCCGCCCCGCTTTCCCGCGGGATGGTGAGTCATGCCGGCGTCTTCGCTTACGCGGCCACGCACCTCTGGCCGATCGTGCCGGGTCTCTTCTTGATGGGGATGGGCCTGGGAGCCCTCTCGGCCTCAATGGCCCTGAACCGCTATCTCAAGAGCTGATTTTATCAGGAGGACATCTCTGCTATGGAATCTCCGGACCCGCATCCGGCTGTCCCTATCGAAGAGGCTATCGAAATACGGGCCAAACCGCTTCGAGAACAATTGGCCGTCTTGCGCAAAAAACACAGCCAATCCTTGCTGGAAGAAAAGCGCTACGCCCATCTCTTGGCGACCGAAAGGACAAAGCCCCCTGAAGAGAGAAACCAAGGGTATGAGGTGTCTCTGGAGAACCATTGGGACAGGTTCAGGTTAGAACGGTTATTTTATGATGACGAGATACAGAAAGTGGAATTAGGACTCCAGGCGATCCTTGAGGAGGATTTGGGATTGTCCCTGCATCGCATACGGAATGAGGGAGAAAAACAGGAAGAGTGACACCCTTGCCGGGGGAGGGGAGTTTTGCTAGGATAGGCGTTGCGATACGGATCGCTTTTTTGTTTGAAAGTTCTGTTTTGGGGAGTAGCCAAGCGGTAAGGCACGGCGCTCTGGACGCCGCATGCGTAGGTTCGATCCCTACCTCCCCAGCACTGGAATCGAGGCTCTCCGAAGCCTCTTTTTTGTATTGACAAAGTGATATGAAAAGAGTATAATACGTGGTTGTCTCATTTAGACAACATAACCAGTTCCTTAAGACCTCTATAGGAGAAAGCACATGTTCGATATCTCCATACTGATCGGGTCTGTCCTGATCGGTGGTTTGGCGCTCTTTGCCGTCGCTCTCGCCGTCCTCTACCGCAAGGTCGTGAGTACCAACATGGTGCACATCGTCCAACGCGGTCGCTCCACGGTTCCCTACGGGACCGGGCAGACAGCCGGCAACGTCTACTACGCGTGGCCGAGCTGGATTCCGAAGTTCGGCGTCACGGTCATCGAGCTGCCAGTGAGCAACTTCGACCTTTCGCTCGAAGGGTACGAGGCCTACGATGCTGACCGCGTTCCGTTCAAGGTCGACATCACGGCGTTCTTCCGTATCGCCGACACCGCACTCGCCGCTCAGCGTGTGGCCAATGTCGAAGAGCTCCAGGCACAGCTGCACCAGATTGTCCAGGGCGCGGTCCGTAAGGTCCTTGCTGGCGACAAGATCGACAACATCATGCTCCAGCGCTCCAAGTTCGGCCAAGACTTCACGGACGAAGTCGTCGAGCAGCTCAAGCAGTGGGGCGTCGAGCCGGTCAAGTCCATGGAACTGATGGACATCCGGGACGGTCAGGGCAGCCATGTCATCTCCAACATCATGGCGAAGAAGACCTCACACATCGAGATGGAGAGCCGGCGTGACGTTGCCGAGAACATGCGGGCTGCCGAGGTGGCCGAAATCACCGCCAAGCGTGAAGTCGACATCCAGCGCCAGCAGGCCGAACAGGCCGTCGGTGAACGCACAGCCGAAAAGGACAAGGCCGTCGGCATTGCCAACCAACTCGCGCGTCAGGAAGTTCTGACACAAGAGAAGGAGACCAAGGAGCGTGACATGGCGGTCAAGCGCGTCGAAGAAGTGCGCACGGCCGAGATCGAGAAGGACAAGCAGGTCGTGGCAGCCGAGCAGGACAAGCAGACCACGGTGATCATCGCCGAAGGCCAGCTCGAATCCGAACGCAGGAATGCGCAAGGCATCCAAGCCGTCGGCGAAGCGAAGGCAGCGGCCGAGAAAGCCATGCAACTCGCTCCTGTCGAAGCGCAGATCGTTCTGGCGAAGGAAATCGGCGGCAACGTCGGCTACCAGCAGTACCTGATGACCATCGAAGGCATCAAGGGCTACGTGGTGGTCGGTGGCAAGCAGGCCGAAGCGCTGCAGCAGGCCGACGTCAAGGTCATCGCCAACACGGGCAAGCCCGTCGAAGGTATGACGAACGTCATGGACCTGTTCACCTCCAAGGGTGGCACCCATCTGGCATCGGCGGTCGAAGCGTTCGCGCAGAGTCCGCTCGGCCAGACCATAATGGAAAAAATGACAGGTCAAAAGACGGAACCTTCGAAAGACGCTCCCGTCTAACGTAACGAAAGCAATTGATCGACGCACGACCTTCGGGTACGGCGTCTTTTTATTTTCCGACAGCTGCTTCCAATCCCTTCCCATTCTTAAGCAGTTTTGACAGAATGAGAGGGATGTTTTTTCTAGTGTGGTATGATGCCTTTATCATTCTGAATCAAACCTATGTCACAGCAAAAGATACCACGGAGCGAGGAAAAAGGAGTCCGGCCGGGGAGCCGGCTCGAAGGCAAGGTGCGAAACGCCGGCATCAAGAACGTCAAGAAGCCCGGGAAGGCGAAGAAAGCGCGCTAGGTGGGCAGGCCTGTTCCCGATCGGTTCGAAATGAAAACCGCATCGCTAGGGTGCCCTAGTCGATGCGGTTGCCTGTTTCATTGAGGCCGAGGTATCGGAGCAGGGTCTCGATGTCGAGCCCGAGATGTCGACCGCCGCCGGTCTGACAGAGTCCGCGCAAGTGCCTGGCCATCCAGGTACGTGACCGGATGGCGTCTTCCAGGATCTGGAAGTCTCTGAGCAGGGTCTCGGCGGTGAGGCGCCTGACGGTCTGCTCGAATCCGTAGCGTGCGAGGTGGTAGAGGACCGGCTGGCCGGGGGCGTTGGTTTGACCCCTGATTTGGAACACGTGGTCTGTTCCGGTTTCCACCCAGACTTGGTGGATTTCCGGATGGGGGAGCCCGGATTTCTTATCCCGTACGTACCGACGGTGACCTTTCGGCCTGCTTGGGATACGATCGAGCCGGAAGCGACCGGGAAACTGTTCCGTGACAATCGGGGGCTTGGCCTGGCGCAGGTGCGGCAGCAACGACACAACTTCAGCCTTCTTATCGGATGGCATGGGAAAGAACTCCTTTCTGGTCGAGAGGGAACCGCTTTCTCTCTAACATTCTTTCCGCGAGCCGTCAAAGCGCGGTATGCTAGAGGAAGACGCTTTGTATCCTATGAAAACTCGGACAGCCATCTTCGGCGGGGGATGCTTTTGGTGCACAGAGGCGGTGTTTCGGATGCTCCATGGAGTCGTGTCCGTGGAGCCGGGCTACGCTGGCGGATCCGTCCCGCACCCGACCTACGCACAGGTATGCACGGGGCGGACCGGACACGCCGAGGTGATCCGTATCGAATACAATCCGGCGCTCATTTCGTTCCGCGACCTTCTGACCGTCCATTTCGCCACTCACGATCCGACCACCCGCGACCGGCAGGGGAACGACGTGGGCCCGCAGTACCGCTCGATCGTCTTTTATGCCGATGAGGCCGAGCAGGAGGCGGCCACAGCGCATATCGCCGCACTCGATCAGGCGGATGGCGCCCCCGTCGTGACCGAAGTCCGACCGCTGGCCGAATTCTATCCGGCCGAGGATTACCACCGCGATTATTACCGGAACAATCCGAACGCGGGGTACTGCCAGGCCGTCATCAGCCCTAAGCTCGAGAAGGCGCGGCAACAATTCGCCGCACTGCTTGCGGAGCAGTCCAAGACGGAACACGTATGAAAGGCGGGGCGCGCTCGAAAGTGGGGAAACGGGGCAGGGGACAGGCGGCCTATCGGACGCCCGCCCGACATGCCCCGGCCGTGCGTTTCGGCCGCGCTGTTCCGACTGTGCCGCCGTCCAGGACTAAGCGCCCGTAGCCAAGCGGAGCGTTTTCCGGTATACTAGGGAAGACACAACTGAATGCCCGAGGGCATTTTTTGTTTTATCCTCTAAACCCTTGACGACCGAACCGTATGCCGGATCTCCAGAGCGTTTTCAAGCATATCCAGGAAATCAAGCAGCGCCAGCGCAGCATCAAGAAAGAATACCGTGACGCCTTGGCCCAGGACGGGGAATATCAGGATCTACTCGAAAAGCTGAAGGACCAGAAAACCCGCAAGCAGCAGCTCGAGCTGAAGGCTCAGGAGTCGCTCGGCCGCCTCTGGGCGGAACACGATGAATTGAAAGACGAACTGGCGAGCGAGCAGGAGCTGCTCTCCGATCTCGCCATGAAGACGCTCATGGAAGGCAAGACGGTCGAAGTGTCCGACGACAACGACATCAAGTACGAGCCGCTCTTTAGCGTCAAATTCAAACGAGCTCAGTAGGGGAGCGAGCGGCCGGCCTTCTCTCACAAAAGCCGGAAATAAGCCTTGACAAGGCTTATTTTTTATGGTAAAAATGTTTAGTTTCTTTGACATCCCACAGACCCTTTTTAGGCTTTTTGGAAATCCTCGGACAGGAGGCAAGAGCATGTCTACGTTTGCATGGATTGGTCTCGTAAGCTCCGCACTGGTCGTACTCAGTGTCGTGTCATGGCTGGCTGTTGGCAATGTGAGGTTGCGCCGCGAGAAGCGCGCCTGCAGAGGATACTGCGATGAGCTCTTTCGGCAAGTCCGGCTTCTCATGGATGAGCGCTCACAGGATCGGAAAATCATCCACAGACTCGAACAAGCCCTGCAACACGACACACTTCTGCCAGGCCTCTATAATCGCAA
The DNA here is from genome assembly GCA_964396225.1 of uncultured Bdellovibrionales bacterium. Taxonomy (GTDB): domain Bacteria; phylum Patescibacteriota; class Minisyncoccia; order Moranbacterales; family UBA1568; genus CAYNEL01. The sequence continues at coordinate 8,104 of CAYNEL010000013.1, read as the reverse complement.
AGGGCTGGAGTCCCACTTTACGAGGATGATGGCCAAGGTCCGGAGGCTCTGGGAAGAGGCGGACCGCCACAATCGGAGAATCCGCGTCGGCGGCGCGTCGCTCCTCATCCTCGATCTGGACGGATTCAAAGCCGTCAATGATCGCCACGGCCATGCAAAGGGCGATGATATCCTCCGTACCGTCGCCGGAGTGCTCAACAGCTTCATCCGGGACAACGACTGTGCCGCGCGCCTGGGCGGGGATGAGTTCGCCGTGCTCCTCCCGAATATCGACCTCTCGATCACCATCAGGCGTGTCGGGGGACTGATGGGCGTCTTGCGCTCGCACCCTCTGTTGTGTGAGCATGGGGTGACTGCCAGCATCGGGATCACCGACATCCTTTGTACCGCGGAAGACGCGTTGCATGCCGGTACGGTTTGGCAGGAGGCGCTGAAGCGTGCGGATGCCGCCATGTATCTCGCCAAGGAGCGCGGCAAGAACATGACGTATGTCATCATGCATGGCGGCCATCATCTGCCGACCATCTCGGACAGCGTCCTCAATCTGGAGGCGTACAGGAATGGGGGATGACGGGCGACGGAAGAAACGGATTGTCTTAAAGGCTGCTCTGGAGCGGCCTTTTTTCTTACCCAATATAGTCGCATAATGTAACTTTTGCGACATATACCATCAAGAAACAGGCTGACTGAAACGTTCTTTCAATCCTGCGGCGTCCTCCCCCGGAACCAGCCGTTTTTTACAAACCAGCGGCCGGGATTGTCTCCTTGGAAACATTTTTCAACCCCTCCTTCCCTCTCAGAATCGATCGAATGCTCATTTGGACACAGCCATATTTTTCTCAAGAGTGCACCGGCTCACATCTTTCAGATAAAGGTAGCGGGCAGCGTGCCCATCCACTCCCCTCTTTTTTCAAAGAAGGTCGCTAGGGGAGTTTGGTCCGGGTCTTGTGTTCCATGGACACAAATAGGAATTTTCCAAAATAAAATAAAGCCGCCTCGCGGGAGCGGGGTGGCCATCATCTCCTCGATGACCCGCCTATCGATCAGGGCAGGTACTTGCGGGGGTCGAGCGTAGCGCCGACCGGAATGTCCTTGACGCTCGCGATGGATTTGGATTTGACCACCTCGAAGGACTTGGTGGCGAAGACGGTGAAGTGGAGGTGTGGTCCGGTGGAATAGCCGGTGTTGCCGGAACGAGCGATGGTGTCGCCCTTCTTCACCTTGCTGCCGAGCCTGGCGGTAACCGAGGAGAGGTGGCCGTACATGGTCACCAGACCGTTGCCGTGGTCGATGGCGACGTAGCGGCCGTAGGCGTATTTGCCGTTGTTGCCGATGGCCACGATCTTGCCGTCGGCGGCTGCGAGCACGCTCGTGCCGGTGGGCGCGGCGAAGTCTACGCCGTTATGGAAGGTGTACCAGCGCGTGAATCTGGTCTTGCCGTAGCCCTGGGTGATGGTGATCTTCTTGAACGGCCAGCCGAGCAGTCCGCGCTTGAACTTGGGGACGTCCTTCAGGTCGAGTTTGCTGATTTTGCCGGATTCCAAGCCCTCGATTTCCCGCTCGATCTCCTCACGTTCCTTTTCGAGATCGTCCACGATGTTGCTGTATTTCTGTTCTTCGCGCTTGGCCTGTGTCACGAGGTTCTGCTTGCTCTGTTTGGTGGCATCGAGATAGGCGTCCCGCTGTTCGAGTTGGAGGCGGAGCGAGTCGGCCCGGACGCGCTTGTCGTCGAGGGCCGCTTTTTCCGCGGTCAGGCTGTCCCGGAGCTCCTGGATGGTCTCAAGGAGCTCAGCCAGCTTGCCGCCGGTATCGATGGTCCAATCAGCCCCTCTCCAGGCGGCCCGGGCGTCGGCTGCCCCGAGGATGGGCGCGAACTCGACGTTCCCCTGGCTTTCCTGGTAGGCGCGTATGAGTTCGACCAGGAGGGCGCGTTGGGTGACGATGACACGTTCCTTCTCGGCGATTTTTTCAGTGAGCGTCCGGATCTGTGTGTCCAGGGAGAGGATCTCACCCTGGTTGCTCTTGATCTCCTGTTCGAGCTTTGTCGCCTGCGAATCCAGGCTTTGGATCTGGACGTTGAGCGTGTTCTGCTGTTTCTGTTTGAGTTCGATGAGCTCGTTGTAGGCGTCGATCTTCTCATTGATCTTCTTGAGCTTTTCCTCGTCGCTTTCGGCTCCAGCCACTGGCAGCGGCCCGAGGAGCGTCCAGCAAGCGAAAAGAGCCCCAAACAGGCCTAAAGCAGGGATGATCGGGGTACGGAGGAAAGGGTGGCGGGAAGGCGAGGGCATGTTTTTCTTTTCGCAAAAGACAGAAAAAACCAGTTTCCATTATACCACGGAAAAAGCGGCTGATGATAGCCGCTTTCTGGCTTATTCAAGCCGTTTTCAGTTTTTTCAAGGCTTGTTCGAGACGCTCCAGCGAAGCGCTTTGTCCTAAGACCCAAGCCAGATCCCCTGGCGGCGGGGACTGTTTGGTTCCCGAAAGGGCGACGCGGAGAGGCCAGAGGAAATCGCCCCGTTTCTCCCCGGCGGTCTCGAGGAGCTGGGCGGCCAGGGCCGCGCGTTCCCACTCCCCTCTCGGTATGGCGGAGAAGAGATCGCGTGCCCGTCCCAGAGCTTCCCGGGTCGCCTCGGAGGAATTGCCTTTCCAATGGAGGAGCGCCGCCTCATATCGCGGTTCTTCGAAGAGATACGGATGTTCCTCACCTACCTGTTCCAGGCGGCTGAGGCGTTCCTGTTCCACGGCCAGGACTTTTTTTATGTATTCGGGTGTCCGGCGTTCGGCGGGCGCCGCCGCGAAGAACGTCTTGGTTTCGAGGAAAGTTCGGCTCCTCACGTAGAGGTCTTCCGGGGCGAGGCGTTTGACGTACTGGGCGTTTAGCCAGTCGAGTTTCTGAATGTCGAAGACCGCTCCGGCCTTGTGGATATGGGCAAGGTCGAAACGGGCCGTGAGGTCGTCCAAGGAGAAGACTTCCTGGACGCTCCCCTCTCCCGGGTTCCAGCCGAGGAGGGCCACGAAATTGATGAGTGCTTCCTCGAGGTAGCCGCGTTTCAGGTAATCCTCGACGGCCACGTCGCCTTGGCGTTTGGAAAGCTTGGAGCGGTCCGGATTGAGGAGGAGCGGGAAGTGGGCGAAATGGGGAGGGACCCAGTGGAAGGCGCGGTAGAGGAGGAGGTGTTTGGGCGTGCTCGAGAGCCACTCCTCGCTCCGCATCACGTGGGTGATCTTCATCAGGTGATCGTCCACCACACTCGCCAGATGATAGGTCGGGAACCCGTCGGACTTGAGCAGCACTTGGTCGTCGATGTTCTCGGTGTCGAAAGCTACCGGCCCGCGTACCAGGTCGTCCAAGATGATCCGTTCGTGGTCCGGGATGCGGAGACGGATGACTTTTGGGATTCCCGCGGCGAGCTTCTCCTCGATCTCGTGTTTGGATAGCCTGAGGCAGTGCCGGTCGTAGCGCGGAGCGGTCTTCTCCGCCCGTTGGCGCTCACGCACTTCCGTCAGGCGCGTCTCGTCGCAAAAACAGTAGTAGGCTAGGCCGGCGGCCACCAGTCCCTCGGCCTTCTCCTGGTAGAGGGCCAGGCGCTCGGACTGGGCATAGGGGCCGTGCCCGCCCACGTGGACGAGGCCCGGATAACGTTCCGAAGGCGTCGCTTTGGGGGGTGCCTCTTTGGCTGGGGCCATCCCCTCGTCTGGTGTCATCCCGAAACGGGTGAGCACGGAGAGGAGGTTTTCAAGGGCTCCCGGGACGAAGCGTTTCTGGTCCGTGTCCTCGATCCGCAGGAGAAAATCGCCGCCATGCTTTTTGGCATAGAGGAAATTGTAGAGGGCGGTGCGGAGGGAGCCCAGATGGACGTAGCCTGTGGGAGAGGGGGCGAAACGGACCCTCACTTTTTGCCTTTCTTCAGCCATAAGTCGGATATTCCCCATTGTATCGGGTTTCTCTGTGGCGCGCCAGCCTTGCTTTCCTTGGAAAAAGGCGCTATAACGGGGCCACGCCGTACCTTTTATCCCGCTGTTGTTTCATCCTCGAAAAGGAGGACGCCATGCGTACTTTCAAGATGTCACGGTCGATACTGATGTGGGTGTGCGCCCTACTCGTGTTGCCGGCCCTCGGACTGGCGGCGGAACCGCAGTTCCGGACTGTCGGATACTACCTCACCCAATCCGGTTATCCGGTCGAAGTGAGGGCGGAAGCAGGATTGCCCGAGGAGCTGGCGGACGCCGCAATCACGGATTGGCAGCAACCGGATGGCTTCCTGAGACCCGACCAGACGCTCAGTCTCAATGAGTATGTCGCCTCCCTGGCGACGGCTCGGGCGTCCCGGAGCCAGGGCCGGTCCCTTTCCGCCGGTTCCTGCACGTTGTTCATCTTCAAGGACAACTCGCGCCGGATCTTCGTTGAATGCAGCGACTGATCGCGAGGAAGGAGAGTGTTTGTCAGAGAGTTCACTTCAAGACCTGTCTTGCGATGGGTCTTTTCTTTTTTCCCACCAGACGAGCCAGGGGAAGACTACCACGGCGCGCCACATCCGCGGCAGACGGGAAGGCTGGAGGATAAGCCGCCACAACCACTCGAGTCCGAGGCGCTGGAGGAAGCGCGGGGCGCGGAGCAGGCGGCCAGTGAGGAATTCGAAGGCGCCGCCCACACCCATCCCGAGACGGGTCCGGATGCCGGGGAGGGAGCGCAGGCTTTCGATGAAGAGTTCCTGGGCAGGCGCCCCGAAATTGCAGAAGACAAGGTCGCTTTTCTCGAGGGCAGCCAGGCTTTCGGGCCGGCTCGGGTCGGCGGCCCCGGTCCGGCTGACGATGAAGTCGTCCCCGGAGACCTTGAGTTTCGGGAAACGGTGCGAGAGGGCGGCTGCCACCGTCACCCAGTCCGAGAGGCCGCCGTGGCGGACGGCGCAGAAGACCGACAAGCCGCGGTACTCGGCTTCGGCCAGGAGCGAGAGGAGGCAGTCGGCGCCGGCATGGCGGCCGAGGAACGGTTCGCCCGAGAGCGAGAAGACGAGCTGGATGCCGGCTCCGTCCGGCAGGCGCAGGTTGGCGGCACGGAGCGCTTCCGCGAGGCCGGGATGGCGTCGGGCCAGGACGAGGATTTCGGGATTGAGGGAGACGACGCTGTGGAAGTGCGGGTCCCCCAGCATGCCCGAGAGGCGGGCCGCCAGGGTTTCGTCGTCTAGGTTGTCGCACGAGATGCCGAAGACGTGTGCCATAAGGGGTGTCTATATTTCATCAGGCGGCCGGGGCGTCCTCTTCGCCGAGCAGCGGATAACTGCCGAGCGGTTCGTAGCGGACACCGTCGTTCCCGGACAGGCTTTCGAAGACGGTCAGGGTATCCACGGATAGGAGGCTGTCGAAGGCAAAGGCGATCGTCGGTGGCTCCTGGAGCGAGGACCAGCGTTCGAGGCGCACCCGGCCAAGGGTGATATGAGGCCGGAAGCTTTTTTTGCCGGCGACGAAGACGCCGAGCCGTTCCTCGAGGTCCTCTCGGAGGTGAAGGAGCGGCTGGCTAGCTTCTCCGGTGAGCCAGAGCATCTCTGGGACGCCGCCCGTGGCCAGTTGTTCAGGGACGAGCGTGACACGGTCGAAAAGCAGTTCGAAAGGCGGTACGGCGCGGGCCGCCTCTTCGACCATGGTGCAGATCTCCCCTACCTGTTCGTCTGCGGTGTAACCGATGAAGAGTACGGTGAGGTGGTAGTGCTCCGGCCTGGCCCAGCGCATCGGGAGTGGCTGATACGGGAGGAGCGCTTTTTCGAGGCGCTTGGTCGCCCCAGGCTCGAGTGGCACCCCGATGAAGAGTTTGCGGCGTCGCATATGATTCCAGCCTAACGGTTCCTGGGGTGTGAATCAAGCCGGCTTCACCCGGAAAGCGTCGGGGTATAATCAAAAGATGCCCCGCTCTCCCCTTCCCCGTGACCAAGACTGTCTGGCAGATGTGGCGCCGCTCACCCCCCTCCCTCTTTCCCGGGCGCCATTTTTTACCTATCTCGGTCCCGCGGATCTTGAGGTCGGTTCCCTTGTGGCCGTGCCTATCGGGCGGCGGACGGTCCGTGGTATCGTGCTGGCCGTCCGTCCTCGAACCGCGGCTTCGCGGGTCCCCTATCGGTACCGCCCGATCTCGGCCGTCCTCGAGGCTGCCCTCCTCACCCCGGGCCAGCTCGCCCTCACCCGCCATATCGCCGACACCTGCCTCACCCCGCTCGGACGCGTCCTCGTCCATAGCATCCCTCCGCCGCCCGCCCGACGTGCTGTCCGCAACCGCGGCGCAGACACGGAAGTGGATAGCCCTTCGTCGGCGCCCGTACGCTGGAGCACTGCCCAGAAAGCGGCGGCCCGATTCATCAAAACGCCTGCGGCCCTCAAGCGGCCGACGCTGGTGACCGGGCCCTCCGGTTCCGGTAAGACGGAACTTCTCCTCTCGGTGGCCCGATCTCTGACGCGCCGCGCTGGCCAGGCGCTCATCCTCTTGCCTGAGGTAGGTCTCGCCGAGGAGGTCTTCCGCCGCGCCGCACGCTACGCCCCCGGCCGTACGGCGCTTGTCCATAGTCGTCTCACCCGCGGCGCCTATCGTGCGGCGTGGGAACGCATCCGGAACGGTGAGGCGGCCATCGTGGTGGGGACACGTCAGGCGGTCTTCGCCCCTTTCACCGATCTCCGGTTGGTGGCCGTGGACGAGGAGCAGGACGAGAGTTACAAGCAGTGGGACATGGCCCCGCGTTACGATGCGCGGGAGGCGGCATCCGTGTTGGCGCGGCAGACCGGGGCGAGGGAGGTGTCGGCCGCTGTCCTGCCCCGGCTTGAGACCTGGCGGCAGGCCGAAACCGGCCGCTTGAACCATTGCCGGCTCCCGCGTCTCCCTGGCCGCGCCGCCCCAGCCGTCGTCCTGGCCAACCTCCGCGAGGAACGCTACCGTCAGAACTTTTCACCCCTCTCCCGGCCCCTGGCCGAGGCGCTCGAACATACTCTCTCCCGCGGACGGCAGGCGCTGCTCTTCATCAACCACGCCGGCATGAGCCGGTTCTCGGTGTGCGAACAGTGCCGGACGCCGCTGCGCTGTCCCGATTGCGGACGCGCCTTGGTCCTTTCGGAAACCGGTCAGTTCGTCTGCCTCCATTGTCCCTACCGTTCCGGTCCCTTTCTCCGTTGCCCGGTCTGCCGTGGACACGCGTTCCGGCACGTCGGCTTCGGGACTGAACGCGTGGCGCGCGAAGTGAGGCGGCGCTTCCCCCACGCCCGTCTCGGCCGGATCGACCGTTCCGTCCTCGCTCAACCCCGGGAACACGCCCGTCTCCTCTCGGCCTTCCGGGCCGGCCGGATCGACGTTCTCATCGGCACCCAGGCGGCCATCAAGGGATTCCATGCTCCCGGGGTTTCCCTGGTTGGGGCGATAGACGCCGACCACCTTCTTGCGCCCGGCGACTTCCGGGCCGAAGAAAAGCTCTTGCACAAGCTGGGCAGCGTCATCGGGCGAGTGGCCGATTCGGAGGGCCAGGCGGTTATCCAGACCTTCCATCCCGAGAATCCGCTCTTTCGGGCTTTGACCGGAGACGCCGAGGCGGCCTTCCGTGAGCTGCTCCCGGACCGCGAGGCCTTCGGTTTCCCGCCGTTCGTGAGGTTGCTGCTCATCCGCGGCACAGCCCGGGAGGTCTCCGTCCTCGAACGGGAGACCGCGCGGCTTCTCGACGTGTTGCAACGGGCCGTTTCCGAAACACCTGGGACACGCGTCGAGACCCTCTCCCGCCCGGCGGCCCCGAGGGGCCGCGCCGTCCGGCATCTCCTCCTCCGGTGGCCTGCCGGAGAGCCGTTGCCCGTTACCGTCCTAGCTGTGCTCCGGCGTCTTGCATCGGGGCCGGTCGTCTGGGCGTTCGACGTTGACCCGACCGTCTTTCCGTGATATTTTTACGGACCGAAGCCCCCTGTTCGATTTTCCCTATGTCCATCCTCCCCATCGTCACCGGTCCCGAGTCCGCCGTGCTGCGGGCCAAGGCCAAGAAAGTCAAGGACCCGCTCGCCCAGGACATCCAGGCGCTCATCCCCGTGATGTTCGAAAGCATGCACGCGGCGGACGGTATCGGCCTGGCCGCGCCGCAGATCGGCG
>CAYNEL010000012.1:0-22036 GCA_964396225.1 uncultured Bdellovibrionales bacterium | reverse complement strand
GGTATTCGATCGGATCCTCGACGGTGATGATCTTGACCTCGGACTTGTTCAGGATCGAGAGGAGGCTGTAGAGGGTGGTGGTCTTACCGGAGCCGGTCGGGCCGGTGTTCAGGACCAGGCCGTTCGGCTTCTTGATGGCTTCGAGGAGGATGTTGATGGTTTCCTGGCGGAGGCCGATCTTGTCGAGCTCAAGCGCCACCGCGCCCTGGTTTAGGAGGCGCATCACCACCGTCTCGCCGTAACCAGAGAGAATGATGGACACGCGGATGTCGATCCGTCCAGGGATGCCTTCTTTGATGGGTTCCTCGAGCTGGACCCCGAAGCGGCTGTCCTTGACCCCGGCCCGCACCTCAGTCTTGAGTGCCGAGAGGTGCTTCACTTGGCCCAAGAGCGAGGGGTATTCGTTGAGCGGCAGCTCGCAGATGGTCTGCAGGATGCCGTCCAGGCGGAAGCGCACGAGCACCATGTCCTTGGTGGGTTCCAGGTGGATGTCGCCGGCCTCCATCATGAGGGCTTCGGCGTAGATGTATTTCAACACCTCTTTCTGGTTGGCGGTCTTGATGAGCTCGGCCAGCTTTTTCAGGTCCTTCTGGTTCTCCTTCACTACGTCGATGACGTCCTTGGTGACGAAGAAGGCGCGCGAGAGGGTCTGCTCCATGAGCATCTCGTAGATTTCTTTCAGGAATTCGCCCTGGCCGGTCACCCGCCACACCTCGTCGAGCGAAGTGATGCCGCGCACCGCCTTCAGGATGCCGTCCTGGATCATGGTGATCATGCCGTCCTCGAGTGCGGTCTTGGTGATCTCGGCCTCGCCTGCCATTTTAGCGATGAGAGGCTCGATGTTCTGGGTGATGGAGAGCACCTCGAAGATGCCGATGCGTCCCTTGAAGCCGGTGTGGTTGCATTGGGAGCAGCCTTTGGAGGTGTAGAGCTTGTCGATGTCCTTGGGAATGGGGAGGGCGGCCTTGGGGGAGATGAGGGAGAGGATTTCCTTCAGTTCGCCGACGGTTTCCTTGGCCGGCTCGTAGTGTTCCTTGCAGTGCTCGCACAGGCGGCGCACGAGGCGCTGGGCGATGAAGGTGTTGACCGCGGGCGGGATGAGGGTAGGCTTGACGCCCATCTCGATCAGGCGGGGCACCGAGCCGGAAGCCGAGTTGGTATGGAGGGTGGAGAGCACGAGGTGGCCGGTGAGCGCCGAGTTGATAGCGATGTCGGCCGTCTCGTCGTCGCGAATTTCACCCACCAGGATGATGTCTGGGTCCTGGCGGACGATGGCGCGCAGCCCCCGGGCGAAGGTGTAGTCTTGGTTTTTGGAGACCTGGGTCTGGACGATGCCCGGGATCTGGTATTCGATCGGATCCTCGACGGTGATGATCTTGGTGTCGGGCGTGTTGACCTTGTTGATGAGGGCGTAGAGGAGGGTGGTCTTTCCGGAACCGGTCGGGCCGGTGGTGAGGATCATGCCGGTCGGCTTCTGGATGGCTTTCTGGACGACATCGTAGGCGAGGCCTTCGAGGCCGAGCTGTTCGATCTGGAGGAGGATCGAGGACTGGTCGAGGATACGCATCACCACACTCTCGCCGTAATTGCCCGGGATGATGGAACAGCGGATGTCGAGCTTCTTCTGGCCGTTGTCGAAGGTGATGGGGAAGTGGCCGTCCTGGGCGCGCATGCGCACGTTCAGCTTCATGCCGCCCAGCATCTTGATACGGGAGACGAGGAGAGGGTAGATGTGCTTGGGCAGGTCGCCGATCTCCTGGAGTACGCCGTCGATGCGGTAGCGCAGGCGGATGGTCTTGTCCTCCTTGGGTTCCAGGTGGATGTCGCTCGAATCGAACTTCACGGCGCCGGCCAGGATGGTCTGGAAGACCTCAGTGGTAGGAATCTCGGTGATGCGGTGTTTCAACTTGAGCAGGTCGCCGAACGTCTGCTCGAACTTCTCGAGGTCGCTTCCCGTCATGGAAACCTTGAGCAAGTCGAGGTAATCGAGGAACAGGGGTTTCTTGTAGAGCGCCCAGACGCGGTCGAGCGAGGCCTGGGAGGCGATGAAGAGCTTGATGTCCCACCCTTCGTCCTGCTTCAGTTTCTCGAGGAACGCCTTGGCTTCTTCGGTGAGCGCGTCGAGCGTGGCCATCCGAACATCTTTCCCTTTCTTGGAAAAGAGGGCGATTTGGTGTTTTTGGGCGTCCGCTTCCTTGATGAGCACCACATCGGCGTGGTCGACCGGGAAGATGTGGAGGTCGATGTAGGGCAAGTTGAGATTCTTGGCGCGCTGGGAAGCTTGGTTCTCGAGCGACGTCGTCTGCATCTTGGACAGGATCTTGGCGGCATGCTCGCCTTTGCCGGTGCGGGTGTCGTCGATGACTACTTGGTCGCGGGGTCGGACTTTGACCATAAAGGAAGCTTGGGTTGGGTGTTGGTGTCTGGTTTAGGGTGTTCCTCACCATTCTACTCCAATTCCCCGGCTTTCGGAAAAGAAAAATCCGCCTAGCGGGCGGAGCATGACGGGGGATCTGGTTCCTGGGTGTCATCCGGCGGTTGCCGCTCGGCGCAAAGCATCGAGCATCAACGCTTCTGCTTCGGCCAGGGTCCGGGCGGGGAGTTCCACCGCCAGGGCATCGTCGTGCCATTCTGTGCCGTGGCCGGCGAAAGCGCGCTCCACCGCCTCGAGACGTTCGCGCGTCTGCGCCTTGAAGAGAGCTTGGCTCTGGCCGGCGGCGGTCTGGAAGACGAGCGCGAAGAGGCGGCCGGTCGAGAAGTGCCCGCGGATGCGGTCGAGCACAGCCGGTAGGTCTTCCAGCGTGGAACGTGTCTCGACTACGTCCTTGATGTCCACCTGGGCCCAGACGAGCGCGAGCTTCTCGTCCCACTCCAGGCCGGCCATGATGCGGCCCCAGAGCTTGAGGAGATGGAAGGGCTGGGTCTTGTAGAGGTGGCGCACCACTCGCTGTTGGTCGGCACCCAGGTCCATGAGGCGGCTGGCGGTCTGGAGGGCGCGCGGCGTGGTGTTTTTCCTTTGGAAGCTTTCGGTGGCGCTCACCAGGCCGGCGAGGAGGCACTCGGCGGCCTTCTCATCCAGACCGTCCGGATCGAGTTCAAGCAGGGCGCCGGCGACCAACTCGCTCACCGAGGAAGCGGTCATATCTGTCCAGTTGATCTGGCCGTAGCTTTCGTTGCCGGCGTGGCGGTCGATGTTCAGCAGTGGCAGTTCGAAGAACATATCCGGGTTGGTCTCGTAGAGGGCGCCCAGGGATTCCTTGTCCGGCGCGCCGATGGCCACTAGCCGGTCGAACTTGTACTGCGCCGGGATGAAAGAGAAGTCGCGCGGGTCCACAGAGCCCTCTTCGGGCGTGACGTAGACGCGGTATTCGTTGCCCGACGCCTCGGTCCTGGTGGAGAGGATACGGTTGCGTTCGGTATTGAAGATGATGACGAAGTCGCGGGCTCCGGACAACCTCTCGACGATCGGGGTGGCCGGCTCGAGGAAGCCGAAACGGCTGGCCAAGCGGCCGACATGGTCGCCGGCGAGCGTCACCCCGAGGCCCCGCCGCTCGAGGTAGCGTGCTAGGCCGAGCCCCGCTCCCATCTGGTCGCCCCCCGCGTGTCTCGGGAGGAGGATAAGCACGCTCTTCCCTTCCTCGAAGAACCGGCGGAGCTGTTCCAGCTTGGAGAGGGTCATATCGGGAAAGGCGGGCGTGCGGGACGTCGCGGGGGATGAAGATTGGGACGAGAGTCCACGATACCAAAGGACGGGAACGAGTGTCAAACCAGACCGTGGCGGCCGTCGCCCGTCCGAAAATGTCAGTCTCCGATGACAAACCGAGTGGGGGTAAGGAGCTGGGATTTGCCTGAAACAAGCCCTTGCCTCTAGCATGGGGGTATGGAAGGCCAACTGTTCACCACACAGTCTCCGGCGGAAACCGCAAGCCTGGCCCACAGGCTCGCCGCTGCCCTCCGTCCCGGCATGACGGTCTTGCTCCGGGGCGAACTTGGTGCCGGCAAGACGGCCTTTGCCCAAGGGGTGCTCGCGGCGCTCGGCGCCGAGCCGCCGTACACCAGTCCGACGTTTGTCATCATGAAGCAGTACGATCTCACGGCACCTTCGGTGACGGGAGTGCGCCGCGTCTACCATGTGGACACCTATCGCGTGGACGAGGACCAGTTGCGCCAGGTCGGGTTCGAGGACTGGACGGCCGATCCCGAAGGACTAGTGCTCTGCGAGTGGCCGGAACGGTTGGGCGCGCTTGCTCCGGACGATGCGGCGACGGTTGCTCTGAAGGCCGGTGTTGCCGAGGGGGAGCGGCGGATCACGCTTTCCGGGATTGCCATGCCGGTGTGAGCCTCGCACGGAAGGGCGTCATGGAAAAAGCAAAAGCCGCGTCGTACGACAGCGGCTTTTTCTTTAGGCGTACAGGGCTGGGAGAGACCCAGCGTTGTGGGGATGTCCCTGCCCTGTGCGAGGGTCAGCGGGTCACAATGGTGACGCCCCGCTCGTCATCGCTGACGAGTTCGGCAGTCTGGCCGCTTTCGAGGATGTCCTCCTCGATGGCGGCGGCCATCGTGAACGCGCCCTCAACCCCTTGGCCCTGATAGGTCTTATCGTCCACGCGGACGGAGCGGCCCGAAGCGAGCGCTCGCACCATGCGGACCGACAGATCCTGACTGGACCAGAGAGCCTTTTCCGCGTCGGTGGCATCCGTGAGATCGGTCTCCCAGCGGTACTTGTACTGGGAGAGGCCGCACAGGATGTCCTGCGGAGTGACCAGGGGACCGGCCTCCAGCGTCATCGCTGCGTGCGGGCCCTCCTGGAAGGTCACTCGGACCATATCCTTGGGGTTAAGGATTATCAAAATACTCTCTCTTTACTGTCTGAGGAACCCCAGTATATCGGACGACGGGATTTTGTCAACCCCCGTTGACGGATTCGGAAAGGTGGGCGGAAATTGCACCTCGGACCGGCCAGGGATATACTCGAAACATGCCGAAAAAAGCCAAAAAACTGGTTCTCCTCGATGGGAACGCCCTCATCCACCGGGCGTACCATGCTCTGCCGCCGCTGACCGACAAGACCGGCCGGACCGTCCAGGCGGTGTACGGCTTCGCCCTCACCCTCTTTTCTGTCCTGGAGCGCTTCAAACCGGAATACATCGCCGCCTCGTTCGATCTCGAGGGGCCGACTTTCCGCGACGAGCTGTACGACGAGTACAAGGCCCAGCGCGAACGCGCCCCAGACGATCTCTACGCGCAGATCCCGTTGGTCAAGGAACTGGTCCGGGCGTTCAATATCCCGATCTACGAAAAGGAAGGGTACGAGGCGGATGATTGTGTCGGGACGCTCACCCGGCAGGCGGTCGAGAAGGACAAGGACGTCGAGGTAGTCGTGGTGACGGGGGATTACGATACTCTCCAGCTCGTGAACGGCCGGGTCAAGGTACTGGCGCTCCGCAAAGGGTTGAAGGACGCCGTGCTTTATGACGAATCGGAAGTGGTGAAGAAATACGGTTTCGGGCCGAAGCAGCTACCAGACTTCAAAGGGCTGCGCGGCGACGCGTCGGACAATATCCCGGGGGTGAAAGGTATCGGTGAGAAGACCGCCTCGGAGCTCCTGAAGGAGTTTGGCACCCTCGAGAACATCTACAAGCATCTGAAGGACGTGAAGTCGGCCGTCCGGGAGAGGTTGGAGCGTGATCGGAAGCAGGCAGAGCTCTCCAAGAAGTTGGGGGCCATCGACACGCGGGTGCCACTCGAACTTGAGCTCAAGGACGCGCTCACCCGTGATTACGACCGGGAAAAGGTAGCGGATTTTTTCAAAACATTCGGTTTCTACAGCCTTTTGAAACGCCTTTCGGGAGGTGGGGCCGGCGATATTTCAAAACCGGCAAAAAAGAAGCGCGCGCCTCGTGTGGCCGTCATCGATACGGCGGAAACAGCCGAGGCTTTTTTCACGCAACTGAGGAAGGCCGAGGCGGCGGTCATGCCGTATGAGGAGCAAGGGACGCTCTTTGGGACGGGTCTCACGGGCATCGCGTTCCATGCCGACACCCTCGCCGGATATGTGCCGCTCAACGACCGTACGCGACCGACGCTAGAGAAATATCTGGCCGACGGCCAGGCGCCGAAGATCTTCCATGATGCCAAACGCGCCATGCATGCCGCGGCCGACGAGCGGATGGCGGTAGACGGTATCGCGTTTGATACTTTGCTCGCGGGGTATCTCCTGAATGCCGGCACAGACGTCGGTTTCGAGCGGTTGGTCCTCGAGAGCCTGGCCGAGGAGCTTCCGGAGGGCGGTGATCCCCGGGTGATCAGCGTGCGCGCCCGGGCGCTCTCGGCCTTGGCTCGGGACCAGCGCGGGAAACTCGAGACCTTGGCCGAAGCACAGGGAAGCGAAGCCAATATCAGGAAGGTGCTCGCCGAGATCGAGATGCCGCTTCTCGCGGTGCTTTTCCGTATGGAGCGGGCCGGCATCCACCTCGACGGCGCGCTCCTCGAGAAACTCTCGACCGAGCTCGCCGGCCACCTTTCAAAAATCGAAAAGAAGATCTATGACTTCGCGGGTCGTGAATTCAATATCAATTCCCCCCGCCAATTGGCGGAGATCCTGTTCGTCGATCTCAAGATTCCCACTGACAATATCAAGAAATTGAAGACCGGCTATTCGACCGCTTCGACCGAGCTGGCCAAGTTGCAAGAATATCCGATCGTCTCCCAGGTCGAGAGTTACCGGGAACTCTTCAAGCTCAAGACGACGTATCTCGACACGTTGCCCAAACTCATCCGTCCGGACGGGCGTATCCATACCACCTACGACCAGGCGGTGGCCGCCACAGGGAGGCTTTCGTCCGTCGATCCCAATCTCCAGAACATTCCTATCCGGAGCGAGTGGGGCGCACGCATCCGCGAAGCCTTCCAAGCCGAGCCCGGATATCTGCTTGTGGGAGCGGATTACTCCCAGATCGAGCTTCGCATCGCGGCGCACCTGTCCGGAGACAAGACGATGACGGCCGCCTTCCTCGCCGGCCGGGACATCCATGCGGCTACCGCATCGGCCGTCTTCGGCGTGAAGCAGAAAGACGTGACGAGCGATATGCGTCGCCAGGCTAAGGTCTTCAATTTTGGCATCCTCTATGGGATGAGCCCGTTCGGACTTTCCCAAGCCGCCGACATGAATCAGGAACAGGCTGCCACATTCATCAAGGCCTATCTCAAGAAGTTCCCCGACGTGGCGAAATTTATGGAACGGATGAAGCGGGAGGCGCACGAGCAGGGCTACGTCGAGACGGCGCTTGGCCGCCGCCGGTACCTGCCCGACATTCGGAGCGGCAACCAGGCCGTGGTGCGGGCGGCGGAGCGCATGGCTATCAACATGCCGGTGCAAGGCCTCGCGGCCGATATTATGAAGCTCGCCATGCTCGCTTGCGACCGCCTGGTCCGGGAGAAATTTGCCGATGACGCGCGGATGCTCCTCCAAGTCCACGACGAGCTCATCTTCGAGGTCCGGGAAAGCCAGGCCGAGGAGCTGGCCCAGGCAGTCAAACAGGCGATGGAGTCCGTGTATACGCTGAACGTCCCCCTCATCGCCGAAACCGCCATCGGTAAAAACTGGGGGGAGATATAGTTTTTCAGCATCTTATCAAAAAGAAAAAGCCGAGTTCGAAATGCGATCGAAATCGGCTTCAGTGTCGAAGAGGCTCTCACGCTGCCTCGCAGGTTCTGCTGGGGCAAGTGAAGAGGTGTCCCCGGAACTCGGCAGTCGCCGCCTTGGTCTCGGGGTCGTGACCAGTGCTGAAGAGCTGGTAACGCACCCCAGCATCATACTCCTCCGGTGTAATGTATTTCTGGCCTTGGTGTATCAGAAGACTGAAATGCATGATCAGGGTTTTCCTGACGGGGTCCTGGTCGAGCATGGTATCCTCCAAAGGACTGTGAAAGTGTCGGAAATATAGTATGAACTGAGAATTTTGTCAACCGTATGGCCTTTGAGCGTTTTGAAAAAATGAGTCCCGATATACATATCGGCGGTGGAGGGACCATCCAGGAAGAAGGATACACGCCGCCGCAACTGAGAGAAGTCTATACGAAAGCCGAACAGTCCATCAGAGACAGCCAGCCTCTTGAAACGACGTTCTCGGACATCTATCCACAGCCAGAGATCGACAAGGACCTGCGCTATGTGGAACGCCGTGAGCGGCAGTTCCATGAATCCGCCAGCGCCGCTACGATCCTCCAGGAAAAATATGCGGTTGTCATGGAGGGATTGTTCATCCAGCATGGGGAACTTAGCGAGTGGTTCGGAGCCGATGCGTATACTGTCGCAGCTGCCCGTTACGATGACATTAAAAACGGGGTAGACCTTGTGGTGAATCTGCCTGGGGAAAAACCAGGCGAGCGCATGCATTTTGCAGTGGATGTCACGTTTAGCAACACCAGCGTTCCCGAAAAATTCGCCGCCCTCGAAGAGGCTATCAGGGGCGGTCGGCTTACTGACATCAAGTACTACGCCTGTCAAGACACGCAGGAAAAGGGAGGGTTATATATACCTAAGGTCATCTTGGCTATCAATCGGGAACGGGTAGAGGAACTAGCGGCTCTCTGGAAGGAGGGCAAAAACCGGGAATTAGGGAATCATCAAGCCCAGGTCGTTTTCCTTGAAGAGATCAGCGCGCAACTCGCTTATTTTTTGCGGCTTGCTCTCGCTCACGGACATGAGGATATCGCCAGTCGGATAGACAAGATACGAGCCAGGATTGTCGGGCTGCATATGCAGAAACGAGCCCTCCCTCAAAGGACAGCTTTCAGAGTTACTCGAGATGAAGTCGTGCAAACTGTCCTTGACCAGTGTCATAAGACGCCGAGATGAAACCGTGCCTATGCCCGAATTGCCGGAGGTCCAAACCGTCGTGAGCCAGCTCGGGAGGAAGGCCAAGGGCGAGACCATTATTGGCTTTGAGACGGTGTGGACCAAGAGCGTCAAGCTGCCGGTGGCCGTGCTCAAGAAAAAAATCATCGGGGCGAAAATCATCGGGACGCGGCGGTTCGGTAAGCACGTCGTCATCGATCTCGACAACGGACATTCACTCGTCATCCATCTCAAGATGACCGGACATCTCCTTGTGAAAGACAAGACGAACGAACGCCGGCCCGTCTTCCGGGACCGGGTGAATGGCTATATCCGACACGTTTTTTTCCTCCGGCATAGCAAGCGCATCGAGTTTTCCGATATGCGCAAGTTCGGCTGGATCCGGCTCCTCGAGACCCAGCACGTCGAACGCCTCGACGGTATCGCAGCCCTGGGCGTCGACGCCCTCTCGCCGGATTTCACCTTCGACCGCTGGAACGGCATCCTCCTGAAGCGTCGGACGCGCCTGATCGGGACGCTCCTCCTCGACCAGTCGCTGGTCGCCGGTATTGGCAACATCTACCGCAGCGAAGCGCTCTTCCGAGCCGGTATCCGACCGGCGCGCCGCGTCAGCCGTCTTGTGCTCGATGAGAAACGCCTCCTCCACGACAAGATCCGCGAGGTGCTCCGCGAAGCGGTGCGTCTGCGCGGCACTTCGGATGGGGATTTCCGCGACACCGCCGGCCGACCGGGCCGTTTCCAGGAGACGCTCTTTGTCTATCGCCGGGCCGGCGAACCGTGCAAGCGCTGTGGTACAATCATCCGTAGGATCAAACTCGGCCAGCGGAGTGCTTTCTATTGTCCGCGGTGCCAGCGCTAAACCGTTCCCCTTATGAAGAAACTTTTCACCTTGTTGGCCGTGGTCGCCGTCGTGTTTGGCATCTGGTGGCTGTTCTTCAAAGAAGAGACCAAGCGCGCGCCCATCCAGCTCGACAACAACCAGGGCAAGCCGTCCGGCCAGGCCGACCAGGGACCGGCCAACGACGGCCCGGTCAGTCCGATTTCAGGTCTTCCCTGTGCCAATTGGAACAAACGGCCCATTGCCGCCATGCAACCGGTAGATCTCCAGGCCCGACCGGTGGCTGGTTTCTCCCAGGCGGAAATGGTCTTCGAGCTTCCCAATCCTGCCCAGAACATCTTCGTCACCCGCCTCATGGGCGTCTATCAGTGTGAGATTCCCGAGGAGATCGGGGCGCTCCGCAGTTCGCGGCACGACTACATCAATATCGCCAAGTCGCTCGACGCCATTTTCGTCGGGTGGGGCGGCTCGGCCTTCTCCATCAACCTCCTGAACCAGGGCGTCATCGACAACATCGACTGCAATGGTGAGGGCGGCAAGAAAGCGCCGCAGTGCTGTTTCCGCAAGGAGCGCACGGGCCTCATGCGCATCGAGGACACCGGCTTCGCCAAAGGGCAGAAGCTGCTTGAATGCGCCAAGGAATTCGGCTACCGGAGCGAGACGAGTTTCCCCGGTTATCCGCACCAGGAAGACGCTCCCATGGAACAGCGGCCCAAAGGCGGTCACCTCCGCATCGGTTTCCCGGGCATCATGGAGGCTGAGTACGATTATGACCAAGCGAGCAACTCCTACCTCCGCACCTGGGGCGGGGCGGCCGACGTGGACCGCAACAACCAGAAGCGCATCGCCCCCAAGAACATCGTCGTGATGATCGCCGAGAACGAGCAGATCCTGGCTGAGACCGACTACAAGGTGCGCGGCGTCCAGGACCCGTGGGAGGGCCTGCCGGAGGAGAAGAAGAAAGGCCCGACCAACATCTCCGGCCGGTATAACAACATCCAGATGGGCGACCCATGGTACGACACGGGCGAGAGCGGGAGTGCCACCTACTACCTGAACGGCCAGGAAATCAAGGGTACCTGGCGCAAGAGCCGAGCCTCGGCCGATACCAAGCTCTTCTTCTATGACGAGAGCAACAATGAGATCAAGTTCGTACCCGGCCAGATCTGGGTGGAAGTGTTGGTGCCTGGCCAGAAGTGGGAGTGGACCCCGGCCGTCTGACGGGGTTTGAAATACCCGATGTTCCCGGGACATGGCCGAGAGCCGTGTCCCTTTCCGTCCTATGCTGATCTTCATCTCCGGCCAGGACCATCTCCGTGTCCGTGAACAGGTGGACAGGATCAAGGCGGCCTATCTCACCAAGCACCCGGACGCCCTCGGCCTCTTCGTTTGCGATTTCGGCGATGCCGACGCCCGCGAGGCTGCGCTCGAACGTTTCAGCCAGGCTCTCCACGAGAGGGGGCTGTTCGCTGCCAAGAAATTCGTCATCGCGCGGGACGCTTTCCTCCTGTCGGAGGACGAGCAGGAGAAGCTGGCCGCGTCAATCGAGGGCGATCCCGCTGTGCTGGACAAGCAGGGGTCGACAGTCGTGCTTTTCTGGGAGGGCGCCCTGCCCCGGGCCAAGAAAAACCACCCCCTCCTGCCTCTCCTGGAAGATAAGGCTTCCATCAAGGAGCGCCTCGAGCCGCTTTCTGGAGCGCTGCTCAAGGCCTGGGTGTCGGAACGTCTGAAACGTATCGACCCGGCCACGCGGCTGGAACCTCAGGCACTCGAACTTCTCCTGGCGGAGACCGGTCCCGACGCCGAGCGTCTCGACCGTGAGCTCGAGAAGCTGGCCGCGTACCGTCCTGGGGGCGTCATCACGGCCCGGGAGATCACCCTCTTTTTCCCCGTAGCCAGGACGACGGAAGCAGTCTTCTCCGCCCTCTCCGCCCTGATGGCGGGCGACAAGCGGTCCGCTCTCCTCCTCTTCGAGCGCCAGATAGCCAAAGGGGAACACGTCCTCGGTCTCATGGCCATGTGCGCCTGGCAGCTCCGCCAGCTCCTCAAGGTGGCGGAAGCCTATCATACGGACGGACTGCGCGACCGGAGCGCGGTCGCCCAGGCGGCAGGCATCGCCCCGTTTCAGGCGGCCCAGGCGCTCCGCGCCATCGGCCGTTTCCCGGTCGAGCGCGTGGCGCGGATGTTCGACATCCTCGAAACGCTCGACCGGGACGCCAAACGCGGCGGGCTCGATCCCGCCCTGGCCCTCACGCTGTTCGTGGCCAGGGCCTAGGGAGGGACGAACACTGCCGGAAAAAAGAAAGCGCTCCTTGCGGGGCGCTTTGGTTTTCAGGAGTGACCGGGGTCACGGCAGTCTTCGAAAGAGCGTGGCGGCGCGCACGGGCGTCGCATACGGACGGCAACGCTCGCGGATCTCCTTTTCCAGGCGTGACTGATCGGTTTGGCAGGTGGCCACGGCGCGGGCGAGGGTTTCCGGATCAAACGTGAGTCCGGCCAACGGATCCAGACTCGGATCCAGCGGTCTGGGATTGGTCCAGATCGTATACTCCGGCGGTCTGGGGCGTGTCGCGTCAAGGGACATATGGAATCTCCTTCTGCTATGAACTGCCATCACTCTAAATCAAAACCCCTCCGTTGGGGAGGGGCTGGGAGAGGCGGTTTGGAGGGAGACTATTTCCCGAGGGCCAGTTTCTTGACCGAAGCGTTGAGGCGGGATTTCTTGCGGGCCACCGTCTCTTTCTTCATAATTTTCTTCTGGGCGGCTTTGTCCATGGCCTTGGAGGCGGTTTTGAGCCACTGCGCGGCCTCTTCCTTTTTTCCAGCGGCGACGGCCTCCCGGGTCTTTTTGATGGCGTTCTTGACCACACCCTTGATCTTCTTGTTGTGATCGGTCTTCTTGGCGGTGACGCGCATGTACTTCTTGGCGGACTGCTTGATCGGCATAGGATGGGGTACCCTGCGATGGGTTAACGAGTTACGGGTTGAGGACTCCAATACGAAGCAATACCCTTTTGTAACACAGGCTTTTGCCTTTGGCAAGCCTCCCTCACCCTACTGAGGCGTGTTAGACTGGCAATACCTTTTGACCGAACCACGCCGTATGATCGCCCGACTGGTGGGAACCCTCGTCTCCATCGCTGACAACGTCGTCGTCCTCGACGTGCACGGCGTCGGCTACCGGCTGACTGTTTCTGCTCACACCCTGGGCAAGATCGCGGGCCGGGGCGAGGTCGTCCTCCACGTCTATACCCATGTCCGCGAGGACACCCTCGCTCTCTACGGTTTCCTCGACGCCGAGGAGCTATCGATGTTCGAGCTGCTCATCTCTGTTTCCGGCGTTGGGCCCAAGGCGGCGCTCGGCATCCTGGCGGTGGCCGATCCAGCCTCTATCGCCTCGGCCGTCCTGCGTCACGACGCGTCCATCCTGACCAAGGTCTCCGGCGTCGGCAAGAAGACGGCCGAACGGGTCATCCTCGAGCTTGAGAACAAGGTCGGCAAGGTCTCCGCCGAGAAACATGCCAGCGTGACGAGTGACAGCGAGGCGCTGGACGCGCTGCTCGCCATGGGGTATTCGGTGGCCGAGGCCCGCGAAGCGGTCAAAGCGGTGCCGGCCGATGTTACGGCCGTGGGAGAACGGGTCAAGGCGGCGCTCAAGCTACTAGGCAAAAGCCGCTGACCTTCCTTGTACACGATATGAAGAGCGACCAGAGGACGGCTTGGCTGAACGCGCACGTGCCGGACGGGGGGTTCCTCCAGTCCGAGGTTTGGGCTGCGTTCCAGCACGCCGCCGGCCGGGAGACGTGGTCCTTTGAAGCGGACGGATGCACGGCCTCTATCATCGAACACGCGCTCCGACCAGTCGGTCGTTATGGGTATGTGCCGAGGGGGCCGATCATAGAGTTTCCAGCATCCGACACCCGATTTCCAATTGGGTTCGGAAAGCTTTTGAAGCAAGCCAAGGAAAGGAAGCTCGGATGGCTGCGCATCGAACCGGCGGACGAAGAGTCCCTCGCGGTCATCCGCCGGGCCGCAGCCGGTTCTGACGTGGTGAAGGCGCCGCACGACGTCCAGCCGCGGGAAATCCTCATCGCGGCCGTCGCAGCCGACGACACGGCGCTCCTTGGCCGGATGAAACCGAAAACCCGATACAACATCAATCTCGCTTCCCGGAAAGGCGTGACCGTGCGCGAGAGCGACCGCCGGCCGAACGACATCGACGCGTTCTGTGCGCTTGTCCGGGAAACCGCCGCCCGCGACCGCATCGCCCCCCATCCCGAAGCGTATTACCGCGCCATGTTCGCCTCCCTGCCGCGCGAGACGTTCCGGTTGCTCGTCGCCGAGTATCAGGGTGAGATCCTGGCCGCCAACACCTTATTTCTTTTCGGTCGCTTTGCCACCTATCTCCACGGGGCTTCGGCCGGCCGGTTGCGCCACCTCATGGCGCCGGCCCTCCTCCAGTGGGAAGGGATGCGTCTTGCCCGGGAGGCCGGCTGCGAGCGCTATGACTTCGGAGGCGTGGCCGTGGTTCACAAGGATCCCGCGTGGGCCGGCATCACCCGCTTCAAGCAGGGCTTTGCAGCCGAAATCCCGCCGGTCGTTTTCCCGGGAAGCTACGACATCGTCTTCGATCGCGTCCGCTATCGCCTCTATCGGGCTGCCAGCTGGCTCCGGGCTTGGCTCCGCTGACACCCTTGCCAGCAGTCGGGACGCGTGGTATCGTACGGGGACCAAAAACTGTCAATTTTCTGACAAATTCACTTATCACTATGACCGACAAGCTCCAAAAACAGCTCGAGAACGCCGGCCTTCAGGAAAAGGAAGCCAAGGTGTATCTGGCCGCGCTGGAGCTCGGCCAGGCGACCGTCCAGGCTATCGCCGAGCACGCCCAGATCAAACGGCCGACCGCCTACTTCATCATCGAGGGATTGATGGTCCAGGGACTGGTTTCCAGCTTTTACCAGGGCAAGAAGCAGTATTTCGTGGCAGCCAACCCGGAGCGCCTCCTCGACAAGATCAGGGAGGAGAAACGTGCCATCGAGAAACGGGTGTCCAGTTTCGAAAGCGTCCTGCCGCAGCTCGAGTCTTTCGGCAAGCGCCAGCCCGACAAACCAGTGGTGAAATACTACGAGGGCAAGGAAGGCATCATTTCCATGGTCGACGAGTACACCGAGAAGGCCCATGGCCAGGAGCTTTCCATCGCCTTCTCGCGCGATATCCTCGAGACCGTCATGGACCAGGAAACCCTCGATCGGATGAGCAAGGACCGCCATGCCCACAAGATCAAGGTCAAATCCCTCTACACGTTCAGCAAAGGCAACCTGCCCAACCGGCCGCACACCCAGCGCATGCGCCTCGAGGCCAAGGAGTTCCCCATCTCCTGCGACATCGCCATCTACGAGGACGTGGTGCGCATCACTTCCTTCCGTGGCCGCGTCCTCGGTATCGCCATTGAGGACAAGGAGATCGCCAAATCCTTCAAGGCCATATTCGAGCTGGCCTGGAAGTGGGCCAACCGCCCCAAGTAAGGCCCGGAAAAAAGAAAAGCGCCGCTCAAGAGTCAGGCGGCGCGATTGCACTTTAGTCAGACACATCGATACCCTCCTTCCCCCGTCGTGGAATGGAATGTGTCCTCTGCCGTTGCAGATTCACCTCCACTCTAGCGGTTCGGACGGATTTGTCAAGCTGGACCGACGGACTCCGAGGACTCTGCTATACTCCCTCAAGAAACTATGCTGCACGCTCTCAAACAGGCCGTCCCGCAGGGCATCAAGAACCTCTATCACTGGGCGCTCGCCCTCCTGGCCTGCCGGTATTACGGTTTCCCCGGCCGGCGGCTCAAGGTCATCGGGGTGACCGGGACCAACGGCAAGACGACCACCGTCCAGTTCGTGACGGCTATTCTTGAGGCGGCCGGCCACCGGGTGGCCATGGCCTCCACCATCAACTTCCAGGTGGGCGAGCGCCGCTGGATCAACAAGACCAAATTCACTACTCTTTCCTCCTGGGCCGTCCAACGCTTCCTCCATGAGGCAGCGGAGGCGGGTTGCCAGTACGCCGTCCTCGAAACCTCTTCGCATGCCTTGGACCAGCACCGGGTATGGGGCATCCCGTACGCCGTGGGGGTCCTCACCAACGTCACCCGTGAGCATCTGGACTACCACAGGACCATGGCCCGGTACCGCGACGCCAAGAAGAAGCTCTTCCGCGCGGCGCGGATATCCGTCCTGAACGCCGATATGGAGAGCCCGGACGAGTTCGCCCGAGCCGCTTCCGGCCGCTACCTGTTCTACAGCACCCTGTCGCCGCAGGCCGGAGTGTATGCCGAGAACATCGAGGAGACTATCGAAGGCTCGGCGTTCTCGATCGGCGGCACGCCGTTCACCCTGCGTGTTCCAGGCCGTTTTAACATCGAGAATGCCCTGGCCGCCGTCAGTGTCGGCCTGACCCAGAACATCCCGCTTCCCGTCATGGCCGGCGCCTTGGCGAAGATCGACGGTGTCCCAGGACGCCTCGAACAAGTGCCCAACGACCGCGGCCTGACCATCCTCGTCGACTACGCCGTCACGCCCGATTCCCTCGACAAGCTCTACACTTTGGTCGGCCAGATGCGGCGCGCCCCGGACCGGAAGACCATCGCTATCCTGGGAGCCTGCGGCGAACGCGATCGGGGCAAGCGCCCCATCATGGGGGAGATCGTGGCCTCGCGCGCCGATATCGTCATCTTGACCAATGAGGACCCTTATCACGAGGACCCCGAACGTATCTTGGACGAGATCGCGGCGGGTCTGGGGAGCAAGAAGCTCGGTACCGACTACTTCCGCATCCTCGACCGGCGGCAGGCCATCCGCCAGGCGCTTCATATGGCCGAGAGCGGCGACACCCTGGTCGTCACTGGCAAGGGTGCCGAGGAGACCATGGCCATCGGTTCGCGCCGGGTGAAATGGAATGACCGCAGGGTCATCGAGGAGGAATTGAACCAGCTTCGGAAGATGGCCGACCATCTGGAATAGTCGACGGGGATACGGAAGCCATAAAAAACACCCCTGATCGAGGGGCGTTTTTCTTTTCTCGGATGACAGAACGCGTCAGAAGCAGAAAGAGGCCAGGATCCAGGTGAGGACGGCGCCAAAGAGTGCACCGCCGGCCACCTCCTCGGGCTTGTGGCCGACCCGTTCCTTGATGCGGGGGAATTTGCGGGGAGAGAGCTTGAGTTCCTTGACCAGTTTGTTCAGCATCACCGCATGTTCGCCCATATAGACCCGCAGGCGCAACGCGTCGAAGATGACGAGGATGGCGAAAACCACCGCCACGGCGAACGCGGGTGTGTGGATACCCTCGAAAAGCGCGATGGTGGTGACGAGCGACGTGACGAAAGCGGTGTGCGCGCTCGGCATGTGCCCGTAGGTGATCGAGTAGCGCCAGTCCCAACCGTGCCGGAGGCCGAAATGGACGAACTTGGTGATCTGGGCGAGGAGGCCGACCGCCAGCGGGATGAGGAAAATCTTGTCCATAGGTCTCAGTATATCACGCGAGGCCGGGGCTTCCGTTCCGGCCGAAGCGGTGCTAGACTGGGGCTGCCCAACCATTACTTCTTCCCCCTATGTTGTGGATCTTTATTGCCGCAGGTGTCGTCGCCCTTTGGCTCATCTTCACCTACAACGGCCTGATCACCCTGAAAAACCGGGTAGACGAGGCCTGGAGCGACATCGACGTCCAGCTGAAGCGCCGTTACGACCTCATCCCCAACCTCATCAACACCGTCAAGGGATACGCTACGCATGAGCGCGAGCTTCTCGAGAAGGTGACTGAGGCGCGTTCCAAGGCGATGCAGGCCGGCGACGACGGTAAGGCCGAAGCCGAGAACATGCTCACCGGCGCGTTGAAGAGTCTCTTCGCCGTGGCGGAGAATTACCCGGACCTGAAAGCCAACCAGAATTTCCTCGAGCTCCAGCGCGAACTCTCCGACACCGAGAACAAGATCCAGGCTTCCCGTCGCTTCTACAACGGCAACGTGCGCGATTTCAACACCAAGCTCCAGACCTTCCCCACCAACCTCATCGGTGGGATACTTCGTTTCACCGAGCGCAAATTCTTCGAGGCGGCCGAAGGCGAGAAGGCCCCGGTCCAAGTGTCCTTCTGACGCAAGCCGCGCGTATGCGCGCTACTGCCCATATCATCACCGAGAGACGATCCCGCCGGTCCGGGGTCGTCTTTGCTTTTTGCCTCTCCGTTTTCCTAGGTCTTCCTACGGCGCCGGCCTCGGCAGAAAGCATCCGCGACTTTTCTGTGACGGTCGAGGTACGCCGCGACTCCTCCGTCGTGGTCGAGGAACACATCCGTTATGATTTCGGGACGCTTGATAAGCACGGCATCTTCCGCGACATTCCGATCAGGTACGAAACGTCCTACGGCAACCGCCAGAGTTTGGGCATCGAGGTCGAAAGCGTCACGGACGGGAATGGCGCGGCCTACCCGCATACGCTTTCCCGGGAGGGGGACACCCTCCATATCAAGATCGGAGATCCCGATCGGACGGTGACGGGCGAGCACCTCTACGTCATTCGCTACGCGGCCCGGGCCGCTCTCGGCTCTTTCGACGGGTACGACGAACTCTATTGGAACGTCACTGGCAACGCCTGGCCGGTGGCGATCGAGCGGGCCGCCGTCCGTATCATCCTGCCGGAAGACGCCTCGGTACTGCAGGCGAGTTGTTATTTGGGAGCGTTCGGCTCGACCGAATCCTGTGACGGCACCGCGGACTCGGACGGCAACGCGTACGCGGCGCACTCCGACCGGACGCTCGAGGCGGGCGAAGGGCTGACGGTGGCGGTCGGCTTCACACCGGGCGTCATCGCCTGGCCGACGGCCTGGTCGCGCATTCTCTGGTTCCTCCGGGACAACCCGCTCACCCTGTTTCCGGCGGCCGTCTTCGTCGTGATGTATGGAGTATGGCGCCGCCGCGGCCGCGACCCGCAAGGCCGGGGCACCATCGTGGCGGAGTACGCCGCTCCCGAAAACCTCTCCGCCCTCCATATTGGCGCGCTGATGAAGGAAAAGGTCAATGCGAGCCATCTCTCGGCCGCCTTGATCGAGCTGGCAGTGGGCGGGTATCTCACCATCAAAAAGGAAACCAAGAAGATCCTCGTGTTCGACCGGGAAGACTATGTTTTCACGCGGACCGACAAGCCGGCGTCCGCAGACTGGCAAGCCAAGGTGCTCGACGCCCTCTTCGGGAGTCAGGGAGAGTCGGGCCGGGCGGTCGCCCTTTCCGACCTGAAGAACAAGTTTTATACGCATATCCCCGGCATCGGCAAAGCGGTAATGCGGGATCTCCTCAAGGCCAAGCTCTACGCGGAGGATCCGGGCACAGTGAAAGGCCGCTATGTCCTCTATGGCCTTGGGGCCATCGGTGTGAGCGTCTTCCTCCTGCCTATCCATGGCGTCGCCGCGGTCATCGCGGTAGGCGTCGGTTTCGTCGTCTATTTTGTTTTCGCTTCGCTTATGTCGCGGGTGACGCGTGAAGGGGCAGTGATGCGAGAGCGCGTGCTCGGGCTCAAGGAATATCTCCAGATCGCCGAAAAAGACCGGATCAATTTTCACAACGCGCCTGAGAAGCGCCCGGAGCTGTTCGAAGCCCTCCTGCCGGCTGCCATGGTGCTCGGCGTAGAAAAAGCCTGGGCCAAGGAATTCGAGGACATCTACACCACCCCTCCGCAGTGGTACAGCGACTCGACGGGCCGTGGGTTTTCGGCCGGGGCGTTCTCGAGCGATCTGTCGCATTTCGGCGCGGTGGCCGCCTCCACGATGGCGTCCGCGCCCGGCAGTTCGAGCGGTTCGGGCGGCGGTGGGTCGTCCGGCGGCGGCGGAGGGGGAGGCGGCGGCGGAAGCTGGTGAGGCTTCCCAAACGCTGAGTTTTTTTGTATAATTTTCTGACTCTGCGGAACGCTTGATCTCTCAATCCTTTCCCCTCGTCTCTATGGCCACCATCTATCGTTCGTACGACAAGAACACCCGGCTCACCTGGATCTATATGACGCTCTTCCTCGTCCTGATCATCGGGGTGGGGTATGTCTTTGCAGGCGCGCTCGGCGACTCGCGTATTCTCTACGGCGCGGTCATCCTCTCCGTGGCGATGAGTTTCGGCTCGTACTGGTGGAGCGACAAGCTCGTCCTCAAGATGAGCAACGCCCATCCACTCGATCCCGAACAGCACCGCGAACTCTACCGCCTCGTCGAGAACCTGTGCATCACGGCCGGCCTCCCGGTACCGCGCCTCTACATCATGGAGGATAGCGCGCTCAATGCCTTTGCCACGGGGCGTGATCCGGAGCACGGTGTCATCTGCGTCACCACTGGCCTCCTCGAGCGGCTCGACCGGAGCGAACTCGAAGGCGTGCTCGCGCATGAGCTCTCGCACATCGGCAACCGCGATATCCTCGTCTCGACCGTAGTGGTGGTGATGGTGGGCTTCGTGGCGCTCCTCGCCGACTGGTTCCGGCACTTCGCCTTTTACGGCGGGCACCGTGACAGCCGGGAGGGCGGACAGGCCAGGGCCGTCCTTTTCCTCGTCGGCATCATCCTCTCGATCCTCGCTCCGCTGGCGGCCATGCTGATCCAGCTGGCTATTTCCCGGAAGCGTGAATACCTGGCCGATGCCTCGGGGGCCCTCCTCACCCGCTATCCCAAAGGGCTGGCCAGCGCTCTTGAGAAGATCGCAGGCGATACCGAGAAGCTCGAAGCGGCCAATACCGCCACGGCCTCGCTCTTCATCGCCAACCCTTTCAAGGGGCCGTCCCTGGCACGGCTCTTCATGACTCATCCGCCCATCCAGGAACGCATCAAGGCGCTCCGCGGGATGGAGCACGCACATTGATCCCCTTTATGTCGTCCCAGGTCTGGACTAGCCACGCCCAGTGGAAATTGAAGCAATACGGACTGTCCAAGCAACGCATCAGCCGGATCATCCGCCACCCCCGCCGGACAGAGGAAGCCATCCTCGAGGGGATGGTGGCGGCTATGCAGCCGACATCGGAAAAAATGACCCCTCAGGGTCCGCAGTGGAAAGAAGAGATCTGGGTGATGTACCAGGTGAAAGCCGGCGACGGCCATCGCCGGATCCCAGGTTTCGCTCTCAAGGGGCGGCCACGAGGCAAACATCTTCGCATCATCAGTTGCTGGCGGTATCCGGGCGAGAGCCCCAAGCGTAACCCGATTCCCGCTGACATCCTCCGGGAATTGGCCGGGCTGGCGCATTGAGGGACGCCCCGCAGCCCATGGGGTAGCCCTTTCTCGTCCCGGGTGTATACTGGAAGCGTAACTATTTTCGACTTATCCCTATGGAACAGCAGAACGGCGCTCCGGCTCCGGAACAGGCCCCAGCTCCCGCGCCGGCCCCGGCCGCGCCCGTGGACAAGGACGTGGAGGAGAACAAGATCGTGGCGGCTCTCTCGTACCTCGGCATCTTCTGTCTCGTGCCGCTTCTCTTGAAGAAAGACAGCCCGTTCTGCCAGTTCCATGGCAAACAGGGCCTCATCCTGGCCATCATCATGTTCGTAGGCTGGATGATCTTCTGGATTCCCATCATCGGCTGGCTTCTCTGGCTCGTGGTGGTGGTGGTCGACCTGGTGGCGTTGGTAAAGACGCTCATGGGTCAGAAGTGGGAGATTCCGGTTATTGGCGATCTGGCCAAGAAGATCAACATCTAGTTTCTACGGCTTTTGTCTTTGGCGCATGGCTTTGTTGGAGCCTCTGATGCTCGACAGCGTACCTCCTTAGTACGCCCTACTCCGCTTCTCGGCTCCGCCTCGCCTGCATCCAAAGACAAAAACCTTTGCCGTATGAAATAATGAGGGGGGACTATTACCAGGGCCGCTTGCCGAGAGGCAGGCGGTTTTTTGGCTCTGTTGAGCCATTAAAATTGGGTATTCTACCCTTGACAAAAAAGTGGTTTTGATATATACTGTTGGGTTCTTGAAAGTGATGATTGCGGGCATTCCGTCTGCACGCTTTCGGGACAAAGTTCCGTTACAACTGAAAGGGGATAGTATCATGATGAAATACTTCGTCTCGGTAGTTTTTTCCTTCCTGCTGTTGACAGCTGTACCACTGACCGCTCTGGCTGGGGGCAGCAAGTGCCACGACTGTGGTGGCTACTCGCCCATCGGCCACACCGATAATCGGGGTGGTGACGGTGGCAAGGGCGGCGATGGCGGCCACGGCTATGGTGGCAAGGGCGGCGACGCTCGCGCTGACCAGCACCAGGGTCAGGATCAGTCCCAGAAACAGGGACAGGACCAGTCTCAGGTCGCCAATGGCGGCCAGGGCGGCTCCACCGG
>CAYNEL010000011.1:3649-22498 GCA_964396225.1 uncultured Bdellovibrionales bacterium | reverse complement strand
AAGTTCGAGTCTTGGATCGCCCACATCTGGAAAGAATCGCTCGGAGAGAATACACAGCGGGGTAGAGCAGTCTGGTAGCTCGCTTGGCTCATAACCAAGAGGTCGGTGGTTCAAATCCACCCCCCGCAACAAATAACAGCCAACAGCAGGTGACAGATACTGTGGCATCTTCCCTGGCTTCCGCTTTATTTCCGCGCTGTGCGCCGCGGTCAAGCCAGTCGCATCCCCGCCAGGGTAGCTCAGTTGGTTAGAGCACGGGACTCATAAGCCCGGGGTCGCGAGTTCGAATCTCGCCCCTGGTACTGGTTAGAAAATCGAATACACGGGGGCGTAGCTCAGCTGGTTAGAGCGTCTGCCTGTCACGCAGAAGGTCACGGGTTCGAGTCCCGCCGTCCCCGCAGCAACCAAAAAACCGGGTCATCTGACTCGGTTTTTTGGTTTTTGGACAGGACGGGATGAGAAGGGCGCGAGTAGAATGCGAGCAGGCGAGCATTCTGTGTGTAGCGCCCAGGCTCTGAGTCGGAGCGAGGAGGAATCCCGCCGTCCCCGCCGCAAAATCTTGACAATGGCCTTTCGCCATGCTTCAATTGGTATCTAAGCGCTTTTGGCCGCCAAAGAGTGCTTTCCGTGCTCCGCCATAGGAGACGTCCCGTCTCCTGTCCGCGTCGAGCCACACTCTTTTGGACCGTGCCTGTCTTGTATGATGAGGGACCGTCCGAACGAGCCCTCATCATTTTTTTATCCCCATGTCAGATCGTTCCCGTCGTCCCCGCCGCCGCTCGCGCGGCGGCCGTCCGCACGCTGGTACTCTGTCCCCGCGTCCTGCTATCCGCCACTCCCGCCAGGGCGGCCGCTCCCGCCAGCGGACCGAGCCCAATTTCGACGTCTCCCAGCTCGAGAAACGGGCGGTGTCGGCGGAGGCCGCCGCGCCGTTCGAGCCCCGGCACCGTTTCGCGGATTTCGCCATCCATCCCAAACTGAAGGAGATCGTGGCCGCCCGCGGTTTCGAGCGTCCCACGCCCATCCAGGACGGTGCCATCCCGCACGTCCTCCGGGGGAGCGACGTCATCGGCGTGGCCAACACCGGCACCGGCAAGACAGCCGCCTTCCTCCTGCCGCTCATCGACAAGACCTTCCACCGCAAGACCGAAAAAGCCCTCATCCTCGTGCCGACGCGCGAGCTCGCACTCCAGATCGACGAGGAGTTCCAGGCGTTTTCACGCGGTTCGGGTCTACGCTCGGCGCTCTGTATCGGCGGGACCAACATGACCGCCCAGGTGCGGGCCCTTTCGCTCCGGCCGTCTTTTGTCATCGGGACCCCGGGCCGGATCAAGGACCTCATCGAGCGCGGCCATCTCGACCTCTCGACCTTCCACAACGTGGTCCTGGACGAGGTGGACCGGATGCTCGATATGGGCTTCATCAAGGACATCACCTGGCTCCTCTCGCTCCTGCCCCGGAAGCGCCAATCACTCTTCTTCTCGGCCACCCTCGAGGGCGAGGCGAAGACGCTGGCAGCCCAGTTCGTGCATGACCCGGTGACGGTGTCGGTGCGTTCCCGTCCGACTTCCGAGAACGTGGACCAGAGCGTGGTCTACGTCGGCAGCAAGGAAGAAAAGCTTGCAGAGCTTGACCGCCTCCTGTCCCGGGAAACATGCGAGAAGGCCATCGTCTTCACCCGTACCAAGCGCGGGGCCGACCGCCTGGCCCGCGACCTGGTCGGCATCGGCTTCGCGGCCCTGGCCATCCACGGCAACCTGAACCAGAACCAACGCGCCCGGGCGCTCCGCGCCTTCCGCGACGGTCGGTGCACGGTCCTGGTGGCCACCGACGTGGCCGCCCGGGGTCTCGACATTGACGGCATCACCCATGTTTTCAATTACGACCTGCCAATGAGCTACGACGACTACGTCCACCGCATCGGTCGGACCGGTCGGGCCAACAAGACCGGCGCGGCCATCTCGTTCGTCGAGCGGTACGCGCGGGAGTGAGGCGCCTTAGGGAGGGGAGTTGGAAAAGCGACGGAAGCATACTAGAATAGGTATGCTTCTTTCATTATTTTTTTCAATCCAAACCCTATGGGAAAGATTATCGCGGCGATCGTGGTCGTGGCCCTCGGCGTGCTCGGCTATCAGATGATGCAGCAACCGGAAGCGCCGGACACGGCCATGGAAACGGCTCCGGAGACGGTCGACGAGACGATGGAAGCGGGCAATGAGTCCATGGAGGACACGACCATGGAGACGGCTCCCACCGAGACGACGGACATGCGCCCCCAAGAGGTCTCCACTGGCGTGATGGCGGCTGACGGCGCCAAGGAATTCACCATGACGGCCTATTACGACGAGAAGGGCGTGTGGTTCTCGCTCAAGGAGATCCGCGTCAAGAAGGGCGATAAGGTGCGTATCAAGATCACCAACACCAAGGGGATGCACGACTTCACTGTGGACGAGCTCGGCATCAAGCAGGAGTTGCCGCTCAACAAGGAAGTGGGCGTGGCCTTCGTGGCGGACCAGGCAGGGAGCTTCACCTATTACTGCTCCAAGCCCGGCCATAAGGCGAAGGGCCAGTGGGGGACGCTCATCGTCGAGTAGTTTTGGGACATCCTGTCTCGAAACCGGAAGAGGGCCACAGGGCCCTCTTTTCGCTTGTCTCCGGGACAGGAGCGGGGTAAGGTGGGGTATGCCGTTTTCCTTCCGCCTATGACTTCCCGACTGTTCTTCACCGCTCTGGCCGCTGCTGCTTCAGGATTGCTGCTGGTTGGGTTTTTCCTCGAGCAGGCGTTCGGTCTTACGCCCTGCCCGCTCTGCATGCTGCAGCGGTTCGCGTATTTCGCCGTCCTTCTGGTCAGCGCCGCCGCCGCCTGGCCCGAGAACCTCTCGTCCCGCGCCATCCGGCGCTTCGCCGTCCTGGCCGGGCTCTTTGCGGCAGCCGGCCTCGCCGTGGCGGGACGCCAGATCTGGCTTTTGTCGCTCCCACATGAGGAAGCGGCCGCCTGCGCGGTCGTCTTCGGCTCTTCTCTCGAACGCATGCTCTCTGCTCTCGGTGGGACGGCCGATTGTCTCGACCAGACCTGGACCTTCATTGGATTGTCCATTCCTGAATGGTCATTTCTCTGGTTCGGAGCGTTCGTCGCCGTCGCATTTCAGGTCTGGCGTGGCGCGTTGCGCCAGCGCGGAATTGCCATACAATGGAAAGACAATCAGTAGCCTTTTACTTATGACGCTTGCGCAAGCCCTGAAGCAGCCTCTCCCTTGGGTCGCTCTCGCGGCCGCCCTGGCCATCGTCCTGACCCAGGCCCGCCAGGCCACCGATCGGCCGGCCGAGGGCGGAAACCTCGACAACATGTCGGCGGTCCAGGAACCCCTGTCCGTGAGGACCGAGGAAGCCCAGTATTTCGAGAAGGGCATCGGTTTCTACGCGGCACCCGAGAAACCAGGCGACTATCCGGGCGTGGTGGTGATCCACGAGTGGTGGGGATTGAACGACTACATCAAGCAGTCGGCCGCGCTCCTGGCCGGTCAGGGGTATCGCGTACTCGCGGTGGATCTCTACGGCGGTAAAGTGGCCACCACGCCGGTGGAGGCCCAGGAGTACCGTTCTTCCCTCACCCGCGAGGAAAGCGATGCCAATCTGAAGGCGGCTGTCGAATACCTGAAGCGGCAGGGGGCCTCCAAGGTGGCTTCGCTCGGCTGGTGCTTCGGAGGCGGCAAGTCGCTCGAGCTGGCACTCTCCGGCGTGCCGCTTGATGCCACGGTCATTTATTACGGCAACTTGGTGACGGACCAGGAAGCCCTCAGGCGCATCGACTGGCCGGTACTCGGGATCTTCGGAGCTAAGGACCTGGTGGTGCCGGTCGAGTCAGTCTACGCTTTCGAGGAGGCCCTCAAAGCACTCGGCAAGACGCATTCCATAAACATCTATCCCGATGTCGGACACGCCTTCGCCAATCCTTCGGGCCAGAACTACGCCCCCGAGGCGACCAAGGATGCCTGGGAGAAGACGCTCCGCTTCCTGGACGAAAATCTCAGATGAGGGTAAGCTGATCCGTTCTGTATCAAGGGGTCTGGCCGCCCGTGGGCGACCGGCAGAGGTTTGTTCGATGTCCCTGTTTCGCTTATGGCCGACACTGTTGCATCCACACCATTCCATCGCAGGATCCGTAGATATCTGAAACGCGCTATCCGTCCGGCGTGGCGGAGACTCGGGGAACTCATCCCCGACGTTCGCCTGCGCCTGGCCGTACTCGGATTGGCCGGTATTTTTTTGGGCGCAGGCGTCGTCTGGACCGCCTGCCTGGTCCGGGGGAAGACGGACGTTCTGCCGCCGGTGACCGCCGATATCCTGTACGTCGATGCGCGCCGCCAAGCGCCCGGCAACGGCAGCGCCGCCCATCCTTTCCGCACTTTGGAGGAGGCTTTTTCCCGCGCCCAGGCCATTGGAACAACGCCGATACGCATCGAGCTCTCAAATGGCGAATACCGGGGTGACGTCCTCCTCACCGACGGGGTGACGCTTGCGGGCGCGGGCCGCGGCCGGACCGTCCTCTCGGGGAGCGTACGGATGACAGGCGCTTCAACGCTCCGCGACCTCACACTCGATGCGGGCGGGATCTCGGCCGTCGAAGTGGAACAGGGGTCGGATGTCATGCTCGAACAGGTCGAGATCAGGAATCACGGCAAAACCGCGGTGAAGAAATCGCCCGACGGCGGCCGGCTCGTTATCCTCCGTTCCTCCATCCACGACGGCAAAGGCAAGGGCATCTACGTCGAGAAGGACAACCAGATCCTCGTCGCCGACAACATCATCTACGGCAATCCCGAGGAAGCGCTCGACCTCCGTCCCGGCATCAGGGGCGAGATCGCGCGCAACGCCATTTTCGAGAATGAGGAAGCGGCCATCGAATTCATCATCGGCGATGCGGAACTTGCCATCCGCGGCAACTATCTCCGTGAGAACGGAGCCAATAATCTTGCTCCCCAGTTCCTCGATACCCGCCCCGCTCCCGGCCGGATTGTCATCGAAGGCAACTTTGCCTCCAACCACCGAGAATACGCGGTCTCGTGCAAGACGCCTTCGGGCGGTCAGGTGCCATCCAATTATTGGAGGAACTCGCTCCTCTTGCAGAATAATTTCTTCAAAGCTTCCGGTAATCGTCCTGAGGTCAACCCCAACACTTGCAGGTTCGCTTACGTCAATCCGGATACCCAGGCCGCTCGCTCGTTCGATGAGGCGACCACGTTCCCTTTTGGCTTCACCGCCAAGCGGGCCGCCGACGAGCGGCATTTCTGGATCGAGCTTGAAAAAATCGCCCGCGAGTACGATCGGACGCACGTCGAGCTCGAAGAAGCGGAGCGGCAGCTTTCCCGGCGCTCGGCCGTGAAACTTTTTCTCATCGGGGCCGAGCGCCGGAGCCTGGCACGCTTCGAGGACGCCCTCGGACGCCAGCGCGCCCTTCGCGAGCGGCTCCTCTCGCTGGGACAGCCCGTCCAACCGGGCGCCGAGGAGACTCGCGCCCGTTTTGTCCAGGAGCTCGACGAGGAGATCGGAGGACGCGCGGCCGTCCATGCCCAGCTGTCCCGGTCCTTCAGTCTCTTGGGCTGGATCTTCAACCTTGCCTGAATTGCCAAATACCCATCGGCATCGGCGGACGGGGACTCCGTCTGCTGATGCCGTTTTGTTTTGACCCTATGCTCCGATCCGCCCGCGTCATCCGACCGTTCCAGTCGCCCCGCGTGAACATTGACATCGCTGTAACCGCGTGTCATAGTTTCGTGACTATGCAGGAGCACCACACATCCATCGTCTTCCCCATCCGCATCAACCGCTACCTCGCCCTCCAGGGCGTCGCTACGCGGCGTGCCGCCGATGTCCTCATCCAACAGGGCCAGGTGTTTCTTAACGGCAAGCGGGCCAAACTAGGGGACCAGGTCCAGGCCGGCGACGAGGTCAAGCTCAAGAAAGAGCTTCGGACCAAGCGTCCGGAATACCTCTACGTCGCGTACTACAAGCCGCGCGGAGTGGTGTCGCATTCGCCGGGAGCGGGGGAGCGCGACATCGCCGCCGGCAACCCGTTTCCCGGCACCTTTCCCCTTGGTCGGCTGGACAAGGAGTCCGAAGGCCTGATCATCCTCACCAACGACGGGCGGGTGACCGACCGACTCCTCCATCCGCGCTACGCCCACGAGAAGGAATACCGGGTCAAGGTGCGCGAATACGTCTCGCGGACCGTCATCGATATTCTCACGCGTCCCATCGAGAGCGAGGGCGAGACGCTCACGGCCAAGACGGTGGAACCCGTCGGTCCGCACGAGATCCGCTTCGTTCTGACGCAGGGCAAGCGCCACCAGCTCCGCCGGATGTGCGCCGCCGCCAACCTGACGGTGGAGCGCCTCCTCCGCACCCGCATCATGGGGGTGCGGCTCGGGCGGGTGCGTCCGGGTCAGGGCCGCGTCCTCTCGGGCGAGGCCAAGCGCGCCTTTCTCGCCGATCTTGGGTTGAGGGATTGAGGCGGCGCGGTCGCGTGCTAAAATCAAGATGACACTAATCTTTCGCGCAATATTATGCAGACGCTTCACAAGAACATCCAGCAGATGACGCTCGATAACGCCTGGTTCCGCCGCGAGGTGGTGACCGGCGAGCATTCGCAGGTGATGCTCATGTCGGTCAATCCGGGCGAGGAGATCGGCGAGGAGGTCCACCACGTGGACCAGACGCTCGTCTTCGTCTCCGGGACCGGCCGGGCGGTGCTCGATGGCCACACTGAGACCGTGGAAGCGGGCGACCTCTTCTTCGTCCCGGCCGGTGCGCGCCACAATTTCATCAACGACGGGCACGAACCGCTCAAACTTTTCACCGTCTACGCGCCCAACGAACACGCGGCCGGCACCAACCATGAGACCAGGGCCGACGCGGACCGTGAGGAGCACCACGGCGAATAACGCCACCTTTTCCCTATGACCTGGGTCACGTATGCTTTTTTGGCCGCGGTCTCAGCGGCCGTCGTCGGGGTCCTTTCGAAGATCGGCATCGCCGGAGTGGACGCCACCGTGGCGACCGCGCTCCGCGGTTTCTCGATCGCTGTTTTCATGGGACTGTCCGCCCTTATGCTCGGACGGTGGGGGAGTCTCGCCGAAGCTTCGCCCAAAGCCGTGTTCTTCATCGTCCTCACCGGCGTTTTCGGCGGCCTGTCGTGGCTCTGGGGATTCCTGGCGCTCAAACTGGGAGGCGACGCCACGGCCGTCAACGCTATCGACCGCCTCTCCCTCCTCATCCTGGTCGTTTTGGCCGTGCTTTTCCTGGGAGAGCAGTTCACCTGGGCCAAATTCTTCGGGGCGATCCTGATCGGTATCGGGACGCTCATGGTGACCCTGCCGCAGGAGCAGTGGCGCCGCTTGCTCGAGACCCTGGGTGGCCGTTAGGGGCCAAACCTGGACTCATCCTGTATACTGGAGAGGATTGAATCGAAAGGGAGGGACAAGCCAGAGGAGGGCTCATCCGAAACGACATGCCGACCCGTCCCGACCGTCCCGCCTTCCCCTCCCTTATCACCGCCTTCGGCCTGATCGCTGGCGCGGTCTGGTTCTCTCTCTTCTCGCCGAGACTTTCCGTCGTGCTCGGCTTCCCACTGTCGGATCCCAGCCGCTTCGTGAGGCCGTTGCCAGAGGCTTCGCTGAGACAAGCCGCCCGCCATCCCTTGCCTGCCGAACACGCCTGGGACCGTTGTCTCCGGGAAGCCAAACGGAAATCCTCGGCCGTCGATTGCCGTGACGGACAGTGGATCCATTCGGCGATCGTGATCCACCGTCTCCTGCCCGAACCGCCCCGCCCCAGACCCCAGCCGCATTTCCGACCCTCCCTGCCGGCAGCCCTCTATCCCAAGGCCGAGACGGAACGCTGGCACGACGGCCGGCGGATCTGCAAGGACGAGAATGACAAGCCCCGGAAGAGCAAGAAGAACCCCAGGGGCCATATGGATATGGAGTGCTGCCTCGATCCTGACGAAGTGCCCAATCCGCACTGCTACTATCCTCCTGAAAAATACGGGAAGTACCTATGACCGAGCCGGTCATCCTCTACGAAGACGAGGCGCTCATCGTCCTCGACAAGCCGAGCGGCATGCTCACCATCCCCACGCCCAGAGGTGAACGGAACACCCTCTCCGACTGGATCAACCGGGTGCTCGATGCCCGCGGAGTGGAGGTGAACGCCTACCCCTGCCACCGCATCGACCGCGAGACCTCCGGCCTGGTGCTCTATGCCAAGGGCAAGGCCGTCCAGCAGAAGGTGATGGAGGCTTTCAAGGAACGTCAGGTGAGGAAGCAATACTTCGCTCTGGCCCATGGCCAGGTCAAGGGGCGAAGCGGCAAGATCGACAAACCCATCTGGAGCCGCAACAAGAAGCGTTCCGAGAAAGCGTTGACCCTCTACCGAACGCTCGGACGGACGGCCGATTTCACAGCCCTTGAGGTGTCGCCGGTCACTGGCCGGACCAACCAGATCCGCGTCCATTTCGCCGAGATCGGCCACCCCCTGGTAGGGGAAAGCGTTTTCGCTTTCCGGCGCGATTTTAAACTCAAGTTCAAGCGCGTGGCGCTCCACGCCTGGAAGCTCCTCCTGAAACATCCTCTGACCGGGGAGAAAATAACCTTCGAGGCTCCGGTGCCGGACGACCTCCGACGCCTCTGGCCCGCTTCGCGGTAAACCCATCACTATGGAGCCGTCTTCCGAGAATCCGCCACCGTCCCAGTCCGAGCCCCCGCTTCGTCGCCGCTTGCGATGGTGGATCTTCGGCTGCGTCGTCCTGATTGGTGCGGGTCTCTGGTGGTGGCTTGTCCGGGAGCCTCCCGCCATCGCCTCGGAGAACAAGCCGCCGCTTGCCGTGCCGCCTCCGCCTGATCCCGACCAGCGTCTCACTCCCTCGGCGGTCGAGAACATGAGTTACGCCCTTCCGGACGGCCGGGTGACGTTCGGCCGGGGCGAACAGACGTCTTCGAGCGGGGGAGTGACGGCCGTATTGTCCGGTTTCCAGGCTTTCGGCCACCTGAACGACGACTCCGACGGCGATGCGGCCGTTATCGTCAACCAGAAGACCGGAGAGGGGACGCGCTCCTATCTCTTCGGACTTCTTTTCGGGGTCGCCGGACCAGCGGCCAGCGAGCCGATTCTCCTCGGGACCGGCCTTGCGCTCGAGACGCTGACGGTGATGAACGGCTATGTCGAAGTAGCCTGGCGCGCTCCCAAGGCCAAGACCGGGACTGTCAAACGGTATTGGCTCAAGGACGCCAAGCTGGTGCTTGATCCGGCCTTCGAATAGCGTCCCTGGAAAGCGTCAACCTCCATTGACAAAAAGCCAATCTCGTGATAGGGTGGGCGCATCGTCCGGAGACACTTCGGACCAGTTCTTCCACCAGCCAATATCAGAGGGGGGATTATGAGCGGACAGCAGGTCCAGCAGGCTCTGGCCAACACGTGCTACAGCGTGCTCCGCCAAGCGGCGAACAGGGACTCTGTGGAATTCGTCAAGGAGGGCGAAATCAAGCCTCAGAGAGCGGGATACTTCCTGCTCCATCTTCAGGGCCACCTGGTCCGTATCCGGGCCTTGCCGATCAAAGTCCATGACCTCGTCGTCCTGGCGAGGCAGAACATCGGAGCTGGTCAGGACCAACTCGGTCCGCACAACCTGATCCTTGGGCTGAAGACCTTTCGGGACCGGCTCGGAGAGGTGTCGGATAGGGGATGCGACTGGTATCCGCCGCATGCCCTTTGTTTCACCGAAGCCTCCAATCGACACCGTCCGACGGTGACGCTCAGGGAGTGGCTCGAGGAGCATGTGGCCGATCCGTCCAGGAGGCTTCAGGCCGGCGTCGGACAGGCGTCCGTCCAGGTTGCCGGCTGACGACGCGCGGTATCTTTGACCGAAGGCGCAGGGGATTTCCCGGCGCCTTTTCTTTTTGTTTTTTCCCGGGCTATACTTTGGAGGCGATATTTCCGGATGTTTTCTATGACTACCAAACACACGGTCCTCGCCGGTCTCTTCATCTCCGTCCTGGCGTTCGTCGGTTTCGGCGGCTATCAGCTTGCCCAGTTCGAGACGGTGGACGAGGTATTCTGGAAATACGACCGCATCCCGCAGTACTGGCGGGGATGGGAACGCGGCCTCCTCTCGCGGGACACTCTGGGTCAGTTCCAGCGCACCCGCATCAACGACAAACCGGGCGTGACGGTGGGACTGTTCGCGGGACCCGGTCTCCTCTTCGATCCGCGGCCGCAGGACGCTCGCATCCCTGACGACCAGGTGGAGGGCGGCGGCAAGAATTATGTCCAGTATGACAGTGAACGGGTCCTGCGGTTAAATGCCTTCCTCCGTTGGCCGGCGCTGCTTGCGGTGGCGGCCACCCTACCGCTCCAGTTCTGGCTCCTTTTCCGTGTCTTCGTGGCGACCTTGGGCCGCGAGGCGGAGGCGCGACGCAAGGCCTGGTGGCTGGCCCTTGTCGGCACAGTGGGACTCGCCTGTTCACCCGTGTTGGTCGGCATTTCGCGCATCCTCAATCCCGACCAGTTCCTTTGGACTTTCATGTCCGCTGCCGTGCTCGGATTCTGGGCGTGGCTTGCGACGGGGGAACGGCGCTTCGCGTGGATCACGGGGGTGCTCGCCGGTTCCGCCCTCCTCTCCAAGTACACCGCCAACCTCCTCTTCCTTTTCTTCCCGCTGATGGCTTTCCTCCATCTCTGGACAAGGGAAGAGCGGCCCGATGCGGCGGCCATCACGCGGTTTTTCCGTGAGACACTCGGCGCCCTGGCGATCATCGTCTTTTCCGCCCTGGCGACTTTCGGCCTCCTGATGCCGGCGGTGTTCAACCGACCCAAGCATTTTGGCACTGGAGCCTGGGCCTCGCCGGCCGGTGTGACCTGGTACGTTCTCCTCCTGGCGGCCCTCTGGATGGCGCTCGAGACCTGGGTGACGCGGGGCCGGATGAGTGCCTGGCTTGTCGCGCGTACGGAGCGAGTCGTGCCGTGGGCGCTCCGGGGACTGGCCGGCGTCATCCTCTTCTTCGTCCTCGTCGTCCTCGGCAACGCCTGGACTGGCGAGCGTTTCATTCCCATGGCCGATATCAAGGAGCTGGCCTACGTGGACGGGGAACTCACCTTCCCTATGTATGCGGATGTTCCGGCCTGGGAGCGTCTTTTCAAGACGACCATCATCCAGACTTACCCGCTCGTCTTCTCCCTGCCGCCCGTGATCGGCCTCGTCCTCTTCGTGGCTTTCGTGATGCTGGTCGCTGGGTGGCGGCCGAAGCGTTTTTCCGCCCCTTTCGTCCTCCTCATGCTGGCTCCGGTGGTCTACGTCGCCGGCGCCCTGTCGAGCGGCATCCTGCTCAACTATCGCTACTCCATCACCCTCTACCCCCTGGCTGCTTACGGTATCGCGTTCTTCGCGGCGGAAGCCTGGCTCCGTGTCGAGGCGCGGGCCGGGCAGAGAGAAATCTTCCGTCGGCGCTTCGGGGCGTACGCGGCCGGTCTCGTGGCCGCTGCGGGATTGGCCGG
This sequence comes from uncultured Bdellovibrionales bacterium, assembly GCA_964396225.1. Taxonomy (GTDB): domain Bacteria; phylum Patescibacteriota; class Minisyncoccia; order Moranbacterales; family UBA1568; genus CAYNEL01. The sequence goes on along the minus strand of CAYNEL010000011.1, from coordinate 10,951 downwards.
CCTCGTCGCGAGCGCGCCCCACTATTTCACCTACACCAACTGGCTTCTTCCCAAACAGTTTTCCATCGCTGACTCGTGGGGTTACGGTTCGTACGAGGCGGCCGCGTACCTGAACACCCTCCCCGACGCGGAGCGGCTTGTCATCTGGTCCGACCGGAGCGCGGTCTGCCAGTTCTTCAAGGGTCGCTGTCTGAAGGGCAAGAGCATCAGTCCTGAGCGCGCCCCCGACTACTTCGTTCTCACCCGTCGTGGCACGCTCACCAACCGTTTCCGTTGGAGTGATCCCGCGTTCGCACCCTACGACCGCGACCGCGTCTACGCGCCTGAGTCGATGGCCGCTCCCGCCTGGGAGATCCGTCTCGGCGGCCGGCCAGCCAATTTCGTCAAGGTCATCCGGGCGCCGCACTGATCTGCCGTCTCCCGTCCCGCGGCGGTAGGGTATAATGGGAGCACGCTCGCTGAGCGTCCCAACACACACACGTTTTCCTATGGCCATTGACAAACTGAACGAGCAGCTGTACAGCCGTCAGCGTCCCGAGCAGAAACCCGAAGTGGTGAGCGACCCGTTTCATCCCGTCGCTCCGCATGACACCGCCGGCCTGTCCGTCGGCCGGGCCGAAGCCTTCAAGCCAGTGGAAGGAAGCTGGCTGGCCCAGCACCAGGCGGCCATCTGGTTCTGGACCAAGGTCCTCGGAGGCATCCTCATCGTTTTCGGCGCCGGGGTGGGCTGGTATCTTTACCAGCAGTCGCTCTTCGACGACGAGCGGGTGAGCGTCTCCATCGAGGGTCCCAAGGAGGTGGACTCGTCCCAACTGGCCCGCTTTACCATCGCCTACGAGAACGACAACCGGAGCGCGCTCAAGGATGCTGAACTCCTCATCTATTATCCTGAATATTTCCGTCCCGAACCGCGCGGCTCAGATATCATCGTCGAAAACGAATACAGCAAGGTCAACCTCGGCCGGATCGAGGGAGGCGATCGGCGCACCATCGATTTCTACGGTAAGTTTTACGGTGGCAAGGACAGTGTGGCGTACGTCCGGGCCCTCCTCCGTTACGCTCCCGAAAAACTCGAGAGCCGCTACGAGGCCGCCAAAGAAGTGGCGGTCGGCCTGCGTTCCTCGTCGGTGCGCATCGAGGCCGAGGCGCCGCTCGAAGTGGCTACCGGCGGCATGGTCGAGTATCTCATCTCGTATACCAACACCAGCGACCAGGCGGTAGAGAGTCTCCGGGTCAAGCTCGAACCGCCGGCCGGCTTCTCGTTCATCGGGGCCGATCCGCAGCCGTCCGAAGGGGCGAACGTCTGGTACCTGGGCGCCCTCTCCGCGGGCGCCACCGGTAAGATCAGCGTGCGCGGCAACCTCGAGGGCCAGCGGGGCGAAGGCCGCATCATGAAAGCCATGATCGGCACGGTCCGGGGCGACGGGACGTTCATCTCGTACGCCGAAGCCTCGCAGAGCACCCGCATCGTGGCTTCGCCTCTCTCCATCCGCCAGACGGTCAACGGTGGCATCAACGTCAACGCCAACCCCGGCGACCAGCTGTACTATTCCATCGATTACAAGAACGAGGGCCAGATCGGCCTCCGCAACGTCATCATCACCGTCGATATGAAGTCGCGCGTCCTGGATCTGCCGCGCCTCCGACTCGAGAAGGGGGCTTTCGATTCGAGCCGCCAGGTCTTCACCTGGAAGGCCTCGGATATCCCGCAGCTGGCCAACCTCGCCCCCGGCGCCTCGGGCAACATCCGCTTCACCGTGCCGGTGCTCGAGAGCCTGCCGCTGGCCAACGATAACGACAAGAACCCGGTGGTCCAGACGGTCGCCAAGATCGACAGTCCGGACGTGCCTTCGACCCTGGGCCAGAACAAGGTCATCGCCACCAACGCCCTGACCGTCCGGGTCAACACCCGGCCGCTCCTCTCAGTAGGCGCCTACTACCTCGATGACCAGTTGCCGAACCAAGGCCCCATCCCGCCCAAGGTCGGCCAGGAAACCACCTACACCATCCGTTGGAAGGCCGGCAACACCACCAACGACCTCCGCGAGGGAACGGTGACCGCCAATCTGCCAACCGGCGTGCGTTGGGTGGGCAAGACCTCGCCCGGCGGCGAGAAGATCACCTACAATAGCCGGACCAACCAGATCGTCTGGGATCTGGGGAGCGTGCCGGCCGGCGCCGGCGTCTACCAGCCTGCCCGGGAGGTGCGTTTCCAAGTGGGCCTCAAGCCGGAACCCAACCAGGTAGGGAGCAACCCGGTGCTCATCGGTGAGTCGGTCTTCGCCGGCAAGGATGTCTTCACCGGCGACACCGTGCGCTCCGTCATCACGCCGCGTTCCACCTCGATCCTCGAGGACACGAGCGTGCCGTCGACCGGCTATCGCGTGGAACCTTGATGCCTTCCCGTTTTCTCTCAGCGCCAGAAGGAAATGGGGAAATCCTATGAACCTACTGTTCAGTAGGGACGCGGAAGGGCGCCTGTTTCGCCGTTTCAAATATGGATACACTCGAAATTATTGATCAGCAAGGCCACGGGCGAGTGGGGCGGCTCCGCACCCGAGCCGGCGTCGTAGAGACGCCGTTTTTCATGGCGGTGGCTACTCGCGGCGCGATCAAGCACCTTCTGCCTGCCGAGGCGCGCGCCCTGGGGGCGACGGTGCTTCTCGGCAACACCTACCATCTTTCGCTCCGGCCTGGAGCCAGGCTGGTCGCCGGGGCCGGAGGACTCCACCGTTTTATGGATTGGGACGGACCGATCCTCACCGATTCGGGCGGTTTCCAGGTGTTCTCCTTGGGCGAGCGCGCCAAGACGCGTTTCGGCTCGTCCGGCGTCAAGCTCACCGAGGAGGGGGTGGAATTCACCGATCCCGTGAACGGCGACCGGCACTTCATGCGGCCCGAGGATTCGATCGACATCCAGCTCGCCCTCGGCTCCGATATGATTATGGTGCTCGACGAATGTCCGCCGTATCCGTGCGGCCGCGAGGAGGCTCGGGCGTCCATGGAGCTCACCCTTCGTTGGGCGGAACGGTGCAAAAGGCATTTCGCCCAACGAGTATCCGGCTTGGCCGAAGCCGAGCGCCCGCTCCTGTTCGGTATCGTCCAAGGGTCCGTGTATGAGGATCTGCGCCGGGAATGTACTGAGCGCCTCGTTGGGATCGGTTTCGACGGGTACGCCGTCGGCGGCGTGGCGGTAGGGGAGCCGCGTGAGACCTTGCCGGACATCTTGTCCTGGACCGTGCCACTCCTGCCCGCGAACCAGCCGCGATACCTCATGGGTCTCGGCAAGCCGGAGGAGATCGTGGCGTCCATCCGGCGCGGGATCGATATGTTCGATTGTGTCATCCCTACTCGCGAGGGGAGGCACGGCCGTGCTTTCGTCCGTCGGGCTGGGGCACCGCTTTCCGAGCAGCCCGACTTCTACGAGACGCTCAACATCCGGAACGAGCGCTACGCGGAGGATTTCTCTCCACTCGACGCGGCTTGCGACTGTCCGGCCTGCACCCGCTTCTCGCGGGCCTACCTGCGCCATCTCTTCGCGGTAGGGGAGCCTCTCGGTGCGCGGCTCGTCTCGATGCACAATCTCCGCTTCTACTATTCCCTCACCGAACGTCTCCGTGCCGGGGGTTGAGACAACCGCGATGGTACAATAACGGAACATATGCCACGAAGACTCATCGCCTTTCTCATTCTTGTCTGCCTCCTCACGCCTGGTCTCGTCCTGGCTTTCCCGTCGAGCACCAACTACAAGCTGCGCGACTACGGTTTCGGCGGCGGCGGACAAGGCAACATGGCTTCTTCCAACTACGCCATCGATGGTATCGCCGGCGAAGTCTCCGCTGGCGCCCAGTTGTCCGGGGCCACCTACAAGTCCGGTACGGGTCTCCTCTGGGTAAACCAGGCCGCCGTGCCGCCGGCACCCACGTTTACCAACCCTGCGAGCTACTACAACAAGCTCAAGATCGTCATCGATACCGGCGGCAATCCGAGCGACACCAAATTCTCCATCGCCATCTCGGCCGACAACTTCTCGAGCGATACGCGCTACGTCCAGAGCGACAACACCGTCGGGGCGGTGCGGGGGACCGAGGATTACCAGACCTATACGGCCTGGGGCGGGGCCAGCGGAGTGCTTATCACGGGACTGTTGCCGAGCACCACCTACTACGTCAAGGTGAACGCCTGGCAGGGCAAGTTCACCGAGACGGCTTTCGGGCCGACGGCCAGCGCCGCCACCGTGGGCGCCCAGATGACATTCGACATCGACGTCTCAGCCAGTGATACTGACACCGACCCACCCTTCACGGTGGCGTTCGGCAACCTGACCGCCGGCTCCGTCTCGGACAGCCCGTCCAAGATCTGGGTGGACCTAGACACCAACGCGGCCAACGGCGGCAAGGTCTACGTCTATGCCCAGAATGGTGGCCTTTCAAGCGCTCTCGCTGGGTCGACCATCAGTTCGTCCACGGGGAACCTGACGGCGCTCTCCTCCGGTTTTGGCGCCCAAGGATCGAGCGCCACCCAGACATCCGGTGGGCCGCTCTCCATCGTCAGTCCCTATGACGGGGCATCCAACAACGTAGGCGTCACCGACACCACCATCAGAGAGATCTTCTCGGCGGGAGCGGCCATCACCGGCGGGCGAGGATCGTTTCTCTTGAAGGCCAAACCGTCAGCCACTCAGCCGGCGGCGAGCGACTATACCGAGACGCTGACCGTCATCGCCTCGGCCAGTTTCTAGACGGAGAAAGGCTGGTGTGCTTGACAGATCCTTTGACGGCCTCTTCCCGAAATGCTATAATGGCATTATCAGTAGGGGACAGGAGTTCTCGTGACTCCTTTCTTTGTAGAAAACAAAAAACAAATAATACCCGAGTATGCGTGTGATGCGCGTCGTCAGTCTGGGCAATATCCTGAGCCTGCTCGTCATCATGGCCGCGCCGTTCTTTTTCGCCGGCCGCGCCCAGGCCATCTTCAACCAAGCCTACATCCGTCTCGACCGGCTGAAAGCTTCTACCACGACCGGCGGCTTAGTTTGCGCCAATCCGGCTACCACCGGTACCGAAGCCGATGTCCAGGTGGCTTTCCCCACTGGTTTCACGGTCAACACCACTGCCAGCAACTGGACCGTCACTACCTCTAACCTGCCTTCCGGGGCGACGGCCTGGCCGAGCATTGCCACCGCCACGGCCGTTTCCGGCCAGACGGTCACCTTCCCATCAGGCGACCTCTCCACGGGCACCCTCTACTGCTTCAACTTTGCCTCGTCCAGCACCCTGACCAACAGCACCGCCGGCAATGACAAGACCGGTACCATTACCACCCGGACTTCTGGACCGGCCACCATCGATACCACGACCTACGCCCTTTCCATCGTTTCCGACGATCAGATCGTCGTCTCGGCCACAGTACCGCCGCTCTTCTCGTTCGCTCTTTCCGGCAATACTGATTCCTTTACGGGTAACCTGTCCTCGAGCTCCATTACTTCGACCTCCGGCCGGACGGCGACCATCACCACCAACGCCCAGGATGGCTGGATCGCCTGGGTGAAGAGCGCCAATGCCGCTTTGAGTTCGACTATCGCCGGCACGACCATCCCCAGTTCCGGTTCGGTGGACGACTCGCCTTCCGACCTTGATTCCGTGACTGGTTATTATCTCGACGTGGATATCACCACAGACGGCGCCGGCACCGGCACGGTCACCCAGGCCGCAGGCTATGGTGCCGAATATGATGGTGTCGACGCCACCCAGGGCGGCACCCTCTCAACCAACTTCCAACCAATCGCCGCCTCGAGCGGTACCACCGACGGCGACGTGCTCACTCTGATCGAGCGGGCCAAAGTGACGGGGACGCAGGCCGCCGCGACCGATTATACCGACACCCTCACTGTGGTGGCCGCCGGCCGCTTCTAAGGCAGGGAAGCGGTTTGACTCGAAGCACCTTTTCGTGCTAGAATTGATATGAAACGGAAGGGACAGTTCCCATTCCGTGGTTCCAGGGTGTCCCCCTGGGATTTTCTTTTGCCCCGTCCGCGGGCATAAAACACAAATATGTTCGCCGAGCATCACAAACGTCTCGCCTTCGCCAACATCTTAAGCCTTGTCCTCGGGCTTTTGGCGCCGCTTTTCATGGCCAACCAGGCCCAGGCCGGCGTCTTCAACCAGGCCTACGTCCGCCTCGATCGGATGAAGGCGTCCACCACTACCGGCGGCCTCATCTGTGCCAATCCTTCGACGAGTAGCACCGAAGCCGACGTCCAGGTGACGTTTCCGACGGGTTTCACTGTTAACGGCACCGCCAGCAACTGGACTGTCACCACTTCCAACCTGCCTTCCGGGGCGACGGCTTGGGCGGGTATCGGCACCGCCACCGCCGTTTCCAGCCAGACGGTCACCTTCCCTTCGAGCGACCTTTCCACCGGCACCCTCTACTGCTTCAACTTCGCCTCGTCCAGCACCCTCACCACCGGGACGTCCGGCAGTGACAAGACCGGCACCATCACCACTCGTACCGGTGGCGCGTCGACCATCGACAGCACCACCTACGCCACGGCCGTGGTCTCCGACGACCAGATCGTGGTCTCGGCCACCGTGCCGGCCCTCCTCAACTTCGCCCTTTCCGGCAACACAGACTCCTTTTCGAGCGACCTGTCTTCGAGTTCGGTCATCTCGACTTCTGGCCGGACAGTGACGATCGGGACCAATGCCCAAGACGGCTGGATCGCCTGGGTGAAGAGCCTAAACGCCGGCCTCACTTCGGCCACAGCCAGCTCCACCATCAATACCGCCGGCTCTGTCGACAACTCGCCGACCGATCTGGCTTCTAATACGGGCTATGTCCTCGATGTGGACATCACGACTGATTCCGGCACCGGCACCGGCACCGTCACTCAGGCTTCCGGTTACGGTGCTGAGTACAACGGTACCAACTCGACTTCGGGCGGCACCCTCTCGAGCACTTTCCAGCCGATCGCCGCTTCCGACGGCACTACTGACGGCGATGTCCTCACCCTGACCGAGCGGGCCAAGGTGAGCGCCATCCAGGCCGCGGCAGGGGACTATACCGACACCCTCACCGTGGTGGCCGCCGGCCGTTTCTGAGAGCGCCGGTCCACGCACCCTGACACGTGCCACCCGTCCCGCGGACGGGTTTTTTGACGGCCGGAACACGCAAAGAATGCTATACTAGAAGCACTGTCCAAGACACAAATCCGCGTTATGCTTCCGGCCCCGGCCGTTTTTCGTTTCCTCCCCATCCTCCTTCTCGGAGCCTGGCTTCTCATCCCCGTCCCGGCCCTGG
>CAYNEL010000011.1:0-3549 GCA_964396225.1 uncultured Bdellovibrionales bacterium | reverse complement strand
GACGTCCCCATTGAGGGGGAGGTCTCCTTCTGGGTGATGCCGTGGAGGTTGATCGGCGGCTCGCTCGTCATCCTGGCTTTCGCTCTAGTCGGTCTCAAGTCCACCCTCATGAATTTCTGGAAGAGGTTCTCTGGCTCTCCCAAGGCCTCGTAAATCCCTCCCATGCACCAGACGTTTTCCGGGAGGGCTTGGGCGCTGGCCCTCGCCCTCCTCTTCATCCCCAGCGCGGCTTCGGCCCAGCTCTCTGGTGTCCGACTCGAGCCGGCATTCCAGGAAGTGGTCTTGGCCCCCGGCCAGTCGGTGGCCGACATCCCTCTTGTTGTCACCAACATCCTGCCGGAACCGATCAGCCTGCGTCTCTCGGTGATCGATTTCGGGACGCTCGACGAGAGCGGCGGCGTGGCGTTCATCGGCAGCGGTCGGGACGAGTTGGAAAAGCGTTACGCCCTCTCCGAGTGGATGCGCCTCGAGAAGGACGTGCTCACCCTAGAGCCGGGACAATCCGCGACCGTCCGGGCGGTCATCGAAAACAAGGATTCGCTCTCGCCTGGCGGCCACTACGGGGCGGTCCTATTCCAGAACGAGGGGGATGCCTCCGCGCCGGACGTCTCCGGTAACGTGGCTGTCAACCAGTTCATCGCCTCGCTCGTGTTTCTCAAGAAAGAAGGCGGCGAGCGCTACGCTCTCGGACTCGAGAGCCACCAGTGGGAGCGGGATTGGCTGCGGTTACCGGCCGCAGTCCGCCTCCGTTTCCACAACTCCGGCAACGTGCACGTGGTGCCGCGCGGTCTCGTCTCCATTCGGGACGTTTTCGGCCGCGAAACATACCGCGGTATCATCAACGAGGACTCGACCCTCATCTATCCCGAGAGCTTCCGCATCTATCCCACCCGTCTCCGTCCGGTCGAAACGGCTTGGTTGCCTGGCCCGTACCGAGTCGTCATTTCTTTTCGGTATGACGGCAAACCAGACTTCGAAACACGCGAAGAGACACTTTACTTTTTCCCGGCCGATGGTATACTAGCCCTTCTTGTCTTGATAGCGACGGGCGTGACCGGGTATGCGGTATTCCTCCGGAGGGCATCGGGTGGACGGAGGGAGGACAGGGCGCCGAGAGCATAGGCGTCTTTTTTGGCTTTTCTTGAGCTTTTTTTTTCTCACTTGCCACGGCACGGCTACGGCCGCTCCCCGGCCGTCGCTGACCGCTTCGGACACCATTACAGTGACCGCCACCGTGCCTTTGATGGAGACGTTCGTTCAGGCCGTACGCCAGCATTCATCCCTCCGCGTCGAGCGTCCCGTGCTTCGGCTAGGGGCAAGGGAGCCAATCGCGCTTCTCCTCACCAACGGCGAAGCACCGATGCGCGGGCATCTCGCGCGGCTGTTCGTCACCGATCGGCACGGCGCCATCCTTTGGGAACAACAGGGCCGGACCGGGCAGGACGGATACCTGGAAGCTTTCCTTGAAACTGGTCCGGACTGGCCGGAGCGGCTCACGCTTCGGGCCGAATACCTCCAATATCCTGATCGGCCCGTCCTTCTGCCCGATACAGTCGCCATGGGGTTTCCTCGTGAGGGACGAAGGCCGCCTGTCCCTCGGAGCGTTGAAGGTATTCTCTGTGGTCGGATCGAGCGTGATATGATGACAGCGAACAGCGTCTTGCCTGGTACGCCGAGCGGTTGTTCAGAGTGACCTGCCTCAATCCAAGGCATCGCTCCGGATCAAAAATACCAAACCACCATGTCTTTTTTCAAAAAACAGCCGGTCGCGGCCCGGCCGCAGCCGGAAACGCAATCGGAAAAGCCTCGGAAGCGATGGCTGTTCTGGGCTACCCTCCTCGGGCTCATACTCTGCCTGGCGGGGTATGGCTGGTGGTCTTTCCATCAGCCGGCCGTGGGCACGATAACCTCCCAGAAACCCGCCGAAACGGCGGCCGCCGAGGCCGTGGTCTGGAAACGTTTTGCCGGTAAACACTTGGAATTTCAGTACCCCGATGCCTATCGGGAGAAGAAGCATGAGACGGGCAAAAGCCCCTTCGTAGAGCGGGTTTTCCTCATGACCGGCGACACTTTCGGGCACAAGATCGCCATTACGGTCGAGGAGCGGCCAGAGGGCTTCCAGGGTTCGGCCAACTACAACCTGCGGGAAAAATACCCCAAGCAGTATCTCCGGCATGCGCTTGATCAAGAGGGGAAAACAGGCTATTGGTTTGAAAACCGGCAAGCCAATGGCTACGAACGGGTGGCTTTTTTCCGGCACAAACACCTGGTGATTGACGTGGCTTGGAGCGGGTCGGGGAGCTGGAACGACCGCCTGGAAGGGGAGTGGCAAAAAATGCTTGATTCCATCGTCTGGACAGCGTCTTGAAAGCCTCTTGACAAGGGCCTTTTTCCACTCTTGACACCCCCGTTTCCGAGGGGGTGTTTTTTGGTTTATACTAGAGGTGCAACGACCCCAACGGGTGAGGGGCCTTGTTTCTTTGCGTTGCAAAAATAAATCTATCGGAAAATCGGAGGGCAATCCGAGGGGGAATATGCGATCATCCGTCCATAAAACCAAAAGTAAAATCATCTCCCGGATAGGGCGCATCAGCGCTATCGTTTTTGTCGTCTTCGCTTCGACGGTATTGCCCTTCCTCGACCTGACGACGCGCGCCGCCACCGGCATCAACCGCCAGATCAACTTCCAGGGTAAAGTCGTGAATTCCAACGGGACCAACGTGTCCAACGGAAGCTACGACTTTACGTTCGTGCTCTACACCGCCGCCTCCGGCGGGAGCACCCTCTGGACCGAGACCTGGAACTCCGGCACCTCGCAGGTGACCGTCACCGACGGTATCTTTTCGGTGGCGCTTGGCACGCACACCAGCCTGCCCGGTTCGGTGGACTTCAACACCGACAACATCTACCTCGGCATCAACTTCAACGGTGACGGAGAGATGAGTCCGCGCATCCGTTTCACGGCCGTGCCCTACGCCTTCAACGCGGAGAAGGTGGGCGGACTCACGGTCACCAATACCACCGGCACGCTCACCATCCCGAACGGTGAGACGATCTCCTTCGGCGGATCGTTCACCACGAGCGCGTCCAACGACGTGACGCTCACCACCACCGGCACGACCAGCGTCACGCTCCCTACCGGCGGCACGCTCCTTACCAACACCGCCACGGCCAATCAGACTATCACTTCGACCCAGACGACCGGCACAGTCTTCGGCGTTACCGACAGCACGGCTCTTTCCGCCGCCATCAAGGGGACGGTCATCACACTTTCCGGTTCGGGCGCTTTTGACCAGACCGGCCTCGAGTTCAATCTCTCGAATGCTTCCGGCAGCAACTTAAACGACATCGTGGGGAGCGGCTCGACCTGGAAGGTTTCGACCACGGGTGCCGCTACCTTTGCCTCCGTCACCTCGCCCATCTACACCTCCTCCGCCGGTCTGACCATCAACTCCGGCAACAACACGGTCACCCTCGACTCCTCCGACACCGCCCTCACCGCTTCCGGCGTCACCACCCTCACCCTGGCCGCCAACGCGAGCATCACCA
>CAYNEL010000010.1:0-27966 GCA_964396225.1 uncultured Bdellovibrionales bacterium | reverse complement strand
GAGGACGTAGGTACCGAGCATGATGCGCCGCTTGACCTCCGGGCCGAAGCCGGTCGCCCGCGTCGCGAGATACCCGGCGAGCAACGCCGCGGTCTCGCGCTCGCCCGCCCCGGGCGAGAGGGAGAGGCCGTACTTGATACCGTCGAAACGCGCCAGGTTGGAACTCACTTCAGCCGGCATGACGAGATAGTAGACGGGCAGGCCGTAGGCCACCTCGGGCATCCTGAGACGCACGATCTCGGCGCCCTGCTTCTCGAATTTGGCGATGGCGGCTTCGGACAGAGCGCGCACCTCAGGATCGAGGTTGGCCGCGAAGTGCTCCTCGATGACACCGATCTTGAGTCCCTGGACACCGCCTCCGAGCGCGTTCTCGTACCGCTTGCCGTCCGACTCGACGCTCGTGGCGTCCGCGGGATCGTGGCCGGCGATGGCCGAGAAGACGATGGCCGCGTCGTCCACCGTGCGGGCGAAGGGACCGATCTGGTCCAGGCTCGAGGCCATGGCGAGGAGCCCGTGGCGCGATACCCGGCCATAGGTAGGCTTGAGACCCACCAAGCCACAGAAGGACGCCGGCTGACGGATGGAGCCACCCGTATCGGAACCGAGACTGTAGACGGCCAGCTCCCCCGCCACCGCGGCGGCCGAGCCGCCCGAGGAGCCCCCAGGCACGCGCCCCATCGCGATCGGATTCCGCGTCTTCTTGAAAGCGCTCGACTCGGTGGACGAACCCATGGCGAACTCGTCCAGGTTGGTCTTGCCGAGAATGACGGCGCCCGCCGCCTGGAGGCGCGCCACGGCGGTGGCGGTGTATGGCGCGACATAATGCTCGAGGATCTTCGAGCCGGCCGTGGTGCGCGTGCCGGTGAGGCACATGTTGTCCTTGATGGCGGCCGGCAGGCCGTCCAGGAGGCCGAGCGGCTCGCCGCGGGCGTAGCGTTCATCGGCGGCGGCGGCCTCCGCGAGGGCCGTCTCCCGGAGGACCGAGAGATAGGCGCCGATCTCGCCGTCCTTCTCCTCGATGGCCCCGAGATACCGCTCAGTGAGGGCGGTCGGGGTGGTTTCCTTGGTCAGCAGTTTCTGGTGCAGCTCGCGGATCATAGGAGGGACAAGCGGATCACGAAGCACGGATTACGAGAGGCGAGAAAATCAGAAGACGGACTTGACCTCGAGCGAGCCGTCGCGGACTTTCGGGGCGTTCCGGAGGATGGCGGCGCGCGTCTCCTCATCGGCGGGAACGGCGCGGTCCTCGCGGGCGGTGTTCTCCTTGGTCGTGGCGGACGAGACGGAGCGCACCGGCTCGGGCGAGACGCGTTCGAGCTCACGGAACAGCTCCATCACCTTCGAGAGATCATGGCGGTAGCGCTCCACTTCGTCGTCAGTGACGGCGATGCGGGCGAGGGAGGCGATGTGGCGGATGTCTTCTTGGGATAACATAGCAGTCGGTTCAAAACTGGGAATTCCAAAATTTGAAATCTATTTCCCGACCAGTTTCACGAAAGCGGCCTCGTCGAGGATCTTGACCCCGAGTTCGCGCGCCCGGTCGTACTTGCTCCCAGGATCGCGGCCGGCCACGACGTAGTCGGTTTTCCGGCTCACCGACGAGCTCACGGCGCCGCCGTACCGCCGTATCATAGCCTTGGCCTCGTCACGTGTAAAGCCGGAGAGTTCGCCGGTGAGAACGAGTGTTTTGCCCGCCAACACGCCGCCCGCAGCGGTGGGTGCCGCCGGCAGGATCGGCTTCACCCCGTGGTCCGAGAGTCGGACGAGGAGCTTCCGGTGGGCGGCTGTGTTGAACCACTGGTGGAGCGAGCGGGCCGCCTGCCCGCCGATTCCCCGGAGTTCCGCCCACCGTTCCTCGGTGACGGCGGCCAGCGCCTCCCCGAGGTCGCAGAGGTCGGCGAAACGCCTGCGTCCGGTAAGCGCAGAGACGGCTTCGGCGATGAGGAGCGCCGTCTCCTCGCCGATATGGAGGATGCCCAAGGCGAAGAGGAATTTCTGGAGCGGCGGCTTCTTGGAAGCCTCGATGGCGAGGAGAAGGTTGGAGGCGGACTTCTCCTTGAATCCGGGGAGGGCGAGGAGATCCCCCGCTTCCAGCTCATAGAGGTCGGCGAAATCGGCGACCAATCCCTCCTGCATCAGCCGCTCGACGATCTTGTCCCCCAGGCCGTCGATGTCCATCCCCTGGCGGCTGGCGAAGTGGATGAGACGCTCACGCTCGGCGGCGTAACAGTTCGGGTTGGTGCAGTAGTGGGCCGCGCTCTCGCCGTCGCCCGTCCCCACGGTGCGGCGCTCGACGGGCGAACCGCACACCGGGCAACGCGTCGGCATGCGGAACGGCTTGGTCCCTCTCGGCCGGAGCTCGGCCAAGACCCGCACCACCTCGGGGATGACGTCCCCCGCTTTGCGGAGGATGACCGTATCGCCGACGCGCACGCCGAGACGCCCGATCTCGTCCTCGTTGTGGAGGGTGGCACGCGAGACGGTGGAGCCGGCCACCCGCACCGGCTTGAGATGGGCCACGGGGGTGAGGGCGCCAGTGCGGCCCACCTGGACGACGATATCCTCCACCACGGTGGTCACTTCCTCGGCCGGGAACTTGTAGGCCACGCCCCAGCGCGGCGACTTGCCGGTGTAGCCCAGGACTTCCTGGAGGACGCGCTGGTCAACCTTGATGACGATACCGTCGAGCTCGTAGTCGAGGCTCTCGCGCTTGTCCCGCCAGCGGGCGTAGTAATCCTCGACAGCCGCCACGTCGGGACAGGCCTCGTGGTGCGGCTCGACGGGAAAACCGAGACGTGTGAGGAGCGCCAAAGCCTCGGTCTGGCTCTCGGGCAGAGGGAAGGACGCGGCCTCCACGGCGTAGAGGAAAGCCGAGAGGCGGCGGCTCGCGGTGGCGCGCGGGTCGAGCTGGCGGAGACCGCCCGCGGCGGCGTTCCGGGTGTTGGCGAACACCGGCTCGCCGGCTTGTTCGCGTTCCCGGTTGAGACGCTTCAGCTCGGCCTTGGAAAGCCACACTTCCCCGCCGACGGTGAGGTCCACGGGTTCGGGCAGGGTCATGGGAATGTCGCCGATGGTGCGGATATTGCGCGTCACGTCCTCGCCCACGGTGCCGTCGCCGCGGGTGGCGGCCCGGATGAGCGTCCCCCGCTCGTATGTGAGGACCACCTTGAGGCCGTCGATCTTCAGCTCGCAGAGATAACGGAGCGTGGACGCCTCCTCCCCCGCCTTGCCGAGAAAACGTTTCAGACGGGCGTCCCAGGCCTCGAGCTCGGCCGTGTCGAAGACGTCGTCATACGACCACTGCGGCACGGCGTGGGTGATCTTGGCGAATTTCTCGGAGGGCGCGGCGCCGACTTCCGCCGTCGGGCTGTCGGCGGCTTTCAGGTCCGGGAACGCCTGCTCGAGGCGCTCGAGTTCGACCAGGAGCGAATCATAGGCCGCATCGGGGATCTCCGGACGGTCCTCCTCGTGGTAGAGCTTCCGATGGCGGTTGATTTCCCGGGTCAGGAGGGTGATGCGGGCTTGGGCGGTCTTCCGGTCCATGACGGTCAGGGGAAAGGCTTGAATAAAGCCATTATACCAAAAAAACGGGCCCGAGGCCCGTGATGAACCGCCACCGCCGAAGGCGGACAGAAAAGATCAATAGAATCCCGATTGGACGTAGTCGTGCAACGAGGCGGCCGTTTGGACCGTCAAGGAGCGGCGTCCGGCCACGGCCGTGGGACCGGCCCGGACAGTCACGGACATCACCACCCGCCCTACCCGCCGCGGATCGGGATCACCGTCACGTGACTGTCGGATATCGAAACTCAAGTCAGTGACATATCCGGCGAGAAGGTCGACCGGGGCGGAGTAATTCTGGCAACTGCCGTCGGGATCGGGGTTACCGCTCCCGTCCAGCGCGTCACCGTATTCGACGTTCAAACGTCCGGTGGTGCTTGAAAACGAGTAGCGGACGCACTTGGATTGCGAATAATCGTAGACTTCGATACTGCTGGCGTTCGAGTTATCGGACGATTTGACGGTGCTGGTACGCAGGACTTTGGCGATGGAGTTCAGGGCCACCTGGGCGTCCTCGGCGTTCTGGGCCAGGAGACGTCCCTCACGGTAATTCTTGAACCCGGAAGCCAGGATCATGGCTACCGCCATCATCATCAGAGTGAAGAGGAAGAGGGCCACCACCACCTCGAGGAGGGTGAAGCCGCGGACAGGGCGATGGAGGAGACGCGTCGTCATAGGGAAACTAGTTGGAAGGCAGGGGCATATAGTCGTACCAGTCCGAGAGCTTGACGAGGGCGTAGGCGCACTTGTTCTTCATGGTGCAGTTGGTCTGGCTCGAAGCCGAGACGCCGCTCGGGATGGATCCGCCCCACCACACCACCGACACAGCCGTGAAAGCGAAGCCGTTGGTCGAGTCGCCGGTCTGGTCGAGGAAGATACGACGGGAATACTTCGGGGTGCAAGAGCCGTGGGCATAGAAATCGCCCGAGAGACAGAGATTGTAGCTTGATGGATTGCAATCCACGGAGGTCATGGTGCGGTCGATACGGCAGGTGCTGTCGTCACCCGAAGGGAAACCGCTCGAGAAAGCCGTCCGCGAGGCCCCATCCGCCCGGGCGGCGAAGTTATTGTCCCGCACGTTGCGCACCAATTCCACCCCCTCCTGGGCCAGGCCGGCGGCCACGATGACGTCCCGATTCCCGTAGTTCTGCCGGACACTCGAGGTGACAAGCGAGATGGCGGCCATCAGACCGAAGGACAGGATGAAAATCGCAAGCAGCACTTCCACCAGCGAAAAACCGGGTCGATGGCGAAAGAAGCGTGTTTTTGAGAAGGGGAAAGCCATATCAGGGACAGTTGACCGTAGCCACAGCACGAGCCTGGACTTTTTCGATATGCCCGGTCTCGCGATAGAGACAGACCGCTCCCTTGACGCCGGACGACCCGATCTCGATCTTGATGGTCGAGGACGCGGCGTTCTGGATGACCGCCCGGGGAAGACTGAACTGGAAATCGTCAGGAGTGGCGGAAAAAGAGGACGGAGCCCGAAGGTTGACCGTAGCCACAACCACCGTGCCGGTATTGCCCGCGACGCCACAGCTTTCGTTCGAGCTCGCCCCGTTCTTGGTGGTCACGGTCAGCTCGTAGGAGGTATTACCCGAACGCGGCCGGAACCCGTAGTTGCAGGGGATCCGGCCGGAACGCGGGATCTCGCCGGTGACGGCGTTGTTGCGCATCTCGGAGAGCCACGAGGCCAGCTCGTTGATCGAGGCGTCCGCCGCCTTCATCCGCTTGGACTGGTTGTACGAATGCAAGGCAAAGACCGTCATGATGCCGATGATGGCGATGACGACGATGACTTCGATAAGGGTGAAACCCCGGGCCGTCCGCGGAAAACCGGAGCCGGGGAAGAAAAGGCGGGACATCGGTTGTGTGTTGGCGTGTCAGGGGAATGATCCCCCTCCTTATTATAGCCGAGGGGCGCTCCGCTCACAACCAGCCTGTCAACCAGGCCGCGGGCGCGGTGCCGGGCGAAAAGCGTTCCCAAAAGAAGACCAGCCAGAAACCGAGGATGAGGAACGGGCCGAACGGCAGACGGCTGCCGAGGGCCTTGCGGCCGAGGAGGATGAGTCCGATACCCACCAGGGCCCCCAGACCCGAGCCAAGGGTCACCGTCCAGAGAACCCCCGGAAACCCAGCAAGCAGACCGAGGAGAAAGATGAGATAGGCGTCCCCCCAGCCCATCCACTGCTCCCGCGACACAAAGGAAAGCGTCCCGAGGAAGAGAGCGCCTCCGAGGCCCGCCAGAAGATGCTCGAGGAAAAACCAGGCGGTGGGCAGGGATGGGTCGCCGCCCCGGAGGAAGAGCAGTCCGCCGGCCGCGGCCAGCCCCACCCACCACGGCCCGAGCGGGATCTCCATATGGAGGAAATCGTAGACGAGGATGACGATCAGGACCGACTGGACGACGAGGAGCGTCCCGAGTGCCATCCAGTCACTCCCGCCCGCTTGTAACAGGACGCTTGCGGACAGAATGAAGAGGATGGCGGTCAGGAGCTCGACCGCTGGATACTGCCAGCTGATGGGGGCGCGGCAATGGCGGCACCGGCCGCGGAGAATGGCGAAGCTCACGAGTGGGATATTGTCGTACCAGGTGAGGGAGTGGCGACAACGGGGACATCTGGACCGTCCCCCTATCCACGCCTCCCCCGTCCGGAGCCGGGCGATGAGGACGTTCAGAAAACTCCCCACGATGAGGCCGAGGACACCGAACCACCAGATGGGAAAAGCGGAATCCATAGGAGACAGGCTGGCTCAAGTATAGCAAAAGCGCCATAAGGCGCTTCGTGTCACCGGATCGGCAAACCGACACCCTTAACAACCCACAAAGGCGGTCACGCCGGTCTCCTGGATAGTGGCCGTGCAGGGCGTGGTCAGGACGGCCGAGGGGACATCGTAATTGAATGTCTTGTCATCGGTGGCGCAGTTGTCCGCGGTCTGGGCGATGTTGGCCACATCGATGTTATCGGGAATATCGCCGAACGATCCGGTGACGTCGGTGAAATCAAGCGCCCCGTCCTCGCACACCTCGACCGCCTTGGTCTGGAGAGAGTGGACAGTGGACTTGAAGGCGGCAATCTTGGCCTTCTCGCGTCCGCTCGAGAGAGACACGAGCACGATGGAGGCGAGAATGCCGATGATCGCGATGACGATCAAGAGTTCGATGAGGGTGAAGCCTCTCCGCATGACGTTTGAACTTCAGCTGCTTAGGAGGTCCGTCGGTAACCCCGACGGACCGGTGAACAGCCGATACGGACTAGCAACCCGCGGGGAAAACCACGCCGGTTTCAGTGATATCGGTACCGTCGGCAGTCTCGCAAGCGGTAGCCGCCGCGGAACTACCTACATCAATAGATTCAGTATCGATCGTAAACGTCCCAGCGCCAGTGGTGCCACAGTTCTGACTTGTCACACCAAGCGTGCCAATGTAGCTCGTACCGGTCGCCGGCTCATTGACATTGGTACCAACGACAAGGGTCGCGTCATCACAGGCCAGCACGGCAGCCGCCTGGACCGAGTGAACCTGGGCCTTGTACGCGGCAATCTTGGCCTTCTCACGGGCGCTCGAGAGGGAGACGAGCACGATGGAGGCGAGAATGCCGATGATCGCGATGACGATCAAGAGTTCGATGAGGGTGAAGCCTTTTTGCATTTTTTTCATATTCTCACCTCCTTTCCTGTGTGTTTATTGTTTTTTCCAAAAACTGCCTCTGCGGAGCTTTTTCAGCAACCAGCCGGAGTAGTTACACCCGTATAATTTACCGTCCAAGCGCCGTTACATTCGGTCTTCTTGTGACCCGAGAGGGTGACGGTGTAGGTCGGGCTGGAGACGCCGCAACTCGTAGCACTGTAGGTCACGCCAGTGGACTCAAGCTCGGTACTCGTCGGCAGGACGCCCGTAGCCCCAGTGCAGACGGCTCCTCCGGCGGTCGTCCCGAGCGTGGTGGTCGGATTGCTGCAGCAGATGGCCATAGCGTTTTTGACTGAACCGAGTTCGGTCTTGACCTTGTTGGCCGAGGCCTTGTCGGTGCTGCCGGTGAGCAGCACGAGGATGATGGCGGCCAGAATGCCGATGATGGCCACCACGATCAAGATCTCGATGAGGGTGTACCCGGCGCGGGCGGATGGTCGCTGCATAGGATTAAGAAGGTTTAGAGTTGGCCGACGATGTTGTAGATGGGCACGATGACGGCGAAGACGAGCACCGCCACACCGAGACCCAAGAGCACGATGAGGATGGGCTCGATCAGGGTGACGATGTTCCTCGTCATCGTGTCGAGTTCGCTGGCGTAGAAACGGGCCGTGCTGGTGAGGGCCACGTTCATCTTGCCGCTCTCCTCGCCCACCCGGATCATCTGGGTGACAGTGGCCGGGACGTCGTCCGGATACTTGGCGAAAGCGGTGCTCATATTGCCGCCCACCCGGACCTCTTCGGCGGCCTTCTGGATGACGCGCTGGTAGACGCGGTTCCCCACCACGTCGCCCACGATATTGAGCGAGCGCACTACCGGGATGCCGCTCCCGAGGAGCGAGCCCAGGTTTTCCGAGAAACGGGCGAGATACACGTAGCGGAGGAGGCGGCCGAAGAGCGGGAGCTTGAGTGACAGTTCCTCCCATTCGTCACGCCCGGCCTTGGAGCGGGCGTAATAGACCAGCCCGACGATGCCGGAGACGAGGACCAGCGCCACCGCCCACCAGTAAGTGCCCATGAAATCCCCCACCGTGATGACCGTCTGGGTATACCAGGGAATCTCGACGTCCAGGTCGCGGATGAGGAGGGTGAGCTTGGGGAGGATGAAGGAAATGATAAGGAAACCGACCACCCCGGCCACGCTGATGACAAACGCCGGATAGATGAGGGCGCCCTTGATGCGGCTCGTGAGCTGGTAGTTCTTCTCGATGTTGTCCGCCACGAAAGAAATGCTCTTCTGGAGGTTGCCAGAGACTTCGCCGGCGTGGATGATGTGCACGGCCAGCGGCGAGAAGACGTCCGGGTGCTTGGCCAGGGCTTCGGAGAACGGCATACCGTCCTCGACATCGGCCACCATCTCGCGGATGATGCTTTGGAAGAAGCGGTTTTCCATCTGTTCCCCGATGGCGGTGAGGGCGCTCACCATAGGGACATGGGCCTCGATCAGCGTCGCCAGCTGGCGGAAGAAAGCCACCTGATCCTTGTCCGAGACACCCTCCCAGGCCTTCTGCCACTGGCGCATGAATTCGCCCAGGATACCCTTCTTCTCGCCTTCGCGCTCGAGGGAGAGGGGGACGAGGTTGTTCTTCTGGAGGATGTGGGCGGCCAGGTCGGTATTGATGGCTTCGACGATGCCTCCCTGGATCTTGCCGTGCTGGTCCCTGGCCTTGAAAACGAAACGCATATTTTTGTTTTTTCACTGGCAGCAACACTCTGTACAGGAGAGTGTCGGATGAGCCTAGTATAGCATATCCACTCCCCGCCCGCGACCGGCTCCGTATGAGCTGTCAAGTCTTGATGGTCTCGCCGAGGAGCATCTGGAAGTATTCCTGGTTCTTGGAGTAGCGGAGCGCGTCGTTGACGTCCACCAGACCGCGCCGCACCAGGTCGGCCAAGGCGCGGTCGATGGAGACCATGCCGTCTTTCAGGTTGGTCTCGATGACGGTGTCGATCTGGTAGGCCTTGTTCTCGCGGATGAGGTTTTCGATGGCGTGGTTCTTGACCATGATCTCCACCGCCGGCACACGCCCGCCGCCGATTTTGGGGAGGAGACGCTGGGCGATGACGCCCAGGAGGACGTTGGCCAGCTGGATGCGGATCTGGTTCTGCTGGTAGGCGGGGAAGACGTCCACCACACGGTCGATGGTCTGGGCGGTATCGTTGGTATGGAGGGTGGCGAAGATGAGGTGGCCCGTCTCGGCCGCCGTCATGGCGGTAGCGATGGTATCGAGGTCGCGGAGCTCGCCCAACAGGATGACGTTGGCGTCCTCGCGGAAGACGGACCGCAGGGCCTGGGGGAAACTCTTGGCGTCCTCGCCGATCTCGCGCTGATTGATGATGCAGCGGTCCTGGGTGTAAACGTATTCGATCGGGTCCTCGATGGTGATAATGTGCTTGTCCTGGTTGTGGTTGATGTAGTCAATGAGGGCGGCCAGGGTGGTGGATTTGCCGTGGCCTACCGGACCAGTGACCAGGACCAGCCCCTGCTGGGCGTTGGTGAAGTTGTAGAGGTAGTCGGGCACGTTCAATTCATCCAGGGTGCGGATCTTCTCCCCTACTAGACGCATGGCCACCGAGACCGAGCCCCGCTGGAGGAAGATGTTGGTGCGGAAACGCGCCTTGTTCTCGAAATTATAGGAGAAGTCCACCTGGCCTTCGCGCTGGAACTCATCCTTGACCTCCTGGCGCTGCATCAGGATCTGGCCCATCTCGAGGGTATCGGCGGCAGTGAGCACCGGCTGCTGGGCGATGGGCACGAGCTTGCCGTGGACCCGGATGGTGGGATGGCGGCCGACCACGAGATGGATGTCGGAAGCCCCCTCCTGGCCGGCGAGGAGGAAGAGTTGTTTGACCTGTTGTTCGCGCTGGAAGGCTTCCATAAATGTACGATGTTGTGTGTTGGTTTACGGGAAACGGCGGACGATGCAGGGGGGGTCAGGCACTGCCGCCCTCGAGGTGGACACGCACCTTGCCAATGACATCGGTCGGGGTGAGTTGGGACTTGACGATGTAGTCGATGGCGCCCAAGGCCTTGGCCTGTTCCATATATTCGCGTTCCGAGAGGTTGGTGAGGAGCATCACCGGCACGCTCTTCCAGCGTTCGTCCTCGCGCATCTTGCGCAGGATCTCGATGCCGTTCAACCCCGGTAGCATGATGTCGAGGAGGATAAGCATCGGCTGGCCCTGTTCCTCGAGGAATTTCAGAGCGGCCTCTCCGTCGCGGGCCATCTCGACGACGTAGCCGGCCTCACGCAGCTTCTTCTGATACATGTCGCTGATGAAGAAATCGTCCTCCACGAGCAGAATGGTCTTGGCATCCATAGGGGTAAGGGGAAAGGGATGGAGGGGAAGGGGGGTTAGGAAATGATAGTCGGTGATATACTGCTCATCTTTTTTGAAACATCCGGGACTCGTTGTGGAAATTCGAGATCAGTTCGAGGAGCGGCCGCGGAACGGAGTAAGGCGTACTGGAACGTACGTCGTCGAGTACCGCAAGGCCGCGACAATGAAATGGTCCGAATTTCCACAACGAACGTTACTCTTCGTCCACCATGAGATCCCCCTCGGTCACGCGCTGCACCTCGGCCAGCGTGGTTTCGCCCTGGAGGGCCTTCAGGATGCCGTCCTGCTTCATGAACATCATCCCCTGGCGACGGCCCTCTTCCAACACCTCGACTTCGGCACCGCGCCGGTCGGCGACGATCTCCTGGAGCTTGGACGTGACTTCGAGCACCTCCACCACAGCCAGACGCCCCTTGTAGCCGCTTTCGTTGCACTGAGGGCATCCCTTGCCATAGTAGAATTTTAGCTCACTCCCGAGATCAACGCCATATTTCTTGGCTTCTTCGGGCGTGACGTTCTTGAGCGCCTCGCGGATGCCTTGGAGAATGCGGGGCGAGTAGGTCTTCTCGGTCTTGCAGTGCTTGCAGATGCGGCGCACGAGACGCTGGGCGGCCACCGCCTGGAGAGACGAAGCCAGGAGGAAGGGCTCGATGCCCATGTCCACGAGACGCGGGATGGCGCCGATGGCGTTGTTGGTGTGGAGGGTCGAGAAGACGAGGTGGCCGGTGAGGGCGGCATGGATAGCCAGTTCGGCTGTCTCACCATCGCGGATCTCACCCACCATGATGACGTTGGGGTCCTGGCGGAGGATGGAACGAAGGCCGGTAGCAAACGTGTACCCGATCTCCGGTTTGATCTGGCTCTGGTTGATGCCGTTCAGGAAGTATTCCACCGGGTCCTCCAAGGTAATAATGTTTTTCTCCTCCTTGTTGAGCACGGCGAGAAAGGAATAGAGCGAAGTGGACTTGCCGCTGCCCGTCGGTCCGGTGATGAGGATCATGCCGTAGGGTTCGCGGATGCGCTTTTCGAGGATCTCGACGTTCCGGCCCACGAGGCCGAGGTGGGCCATGTCGGCCAGCCCTTCGGACTTGTCGAGGACGCGCATCACCACTTTCTCCCCCTCCACCACGGGCAATGTGGAAATACGGAGGTCCACCACCTTGCCCTCGTGCTCGACCCGGAAGCGTCCGTCCTGAGGCTTGCGCTTCTCGTCGATCTTCAGGTTGGCCAGGATCTTGACGCGCGCAGTCACGGCCCGGCCCACCTCCATCGGCAGGACGAGCGAGGCATAGAGGATGCCGTCTACGCGAAAACGCACCCGGTAGTTGTTCTCCACGGGTTCGATATGGATGTCGGAGGCATGCCCGTCCATGGCATGCTCGATGATCACCTGGACGAGTTTGGCGATGGGTGCGTCCTGGAAGACGCCCTTCTGGGCCTGCTTCAGGATCTCCTCGTTCTCGTTGAGGCGGATCCGCTCGGACTTGGCTTCTTCCTCGTCCTCCTGGTTCAGGGAGACGATGGCTTCCTTGAGCGCCCGGTCAGCGCTCGAATACTTGCCGAGGAGGTCGTCGATCTGGGCTGGTTTGGCCTCGTAGAGCTCGAGCTTGATGGATTCCTTCTGGGCCAGGAAGTGGAGGACGTTCAACGCCTCGATGTCGTGTGGATTCTCGACGGCGATGCGCACAGACGACCCGTCCTTCTGATAGCAGACGATGCGGTACTTGCGGGCCACTTCCTCGGGGATGAGGTTGAGCACCGCCTTGTCCACCTTGAGCGGCGCCTTGTCGAGGACGCCTTTCAATTCGGGCGGGTTGGCCCGGGTCAGCGTACCGGTATCGGAAGCCGCTTGAAGCGGAGCCTGGTCAGCCATAGGGCGCCGGGAGGTAAGACGAAAGAAGCCGCGGAACCCTTATTTGACGAACGGGTTGGGACGGGCGGAGGGAGTGGCCTCCAGGGCGGGGACGGCCGTGCCTTGGGCCAGGAACGACTGGAGATCGTCGGCGGCCGCGATGTCAAGAATGCCGCTGTCAAAGACGGGATGGACATATTCGGCCGGGGCCGAAACCGCAGGCAGGAAACCGAAGACGACGCTGGCCTTGCCGACCAAGGCGTTCGGATTGGCGGCCTTGCCCTGCTCGGCCTTGGGCGCCTCGATGCTCACTTTTTCGAACGAAACGAATTGGTTGTCACGCGAGAGCTTGGCCAGGAAATCCTTGATCTGGGAGTACTGGCCTACCATGGCTATCTCAGCTTCGACGTATCTCACCTGTACCGGAGTCATCTGGGGCGCAGTCCCCTCGGCCGGCACCTCAGACATCATGTTCTCGTTTATGCTGGCCGTCCGGCGGGCCATCTTGATGCCGGTGAGCGTCACCCCGGCCGAGCTGCCGAGGAAATTGACCCCATCCACGGAGCGTTCGTCGGACTGGGTTTCAGTCAGGTATTTCTTGATAAGGGCGACCTTTTCGGTGTTCCCGCTGTCCCCCATGGCGCTCTTCAGGACGCCCATGTTCTTCACCTTGCTGTCGAGCTCCTTCAGACGTTCGGTCTCGACCTTGAGCGACTTGACCGCTTCCAGGGTGGTGGTGAGCTGGGGTTGGATGTACCAGATGGCCATGATGAGGGCCACCACGAGCGAGAGGGGGAAGAAAAATATCTTGAGGCGCATAGTTTTTTTGTATCACGCTCCGTCCCGCGAGGGGGCGGGAAGGATTATTTGAGGGTGGCCGTTATCGAAAACTCGATCTGGTTGGCGGCGTCGTCCCGCCGTCCCTCGTCGGCCGTGACAAGCGCGAAAGTCGCATCGTTCTTGAGCACCACCATCTGGCGACCGACATGGCGGAACTCGGCAGTGACGGCCTGCAGAGTCACTTGGCGCTTCTCGGCATCATAGACGAGCATCGTCAGGGCCACTTCCGGCACCATCAATCCCTCGATCTTGGAGAGGAGGTCGGCCGGCATACCTTCGCCCGAGGACTTGGCGGAAACCGCCTTGGCCACCTGGGCGCTGCGTTCCTTGAAGTCGACCACAGCCTGGCCGTCGGCGGAGTGCAGAGCGGCCACCTGGGCGGCGGCCTGCTGCGCCACGTCGGCCTGCTGGCTGACGAGCCGGACGCTGTAGAGTTTCAGTCCGAAATAGATTCCGAAAACCACGACCAGAATCAGTATGGAAAAGAGAAAGCTCCTGTCGAACGTCCGGCCCTCCGGCTGGGAAGAGCTTCCGGCCGGACGGGAAAGATTGATGTTGCTCATGTCCCCGGTGTAAAAAATTATGTTTGGGTGTTGATGTGACGCTTCTCATTATACCACAGCCGCGCCGTGAGCGCGCAAGTCCGGCGCCTACTTGCGCTGGTGCTCGAGCCCCCCGAGCGCCAGGCCGACGGCGATGGCAAACGAACTGCCGAGCTCCGAGAGGTTGCCCGAGAGGCGTTCGTCGTAGGCCACGTGCTGCCAGGGATTGGCCAGCTCGACCGGCAGCTGGAAAAGGCGCGAGAAGTATTCCGGCAGGCCTTTCATCTTGCTGCTCCCGCCGGTGAGGAGAATCCGATCCACCTTGGCCGCCGGATCCTTGGCCTTCAGCTGCTGGAGCATGCGCGTCACTTCGTACTGGATGAGCTGGAGGGTGGGCATGGGCGTGTGCGAGAGCTGGCTCGAGAGAAGGTCGGCCTGGCCTCGCTTCATCTGCTCGGCGCGTTCCCAGTTGACGTGAAGGG
This sequence comes from uncultured Bdellovibrionales bacterium, assembly GCA_964396225.1. GTDB lineage: Bacteria > Patescibacteriota > Minisyncoccia > Moranbacterales > UBA1568 > CAYNEL01. The sequence continues at coordinate 13,656 of CAYNEL010000010.1, read as the reverse complement.
CCTCCATCAGGGCTGAGGTCATCTCGTTGCCACCGCTGTTGAGGTTGCGGTTCATGATGATCGAGCCGCGGCGGACGAGGATGATGTTGGTGGCCCGGGAACCGATGTCGATGAGGAGGACGGTCTCCTCCTGGTTGGCGATGGCGGCCCGCACCAGGGAGAAGATCTCCAGCTCGAGGAGGGCCAGCTTCATCCCCTGGCTGGTGACATAGCGCTCGTAGCGCTCCACTTCCTTGTTCAGGGCGGCCACCAGGAGCACATCCATCTTCTGGGGAGCCGTTTCGGGGGCCTCGCCTTCCTTCGGTTCCGCCGCCGGCTTCTTGGCCTTCCTGGGTTTGACCTCCGCCTCACCGCCGCGCACCACCTCCCAACTCAAGGCCACGTCCTCGATCGGCAGCGGGATGTACTTGGGGGCCTCGAAACGGATGGCTTTCTCGAGCTCGGCGGACTCCATGGCCGGCATCTCCATCATGGTGATGAGGCCGGTGAAGGCGGGCAGGGCCGCGCAGGCCGTCGTGGCCTCGGTGCCGAGGCGTTCCTTGAGCGCCTTGAAGTGGGTGATCACTTTCTCTTCCGGCGACTGGAAACGGAAGGTCTCGGTGCCTTCGGTGAACGGCATTTCCACCTGGCCGTAGTTGATGAGGAACGGGTCGCCGTCCCGGACCTCGAGTTCGACGATCTTGATGTACGAAGTGCCGAAATCGATGCCGAGGACCGACTTTTTCTTGAGACCGAGCATATTCAGGCTGTGTGTTGGTATGACGCAGGACAAAGGCGCTCACTCTGGAGCGGCCGTTATGCCATAACGATACCACATCCCGCTGCCGGCGAGAAGCGGCGGTCAAGCCGTCCGGACGATATGAAGGGCGGATTGACACGCGCCCCTTTTGCTCCATACTATAAGAACCTTATGCTCACTCCCAAAGCTTCCCGCCAGATGAGTTTCCACGCCAGGAAAAGCCTCCGCGAGGCGGCCGAAATCGCAGCCCGCGCCGGCTCCCATCTGGTCGAGCCCAAACACCTCCTCCTCGCCCTCTCGCTCGAACGCGGCAGCCTGGCCGGTCTCCTCCTGAAACACATGGGCATCGAACAGTCCGCTCTCGAAGCCGCCTGCCTGGCGCCGGCCGCCGGCAAACGGGAGTCCGAAGCGCCGGCCGCCGAAGGCACGCCGCCGGCCAAACGCACGCTGGCCGTCTCCGGCTTCCTCCCGCCCCTCTCGCCGACGCTCAAGACCATCGTCACCCGCGCCTACTCGATCGCGAGCAAATACCGCTACCCCTATGTCGGCAGCGAGCACCTCGTCTACGCGCTCGTCGAGTCCGACGACCGCGAAGTGCGCAGTATCCTCGACGCGCAGAAAGCCGACCGCCAGAAGATCGACTCCATGATCAAGATGAACATGGGTTTCTCGGGCCTACCCCAGCTCTCCCAGCTCTTCGATCTGCCCGACGTCACCCTGACCAAGAAGACCGAGGCCGAGGAAAGCCGCACCCCCTTCCTCGACCAGTACGGCATGGACTTGAACTGGGAGACGGGCGAGAGCCGGGACACCTTCATCGCCCGTGACCGCGAGCTCGAGCGCATGATCCACATCCTCGGCCGCAAGCAGAAGAACAACCCCCTCCTCATCGGCGAGCCGGGCGTGGGCAAGACCACCCTGGTGCGCTCGCTGGCCCGCCTCATCAACCAGGGAGCGGCCGGCCCCAAGCTCTCGGGCCGGCGCATCGTCGCCCTCGACCTGGCGCTCGTCGTGGCCGGGACCAATTTCCGCGGCGAATTCGAATCTCGTCTCAAGGAGATCGTGCGCGAAGCGGTGGAACACCCCGAAGTCATCCTCTTCATCGACGAACTCCACACCATCGTGGGCGCCGGCAACACGTCCGGAGGCCTCGACGCGGCCAACATCCTGAAGCCGGCTCTGGCCCGCGGCGAGCTCTCATGCATCGGGGCCACCACCCTCACCGAATACAAGCGCCACATCGAGAAGGACCCCGCCCTCGAACGCCGTTTCCAGCCCGTCCTGGTGAGCGAGCCCTCGCCCGAGGAGACGCGGCACTACCTCTCCGAGTGCCGGGCCGACTACGAGGACTTCCACCACGTGACGCTCACCGACGAGGCCATCCAGGCGGCCGTGGACCTGTCGGTGCGCTTCCTGCCCGACCGTTTCCTGCCGGACAAGGCCTTCGACCTCGTCGACGAGGCGGCTTCGGCCGCCGAGGCGCGCTACGCCGCCGGCTCGTCGCTGGCCGCCGACATCGAGCGCCTCGTCCAGGAACGCCACCAGGTGACTCTGCGCAAGGAAGACGAGGTGGTCGCCGAACACTACGACGAGGCCGCCCGGCTGAAAGGCGAAGAAGAGCACCTCTCCCGCCGCATCCAGGATTTCCGCGACGCCCTGGAGCGGCACCTCGACCAGGAACGTCCCGCCATCACGCGGGAGGACGTGGCCGAGACCGTCTCGCGCATCACCCGCATCCCGGCGGACAAGCTCCTCGCCCGTCCGACCGACACCCTCTCCCGCCTGCACGCCCTCCTCGAACGCCGCGTGGTCGGCCAGCGCGAGGCCATCACCCCGCTGGTCGAGACCCTCACCCGTTCGTGGAGCGGTCTCGGCCGCGAGCATCGTCCTCTGGGCTCCTTCCTCTTCCTCGGGCCATCGGGTACGGGCAAGACCCTGACCGCCAAGACGCTAGCCGAGACCCTCTTCGGCGACCGGCGCGCCCTGATCCAGCTCAATATGAGCGAGTTCATGGAGCGCCACTCCACCGCCCAGCTCATCGGGGCGCCGGCCGGCTACATCGGCTACGGCGAAGGCGGCCGCCTGACCGAGAAGGTGCGGCGCCAGCCCCACAGCGTGGTGCTCTTCGATGAGATCGAGAAGGCCCATCCCGACGTCTTCAACCTCCTCCTCCAGATCCTCGACGAAGGCGTGCTCGCCGACGCCGACGGGCGTGCGGTCTCGTTCCGCAACACGGTGGTCATCCTCACTTCCAACCTGGGTGCCGAGGAATTCGCGCGGGACGCGCGGCTCGGTTTCGCCGGCGGCGAGAAGCCCGGCCGCGGCCACGCCTGGGAGACGGCCAAAGCCGCCGTCCTGAAGAAGCTCAAGGAGGAATTCCGGCCCGAACTCTTGAATCGTCTGGACCACATTTCCGTCTTCGCCCCGCTCACCCTGGCCCATTTCGAGAAGATCGCCCGTCTCGAGCTCGACCAGCTGAAGAAACGGCTCGCGGAACGCTCGATCGCCCTCGCCTGGGACCGCTCCGTGTCGAGACAGGTGGCCGAGACCGCCCTCCGGGCCAAGGAAGGCGCCCGGGCCGTAGCCAAGACCATCCAGACCGGGATCGAGACGGGGCTCGCCCCGCATCTCTTCGCCCGGACCAGCGGCACGCTCGCCATCCGGCACGAGGCCGGGACCGGCGGTTTCACCGTCCTACCGATCGATACCGCACCGACCACTGCAAAGAAAGCGCGCGTGAAGAAATCATCTGCTCGGCCGGAACAGAAGAAAGCCAAAAAATCCGTGACATCCAAACCGAAACCCAAAACCAAGAAAAAGAAGACCTGGTAACCTTCTTTTCCTATGGGCTCGGTCTCCGTCTGGACCAAAGCGCGCGAGGCGCTCGCCGATCTCTTCTTCCCTCTCCACTGCCTCGGCTGTCACGCCCCCGGCACGGCGCTGTGCGACGACTGCCTCTCGCGCCTGCCGCGCACCCGGGAACAGGTCTGCCCGGTGTGCAAAAGGCATATCACGCCGCGTGGCGCGCTGTGTTCGGACTGCCGCGGCCGCCCGGACGCCAGCGTGCTCGACGCCCTTTTCGTCGCCTGCCCGCACCATCCCCTCCTCGACCGCGCCATCCATACCTACAAGTACGGTTTCGTGGAGAGCCTCGCGGAACCCTTGGGTGGCCTCCTCGTCGAAAGCGTGACGACAGGTGGATTGCCGCTGCCGGACGCGATCGTGCCCGTGCCACTCCACCCGCGACGCGAGCGTTGGCGGGATTTCAATCAGAGCGCGCTCCTGGCGGAGTATCTTTCACACCATCTCACGCCTGGGCTTCCACTCCCCCTCTCGCGCGGATTGAAACGCGTCCGCTACACCAGCGCTCAGGCGCGTTCATCGTCACGGCAGGAACGCCTCGCCGCCATGACCGACGCCTTTACTTGGGAAGGAGGAAAAAGTCTGGCTGGCCAGCGGGTATGGCTCGTGGACGACGTAGCCACCACCCTGGCCACCCTCGATGAGTGCGCCAAGGTGTTGAAGGAAAAAGCCGAGGCCCGAGAAGTGATCGGCCTCGTCCTCACCCGCTAGCGAGGAAGTTGATTCCGGGGGCGTATTTTGATACAGTCCTCTGAGGAGTATGGAGAGGTGGCTCTGGTGGGCGGAAAGCAAACGATTTTGCTTTTCGCGGGCAGTTTTTCGATATCACAGCGGAGACGTGGCTGAGTGGCTGAAAGCAGCGCACTGCTAATGCGTTAACTCCGAAAGGGGTTCACAGGTTCGAATCCTGTCGTCTCCGCTGTGCTTTTGAAACTCGAGTGCCTGGGGTTTTGCACAGCAAAACAAAGCAGCGCACTGCTAATGCGTTAGCCTCGAAAGGGGCTCACAGGTTCGAATCCTGTCGTCTCCGCACTGAGTATTTAGTATCGGAGGACTCGAGGGGCTTCAAAACGACAATAATCCGGGATGTTAGACATATGCATTTCCATGTAATTTTCTGGATAATGGTTGGGAGTCTTATTTTAGGGTGGATTAGATATAAGCAGGTTTTTGCTGGGTATGACTTTAATAAAGACGAAACAAAAACTAAAAAGAATGCCCCATGGCAGTTTAAATTTACAGAGATTTGGAATAATTCGGCGGGTTTCTTTGTGGGAGGAATAATTGCATATTATTTTTACTCGATCCGTTGGCCACTGATTCTTCAAAGTTCTTCAATAGGCCTTAGCGATTTTATTCTAATATTTATTTTTATCCTTTCACTCTTCGGTCATCTTTCAGTGCTTTCGCTCAATCTTACAAAAGGCATAGAAGCTATCTTAGATCGGGCTTTAAGATCAAATTAGATAAATAAAGTATGTTGATGAGTTACAAAATACTCAGCTTACTTCTCACTATCGCAGTTATTGTTTTAGGCTCGTTGCTTCTCTATGATAACCAAGCTTTCCCGATAAAATACAAAGTTTGCGATATCAACCACTCAAACTGTTCAACAGTTGCTCGGTTTGATGATATGGATAGTTGTAAAATAACAGAAGAAAAATGGTCTTGGTACTGCGATACGATAACCAATCCACTGAAACCGGATTGTCGTGTTGAAAAAAGTCAGATCTCAACATCGTTCTGTTCAGAATAAACCTAGACTCAGGTGCCGCGGTGAAGTCTAAGAAAGAGCCATAAACTACCCCTCAACGGCCCCATCCCCCATCGGTGGGTACTGAACCCGAGTGGCTCGCCAAAATTGAAACTTCCTTGCTCGTGAGGGCCGCTGCGTGGGGCGCGTGCGATGTAGGTTCACACAAAGGTGATACACTCGCCGCGCTGTATGCTTATTATTGGGTAACCTTGACGCTTTATACTATAGGATTTATGAAAAGAATCTACCTTGACACGGTATTAATTTCAGCACTTGTAAAAAATGATATTCCTCTATTAGAGATCAATGCTCTAAAGGCTATACAAGAACTACACCAAAGAGGACTGATCAAATGTTATGTTTCTGAAAAGGTGAGGCAGGAACTCGCTGATATACCAGAAGAGTATCAAAAGTTACACCTCGAGATTTTCAATCTATTCGAAATGGCAGAGACCTTTAAGAACAAGCGAGTTATGGACATCATTGGAGGGGGAATGATTCCATTTCCTCGAGAAGAGCCTTTGCTTTTGCGCCTCAAACAGATCTTTAAAGCAGATGATGCAGAACATATATTTCAAGCTTTTCAGAACAAGTGTTTTTTCTTGACTGTGGATGGCGGCATTCTGCGGGGTAGAGATAGAATTGAAACAACGAAGAGTATTAAGATATTACGGCCGAGCGAACTTGCTATTTAGTGAGTTTCGCCTCCATATCAGAAAATCAAAATGGCAAAAAATTTAAGTCATCCTGACTGGGTAAGGCAGCAGTTCGATAAATATCTAGGAAAGGCGTATCGTGATGTTCTTATCCACTCCTCAGTTATTGAGGGTGTATTGAGAAATGAGAGCGGAAAGGGTAAGTTTGATGAAGCGAATAAACACTTGCTGAATACTAGAAAAATAAACCCCTCAGAATTTTGTGTATTTAATAAAGTGAGAGAGATTAGAAATAGCCTCGTTCACGATAGCTTTAGGAATCAACTTGTTCAGAATGACATAGACAAATTACGTGATGAGTTGATGGAAAATATACTCGACGCTTATAAGAAAAGTACGTTTTTGAACGAGAAGTTATTTAAAAAATACTCAATAAGTCGATCTGCGAGTATCAAATTTAACCCTGTAAAATAAATAAAACTAGATAATCTAGGGTCTGACTCGGGTGCCTCGGTAAAACCTCCTGGAAAATGCTAAAATATCCCTCAACGGCCCCATCGGTGGGTACTGAACCCGAGTGGCTCGCTGTGTTTTTGAGACCAGAACTGCCCCTGATGAAAGGCCGCCCCTCAGGGCGGCTTTCTGTTTTCACTCTAAAACCCCTTGAAAATGGAGTAAAATAGGAATAGGATGGTATATTAGCTTCTCATTATGATATCAGAGCTCGAGAAACTCACTAAAGCAATAGTTGAATTCAACAAGGCCCGCAACTGGAGCCAGTTTCATAATCCCAAAGATTTAGCTCTCTCACTTGTTCTCGAAGCGAGTGAGGTAATGGAGCATTTTCAATGGAAAAATCCGGAAGAGATCCAGGCTTACGTAAAAAAGAATAAAGCAGTTATTGGTGATGAACTCGCTGACGTTTTTTATTGGGTACTACTCATGTCTCATTATCTCGACATTGACATCATTAAGGCTTCTGTAAAGAAACTGAACAAGAATAAGAAGAAGTATCCAATTAAGAAAGCAAAAGGAAGACATACCAAATACAACAAACTCTAGTGTATGTCGAATATTTCTACATTTTCATTCGACAAAAGTGGATTCGAGGAGATAAAAAAGTTTCCTCTGGGTAGGGATTGGCCAGTCGTGTATGTGATTGAGAATCGTCAGGAAGTTTACATCGGAGAAACGACGAGCGCTCATAATCGAAGCAGGCAACACTACGAGAATAAAGAGCGGTCCAGACTCGAGCGACTTCATATTATATCTGACGAGGAGTTTAACAAGTCAGCTACTCTTGACTTGGAATCCCGTCTAATCCAATATTTTTCCGCAGAAGGTACGTTGCGTTTACAAAATGGTAACAAGGGTCTAGTAAACCATAATTACTTCGATAGGGATCGTTACCGAGCAAAGCTACAAACGATTTGGAGAAAACTTCAGGAGGCTAAACTTGTTCGTCGTAAATTGGATGATATAGAAAATAGTGAACTCTTCAAGTACTCACCATACAAAGCTCTTACTGAAGACCAGGCTTCTGTTGCAGAGCAATTGTACAGGGTTGTAAGGAGCGGTCAGCCTGGTGCCCATATAGTCAATGGTGGCCCTGGAACGGGAAAAACAATTTTGGCTACATATTTAGTCAAGATGCTAAAGTCTGATAGTAAAACAAAAGATTTAGAAATCGGACTTGTAGTATCGATGAAGTCACTAAGAACATCAATACAGGAAGCATTCTCAAAAATTACTGGTCTCTCTGCCAACATGGTTATTGGACCAAGTGAGGTTGCTAATCAAAAATATGACTTATTAATCGTAGATGAGGCACACCGACTGAGGCAGCGCAAGAATATCGTGAACTTTCGGAGCCATGATCTAATGAATAAAAAATTGGGCTTTTTAAAGGAAGGTACGGAACTTGATTGGATACTCAAATGTTCCACGCAGCAGATTTTTTTCTACGATGAGAACCAAAGTATTCGGCCGTCAGATGTCCGTGCTGATTGCTTCAAGGGGCTAGGCGCGACCCAACATTACTTAACTAGCCAACTTCGAGTAAGAGGGGGTGAGAGGTATATCGAGTTTATTAATAACGTGTTCGAGGAGTCGAAAGGAGGTAATAATAACTTTAGCGACTTCGATTTTAAGATTTACAACAATGTCTCAAAAATGGTTACTGATGTGAAATTAAGAAATCAAAAGTACGGTCTTTCCAGAGTAGTCGCTGGTTTTGCGTGGCCTTGGATTAGCAAGGGGAAGCCGAACATAACTGATATCAACATTGAGGGTGTCAACCTGCGATGGAACAGTACTATAACAAATTGGATAAACTCACCAAACGCAATCAATGAAGTTGGCTGTATCCATACTGTGCAGGGATACGATTTAAATTATGTTGGAGTGATAGTCGGAGCAGAGTTATCATACGATTCCAAAGTCAAACGCTTGGTTGTAAAAAAGGATGAATACAAAGATAGCAATGGTTGGAGAGGTATTACTGATCCATCTGAACTTGAAGCGTATATAAAAAATATATACAAAACACTAATGACGCGCGGAATGCTCGGATGTTATGTATATTTTCTTGATAAAAAAGTTGAAGCCCATTTTCGGTCCAGACTAGCTGAATTGAAATGAGCGAAGTAGAAGAATAGCTAGAGCTGACAATCCGTAAGTGTGGCGCCCTAAAAATAGGGCTGTTTTTCTTGCCAAGCGGGAGATAGGGTACTATAAAAGAAGACTCCCCTCACTCCCCCTATGCAATCCGGCAAGACCCACATCTTCGGCAAGCACACGGTCACGGAAGCCCTCCGTGAGGCCCCGGCCTGCCTCGAGACGGTCTTCCTCGCGCCGGACATGGACGATCCCGAGCTCCTCTCGCTCATCGAGGCAAAAGGCGTCCAGACCGAGCCGCTCAAGGCGGAAAGTATCACCCAGAAGGTCGGACGCGAGGCCAAGCACCAGGGCGTCATCGCTCGGATGGATCCGTCGAGATTGGTAATGGATATTGGAAAATGGAAGCTTGAAACTTCCGTGGATACCTGCGTCGTCCTGCTCGATGGATTGGAAGATCCGCAGAACGTGGGCGCGGTCATCCGGAGCGCCGCCGCCTTCGGGGCGGCCGCCGTCCTCCTCCCCGAGCGCCGTCAGTCCCCTCTCACCGGCGCCGTGGCCCGGGCCTCATCGGGCATGCTCTTCCGCGTCCCGCTCGTGTCCGTCCCAGATCCAATGGAAGCCCTGGCGACGCTCAGGACACAGGGTTTCACCGCCTACGGCCTCGCTATGGACGGCGCCGTGACGCTCCAGGACGAAACTTTCGCCGCGCCATCCGTCATCGTCGTCGGCAATGAAAGCCGCGGGCTCTCGGACGCCGCCCGCGCCGCCTGCGACACCCTCCTCCGCATTCCCATCCATCCCCGGTGTGAGTCGCTCAATGCCGCCGTCTCGGCCGGCATCGTCCTCGCCGCTTGGAGCACCAGGCATCCCAAAGCATTGGAAAAATAAAAAGGAATAAAGACCGACCGCGGCGGAAGGCGATTGCTCTCTCCGGCGAGTGAAAGGAAGGATTTTCCAGCTTCTTGGTTTGGAAAATTCCCGGAGTGAGCCGCTTGAGAGAGCTTGAGCCGAGAGCCAGGGAGGCGGTTTTCTTTCTCCACTTTCTTTTGCCGCCAAAAGAAAGTGGAAAGAAGTGAGTTTTTCCTGTATACCGAATCTGTATGACAGAACAAGACTTAATCGTCCCCGGCTGGAACGACTACGCGCTCCTCGACTCGGGCGACCATATGAAGCTGGAGCGTTTCGGCGAGGTCGTCCTCGCCCGCCCCGAGACGCAGGCCATTTGGCGTCCAGCCCATCCCGATCTCTGGGAGCAGGCGGCCGCGGAATTCCGCTTCGCCAATGGCAAAGGCGACTGGAAAAAACATCGGGGTATCCCCGACGACTGGCCGATGCGGTGGCGCGGTGTCTCGTTCCTCGCCCGCCTCATGGGCTTCAAGCATACCGGGGTCTTCCCCGAACAGGCCGCCAACTGGGAGTGGATGGAAGAGCGCCTCGCCCCACTCGAAAAACCGAAGGTGCTCAACCTCTTCGGCTATACCGGAATTGCGAGCGTCATCGCGGCCAAAGCCGGAGCCGACATCACCCACGTGGATTCATCCAAACAGGCTATCCAGTGGACCCGCGAGAATGCCGAGGCCTTGGGTGTCACGCACGGCATCCGCTCCCTGGCCGACGACGCGCTCAAATTCGCCAAGCGCGAAGTACGGCGCGGCTCACGCTACGAAGGCATCCTCCTCGATCCGCCGGCGTTCGGGCGCGGCACCAAAGGCGAGGTGTGGCATATCGAAGAAGACCTGCCGGAACTCCTCGAGACCCTGCGTGCCCTCCTCGCCGACACACCTGGCAGTTTCTTCATCTTAAACGGCTATGCCGCCGGCTACGCCGCCCTCTCCTTCGCCCAGGCAGTAGAAAGTGCTTTCGGGAAAATCGAAAACGGCCAGTACGGCGAGCTCCGGCTCCAGGAATCAGGGGGTGGGCGCGCCATCCCCGCCGGCATCTACGTCCGGTTCGCGAGGTGAACCGCCTGCCGATGGATAAAAAATCAGCGCCTCTGCGGTTTCGCAGGGGCGCTTTCAAGATGTGTGGCGGCGTTATGATGCCTGTTTCCGGTCCTCCTCGTCCTGGCGGTACCGCTGGCCGAGGTATTCCAGGGCCAGAGGCGGCGAGTACCCGCGTTCGCAGACGGCTTGGATGAAACGCTCCATCTCCTCCTGTACCAAGTCCGTCAAGGAAGGATGCTCCTGGACATCCGGCACGGGAGGAGTGAGGGCATACAGCCTGATGCCCTGGTGCCATCCCCGCTCGGCAAGTACGGTCACCATCCCGGTGAACGCCCGGAGGATCTGGTACGGCTGGGCGAGGATGCCCACCCGCGTCTGGCAGCGGCTAGCGATGGAACGCGCGAACGCCTCTTCCTCGGACCAATCCTCCTCCGGACGCCAGCTGTTGGACCTCCCTACCCGCCTGAAAACGCGGCGAGGAACCCGCTCCCGTGAGATCATCTCCTCCATCCACATTTCGGTCTCGCTCACGTCGAGGACCGCGATGCCTCGGGTTTTCCCGAGCCGGCACAGGTCGCCGGCGAGGGCGTGGGTCTCGAACCGCCCTTCTCCGGTCTGCGAGAAGTAATACACCTCTTCGAGCGGGAAGGACGAAGTGGCTGGCAGCCGCCCGCTCTCCCTCAGTAGCTCCCGAAGCAGAGAGCGGTACATGACGGGGGTGAACTGCAACAACAGTTGGCGCGACATGACGACCTCCTCTTGGGTATGGGAAACGGCCAAGGAACTGAAGGAAAATGATACAATAGAATACCTGTAAAGTCAATGGTAGGGTCGAAGTATCGTTGCTATAATGATGGGGTTGTAGTAACCGACACTATGCGCAAAGGCGCCCTCATCACCGCCGGTCTCGCCCTCGCCGTCCTCGGCGCTTGGTTTTTCCTGTTCCGCGACCCGCGCGAAATCCGCAACTTCCCCATCGCCAAGAAGGGTCCCCTCCTCGTCTTCGGCGACAGCCTGGTGGAAAGCGTGGGTGCCGCTCCCGGCCACGGCCTCACGGAACAGCTCGCCCGGACCCTGGGAGAGCCGGTGCTGAATTACGGTGTGGCCGGCGACACAACGCGGGACGGCCTGGCCCGGCTGGACGACGCCCTCGCCGCGGACCCCCGCCTGGTCATCATCGTCCTGGGAGGCAATGACTTCCTCCAAAAGATCCCGCGCGAGGAGACCTTCGCCAATCTCGGGAAAATCGTCTCGGCTTTCCAGGAAACCGGGGCGGCCGTGATGGTGGTCGGCGTGCGGAGCGGCATCATCGGCGGCGGAGCGGACGAGGAATTCGAACGCCTGGCCGAGGAGACCGGAGCAGCCTACCTGGAGGACATCCTCCAGGGCGTCTTCGGCCACGCCGACCTGATGGCCGACGCCATCCATCCGAACGACCAGGGCTACACGGCCATCGTGGCCCGCCTCGCTCCCGTGGTGGAGCAATTGCTGGCCGAGGGCTAAGGCTAAGGTCTGAGTCGGGACGATATCAAACGAAAACCCATACGCTTCCATATCCGAAGGGAGCCATAATCATTTCATCATCCATCATTATGGAAACGGACAAGCAACCGACCGGAGCGGCACCGGAACGCGAGGTAGGCTGGCGTCAATCGCGCAAAGCCCGCCTCTGGATCATCGGCATCCTCATCGTGCTGGCCGGCGTTTTGTTCTTCATGGTCAAGAACACCACCGCCAAATGGATCCTCGCCGGCGCCATTGCTCTCCTCCTGGGAGCCTTTGGCATGGAAGCGACCAAGACGGACTACGATCTCGGGACCCTGGCCGAGACGGGCTCCCTCTCGGCCGCCAAGATCGAACGCGACGCGGACGGCAACCTCACCAACGTGACGGCCTTCTGCAACGCGGAAAAGCTAGACTACAACTGCGACGATTTCCGGACTCAGGCCGAAGCCCAGGAAGTCTACGACCGGTGCCGTGACCAGGGACGGAACATGGATGCCTTCCGTTTGGACGGGGACAAGGATGGGAAGGTGTGCGAGGCCCTGCCAGCGGGGATCCAGTGATCCCCCGCCCGGCCCCGGACTGCCGACCGCTCCGCCCCGCGGAGCGGTTTTCGATACTTCACAGATTGGGCTTTTTCGGATATACTTGATTGACTTCGTCATTTAACAACCACAAAGGAGGCGCCCCATGACCGTACTCTCCGTTCGCTGGAACGACTGCCCGGCCGCCTATGAGCTGGGTATCGGCCCGGGTCCGGAGCCGACACTCGTCCTCCGCATCCGGGCCGAGGCTTTCCTCGCTTTCGCGAAACAGCTGCCGACCTGTGCCCTCATCGAAAAATACCGGCAGCGCTTCGGCTTGCCTGATTTCGTCTTTCCTTTCAAGGATTGCCTGACCTGGGGCTTCAGTCCCGTCGCCACCCGGATCAGCGATCAGGGCCCCTGGAACGTCTGGTGCTTCCAGCTCCCCTCCAGGCTCATCCCCGACCTGCCCACCCGCACCCTCCCCTCACAGGCGGCGGCGGCCACGCTGGAAATGGCCTTCACTCTCTTGGACGGCCTGTTCGTCCCTTCGGACGGACGAAAACAGCTCGTCGTCATCCGGAGCTTGGACATCACGGGACCGGGGCTGGCCGCGGAATGTTCCCCCGCCCTCCGCCACTGGTGCCGGTACGCTTTCCAGGAAATGCATCGCGAGAAGATCGAGGAAACCATGCGGAAGGCCTGGGACTGGATGAGGAACGGGGAGGAGCAGTCCGACTGGGAAGTCACGCTCGAGGACGACCGCGTCAGGTTTCGTTCGCCGGGCAACCGTTCCGAGCTCGACCCGGACAGCGGGACGCGGATCGCCCCCGATCTCGGATATCAGTGGCTCCCCCACCAGATCGACACCTTCGCCAAGCTCTTCACCCTCCTCTCCGGTCTCGGCCAGCTTTCCGACCTGGCAAGGAAGGAGACAGCCTAGGACCAGAAACCTCAAAAACCGCCTCAGCCACGAGCTGACGGCGGTCTTTTTTTATTCCCTCGGAACATTGCTCAGCTCCGCAGTCCCTGGCCCACCTTGAAGAGATGCCAG
>CAYNEL010000009.1:0-28603 GCA_964396225.1 uncultured Bdellovibrionales bacterium | reverse complement strand
CTCATGCGCGGCGGTTATTTCGACGTGGCCAAGTCCTACATCCTCTACCGTTACGAGCATGCCCAGGAGCGCGCCGCCAAGAAGCGGGAGGCCCTCGAGAAAGTGGAGAAGGGGACGCTCATGGTGGAGAAGCGCGACGGCACCCGGGTCAAATTCAATCCGGCCAAACTCAAAGCCTCGCTCTTCCGCGCGGCGAGCGAGTATGCCAGCCAGATCGATCTCGACGCCATCATCGACCAGGTGCGTCTCGAGCTGTATGACGGGATGAAGACTAGAGACGTGGGCCGCGCCCTCCTCATGACGGTGCGCGCCATGACCGAGCAGGACACCTGCTATCCGCACATCGCCTCGCGTCTCCTCCTCGCCTCCCTGTACAAGGAGGTGATCGGTCCGGAGCGTGTCGATTTCGAGAAGCTCGAGGAGCAGTACCGCCAGGCATTCATCGAGAACATCAGGCAGGGTGTGGCCATCGACCGTCTCGACCGACGACTCCTTGAATTCGATCTCGAAACCCTTTCGAAAAAACTGGTCATCGGTCGGGATGATCTCTTCCGCTACCTCGGCATCCAGACCCTCTATGACCGCTACTTCGTCCAGAATCCCGAGACCAAACAGGTCCTCGAGACGCCCCAGGCCTTCTGGATGCGGGTCGGCATGGGCCTGGCCATCAATGAGCCGCAGAAGATGGAACGGGCCGTGGAGTTCTATAACATCATCTCCACCCATCGCTTCGTGCCCTCCACCCCGACGCTTTTCCATTCCGGCACTCCGCACCCGCAGCTTTCTTCGTGCTATCTGAACACCGTCGAGGACTCGCTCGAGAGCATCTTCAAGGTGTACGCCGACAATGCCCAGCTGTCCAAGTGGTCGGGCGGTATCGGGACCGACTGGACCAACATCCGTTCCACCGGGGCCTTCATCAAGGGGACTGGCGTGGAGAGCCAGGGCGTCATCCCGTTCCTGAAGATCGCCAACGACGTGACGGTGGCCATCAACCGCTCGGGCCGTCGCCGCGGCGCCACATGCGTCTATCTCGAGACCTGGCACCAGGACATCGAGGATTTCCTCGAGCTCCGCAAGAACACGGGCGACGAGCGCCGCCGTACCCATGATATGGACACGGCCAGCTGGATCCCCGACCTCTTCATGAAGCGCGTCAAGGAGGACGGTCCGTGGACCCTCTTCTCGCCTTCGGAGACGCCCGACCTCCATCATCTGTACGGCAAGAAGTTCGAGGAACGCTACCAGGAATACGAGCGGCTGGCCAAAGAAGGCAAGATGAAGACGGCCCGCACCATCAAGGCCCTCGACCTATGGAAGAAGATGCTAGCCATGCTGTTCGAGACCGGCCACCCGTGGATCACCTGGAAGGATCCGGCCAACGTGCGTTCGCCCCAGGACCATGCCGGTGTCATCCACAACTCCAACCTGTGTACCGAGATCACCCTGAACACTTCGGCCGAGGAGACGGCCGTGTGCAACTTGGGCTGGATCAACTACGCCCTCCACGTCAAGGACGGCAAGTGGGACGAGGCACTGGTCAAGGAGACGGTGATGACGGGCATGCGCATGCTCGACAACGTCATCGACATCAATTTCTACCCGACCGCCGAAGCCAAGAACTCGAACCTGAAGCATCGGCCGGTGGGCTTCGGCTTGGGTGGCTTCCATGACGCCCTCTATCAGCTCGGTATCAATTTCGACTCGGAAGCGGCGGTAGAATTCGCCGACTCGAGCATGGAGATGATCTCCTACTACGCCATCCTGGCCTCGTCCGAGCTGGCCCGCGAGCGGGGCACTTACGAGAGCTATCGGGGTTCGAAGTGGGATCGGGGCATCTTCCCCGTCGACACGCTCGACCTCCTCGAGAAAGAGCGTGGGATGAAGATCGACGTCCCTCGCACCAGCCGGATGGACTGGACGCCGGTGCGCCAGTCGGTCAAACAGTACGGCATGCGCAATTCTAACTGTCTGGCCGTGGCGCCGACTGCCACCACCTCGAATATCGTGGGCGCCATCCCGACCATCGAGCCCATCTACAAGAACATCTACGTCAAATCCAATCAGGGCGGCGACTTCATTGTCATCAACGACTACTTGGTGGAGGACCTGAAGAAGCTCGGCCTTTGGGATTACGAAATGGTGGGCAAGATCAAGTTCCATGACGGTAGCATCCAGAAGATCAACGAGATTCCCATCGAAATCCGGGACAAGTACAAGGAAGTGTTCGAGATCGACCCGCGATGGCTTATCAAGGCGGCCGCCTATCGCGGTAAATGGATCGACCAGAGCCAGTCGCTCAACATTTTCCTTATCGGCGCTTCCGGCCGGGCCGTATCGGAGATCTATCTGTATGCCTGGGAGATGGGCCTCAAGACGACCTATTACCTCCGCACCCTGGCTGCCTCCCAGGTCGAGAAGTCGACGGTGAGCACGGCCCAGTTCGGGGCTACGCACAAGCGCGACCTCGAGGCCAAAGCCGCTCCGGTTGCCGCTGCCCCGGCCACCGTCCCGCTCGCCGCCGCCCCTGCGCCTACCGCGAGCGTCTCCGTCCCGGCTATGCCGGAGCCGAAGCCGGCCTCCGTCTACACGGGGATGAACACTCCCGAGGGAATGAAGAAGCTCTGCCGTATCGACGATCCCACTTGCGAAGCGTGCCAATAACAATCCCACTGCTCGGTTCCGGGTTCACGGGTGACGGGTTGAAAACTCGAAACACGTCACCCGCCACTCGCAACCGATCAATCCAAACAATCTTATGCCCATCACCAAAACACATCAGAAGGTCGACATCAACCAGCGACGCATCATCAACGGCGCCGACGCGGATGTCATCCAGCTGTACCCCATGAAGCACAAGTTCGCGTGGGAAGCCTACAACACTGGCAATGCCAACCATTGGCTTCCGACCGAGATCAGCATGCAGAAGGACATCGAGCAGTGGAAGTCGACCACGGTCCTCTCCGAGGACGAGCGCAAGGCGCTCAAGACAGTGCTCGGGTTCTTCTCGACGGCCGATTCGCTTGCGGCCAACAACATTGTCCTGGCCGCCTACCGCCATATCACCTCGCCCGAATGCCGGCTCTACCTCCTCCGCCAGGGTTACGAGGAGGCCGTCCACAGCCACGCCTACCAGTACATCGTGGAATCGCTCGGTCTCGACGAGGGCGAGATTTTCAACATGTACCGCGAGATCGACGCCATCTTCAACAAGGACGCCTTCGTTCTCTCCTTCAACGAAGGCATCTTCAACCCGGATTTCAAGACCGGCACCTTCGAGAACGACCAGAAGTTCCTCGAGAACATCGTCGTCTTCTCGCTCATCATGGAAGGCATCTTCTTCTACAGTTCGTTCGCGGTGATGTTCGGTTTCCAGCGCCAGAACAAGATGGTGGGGAGCGCCGAGCAGATCCAGTACATCATGCGGGACGAATCACAACACCTCAACTTCGGCATCAACCTAGTGAACACCATCAAGGAGGAGCAACCGGAACTCTGGACGCCCGCATTCCAAGAGAAGATGATCGACCTCGTGAAGCAGGCCGTCAAACTGGAATACACCTTCGCCCAGGAAGTCTTCCCCAAAGGGATCTTTGGTATGAACGCCGAGGGGTTCAAGCAGTACATCGAACATATCGCCGACCGGCGGTTGGAGCGCATCGGCCTGCCCGAGCAGTACAAGGTCCCCAACCCATTTCCCTGGATGTCGGAGGCGGTAGACCTCTCCAAGGAAAAGAACTTCTTCGAGACCCGTGTCACTGAGTACCAGGTCGGCGGTACGCTCGAGTGGTAGTCGATTGTATACGGGCATGAAGAAAACCGGTTTCCCCGAGCGGGGAAACCGGTTTTTAGTCAGTTTGTTTTTTTGTAGCCAGGATGTGGAGCGCTCGAGCGAGCGCCACCGGGTCGGCGATCTTTTTCATCCGGCTTTGGACGAGGGCGGCGTCCGCCTTCGATTCCAGCCGGCATTCGTCCGAAAAAGCGACGATTTCGCCTGCGTCGACCGCTTCGGTGACGAAGTGTACGGTCGCACGCACGGACGGACACTTGTCCCAGATGGTCCGCGCGATGGCCTGCCGTCCCGGTCCGACATACCGGCGTTGCCTGGTTGCCGTGTCATGGACGGACAGGTCGGCGGGATGGACGTTGAGGATACGATTGTGGAATGCCGTCACGAAACATCGGGGGAGGATGAGGGTGAAGCCTGAAAGGACGATGTAGTCCGGCACAAAGGCATCGATCTCGTCCGCCAGGCGATTGAAATATCCTGAACGGTGTTCGGGATCGCCCCTCGAGGGAATACCGGCGTTCTCGCACCAGCTTCGGAAATGGTGGGTGAAACAAGGGACGCCCTGGGTTTCGAAGAACTTTCGTCCCTGAGTATCGGACCGATCAGTACAGGCTACGACCACTTCATAATCCCATCCCCACCCAGGATCGCTATGCTCCAGTTCTTGGACGGCGCTGGCGTTGCCGGAGAAAAGGACGGCGAGACGCAGTATCTTTCGTTCGATCATGGCGGGCCTCCTTCGAATGATGGCAAGGAACTTCGGGTCTGTGTGTCTCGGTGCCGGGGAGAGGACTTGAACCTCCATGGGATTGCTCCCGTCAGCTCCTAAAGCTGATGCGTCTGCCATTTCGCCACCCCGGCGTATCCCTCTTTACCACTCGCGCGCGTCGGTCTCCAACTCGCCTTCGTCGTGCCTCAGGAGGGCGGAGAGGCGCTCGGCCTCGGCCCCGACCGGCCCGTCGTCCTGATATTCCCCGTGGTGGCGCACCGTCTCGCCGTAGGTATGCTCCTTGTGGTCCAGGTGGAGCGAGAGCTCCATGGTCGTCTTGGCCATCCGGGCGTAGGCGTGGAAACGGGGGTAATCACCCTGTTTGGAGAGGGGACGGACGAAGCTCATTTCACCGTTGTCCTTGTACTGGAAATGGTAACCGGCCCGCCGCAGGAGGGTGACCGGGTTTTCGTGCACATGCTCGAAGCGGAGGCGCATAGGCGTTTCGGAGAAGCGTCTCTAGGCTAATGGAAAAAAGGGGCATCCGTCAACGCCACCCGTTGACTTCTCCCGTCTTTCGTGATAAAAACTAGGCACGCCGGAATTTCCCGGCCAGTCCTTTGGGAGAGTGAGATGCGATTGAGAACCATCGTTTTCGTGGTCGCTGCAGCCGTCCTGTCAGGCTGTGGGGCGGTAGGCGGTTCACTGACCAATCAACAGGCCGGTGCGGTCGGGATGGGTGTCGTCGGCGGATTGGTCGGTAGCGAACTCGGCGGAGCCGTAGGCGCGGCTGCTGGTGCTATCGGTGGCATCATGCTCGGAAGCGCCCTCGGCCAGTGGATGGACAACAACGACCGTACCTATGCCAACCGCACGCTCGAGTACACGCCTACCGGCCAGACTATGCAGTGGCACAATCCGGATACCGGATACGGCTACGCTATGACGCCGACGCGGACGTACGAGACACCGGAAGGTCCGTGCCGCGAGTACACCACGACCGGCTATGTCGGAGGCCAGCCGCAGCAGGTGTACGGCACCGCTTGCCGCCAGCCGGACGGCAGCTGGAAGACGGTCAGCAGCGATTACTGAACCCGTACCGTGACCTCCCGACCCGGGAAGCGCTGACGCGCCCCCGGGTTTTTTATTTATGCATTCTCTCGGAATATCACGGACACACAAAGGCCGCTTCTTGGGAAGCGGCCTTCATTCTTTCCAAAATTCTTGTCGGGGCACTGGGAATCGAACCCAGTCTACACGCACCCGAAGCGTGCGTACTACCGGTATACGATGCCCCGCATCGAACCATCACCGATCAACTCGCTACTGCACCCAATACTTCTTTTTGATCTCGCTTTCGTCCGCTTCGCGCTTCTCCTCGATCACATCCTTGGCGAGCTCGTGGAGCTCGGTCAGGTTCTTGTCCTTGAGTTCGCCTGCCCGAGCGAGGAGCGCGTCCTCGGTGTTCTTGGCGGGATCCTCGATGACCTCGGCCAGGAGGACGTTCAGCACTGCGCCGATGGCGGGTCCGGGCTTCATCCCGAGCTTTTCCATCAGGGCGTGGCCGTCCACCTTGAGCATCTTGACCGAGACGGGATCGCTCGAGACCTTCTCGATCATATATTCCAGGTGGCGGAGGCGGTAGGGCTTGGCTTTCGGGACGCCGGAACCCAGGCGGTCGGCTACCCGCACGTCGAGGAGGTCGGGCATGTTCTCGAGGCCGACCTTCCGGATGAGGCGCCGGACCGAGGCCTCGGTCACCTCTCCCACATTATAGTAAAAGAGATGATTGTCAACGAGGAGGGCGGCCCGCTCCACCACCTCCTTGGGGTAGCGGAAGCGGGTCAGAATGGCTCGGGTCATCCGGGCGCCCACGTGGTCGTGGTTGTAGAAGGTCGAGTGGTAACCCTCTCCGCGTTTGGTGCGGGGCTTGCCCACGTCATGGAGGAGGGCGGCTAGGCGCACGTCCAGCTTTTGCGAAGGGCAGTATTTGAGGGCCCGGAGGTTGTGTTCGTAGACGGTGTAGATGTGGTGGAGATTCTGGCCCACGCCGATGCCTTCCTCGATTTCGGGCAGGATGTACTTGAGGAGACCGGCCTGCCGGAGGATGTCCACGCCCCGGGCGGGGCTGTCAGAGAGGATGATGCGCGAGAATTCGTCGCGGATGCGCTCCCAGGAGACCTTTTGGATGAGCCCGGCGTTCGCCTGGATGGCCGCCCAGGTAGCGTCGTCTATCTTCCAGCGAGGTGCGTCCTTGGCTGCTTTCGGGTCGCGGAGCTCGGCGTACAGGCGGACGGCGCGCATGAGGCGGAGGGCGTCTTCCCGGAAGCGTTCGCCGGGGTCACCCACGGCCCGGAGGGTTTTCGTTTCGAGGTCGCGCTGGCCCTCAAAAGGATCCACCAGCGTCGCGCCGCCCTTCTCGTCCACGTCAAGCGCCACGGCGTTGATGGTGAAGTCGCGCCGCCGGAGGTCTTCCTCGAGCGAGTCGGTGAAACGCACCTCGTCCGGACGGCGGGCGTCCGAATAGGCCGATTCGAGGCGGTAGGTGGTCACCTCGACCACGTCGTGTTCGCGGTCGGGCCGGCCCGCGCGGTGGAAGGGGACCGTTTTGACGCCCACGGTGCCGAACGCGTTCTCGTAGAAGCTGTCCGGAAAGAGCCGCTGCACGTCTTCCGGACGGGCGTCGGTGGCGATGTCCCAGTCCTTGGGTTCACGTCCGAGGAGCAGGTCGCGGACGCAGCCGCCCACGATGTGCGCGGCGAAACCAGCCTCTTTGAGGTCTTGGAGGATGCGGATGACCGGTTCGGGGATGGGGTAACGCATATGCCCAGTATGCCGCAAGGGGATAGGAAGGAAAAGCCCGGCTTCCGCCGGGCGTAGGGCAGCTCCGGTAAGGTCAGGGTCGGTCAGAGCGTGCGTTTCTTTTCCTCTACCTGGAAGCAGATGAGGGTGTCGCCTTGGGCGATCTTGGTCGAGCCTTCGAAGGTGAGGCCGCACTCGTTGCCGCTACCGACCTCGTCGGTCGGTTTTTTGTTCTGTTGGAGGATGGCCAGCCGGCCCTCGCCGACGATCTCGCCGCCACGCTTGATCTCGAGCTGAGCTCCTTTGACGAGCTTGCCGTCCGAAACGCGGCCACCCACGATCATGTCGCGTTTGCCGGTCTTGAAGACGGCCAGGACGGAGAGGCGGCCCAGATCGGTACGGATAATTTCGGGCGGGAGCATTGAGGAGAGCCGTTCCTTCACCGCCTCCACGAGTTTGTAGATGATGTTGAAGGACTGGATCTCGACTTTCGCCGTCTCGGCCAGGCGGGCGGCCACGGGCGTGGCGTTGACGTTGAAGCAGTAGACGACGGCTCCGGCGGTCTCAGCCAGCTTGACGTCCGACTCGGTGACGCTGCCCACGCCTATGCCGATGGTCTCGCAGCGGACCTCGTTCCCTGGGAGGGTGGCGAGGATCTGCTCCAGTGCTTCGAGCGATCCCTGGACGTCGGCCTTCAGGATGATGCGGAGCGTCTTCACGTTCTCGTCGCCGCTCTCTTTCTTCTGTTTCGGACCCTGGGCGCCGAGGAGGGCTTCCTTGCTCCGGTTGCGGGCAGCCACTTTGCCGCTCACTACCTGGACGACGTCGTTGGTGTTGGGTGCCTGGTTCAGGCCGTAGAGGATGGCGGGCGCCGAGGGGAGGGCGATCTCCACGGAGCGGCCGGCGAAATCCTCGATGCGGCGCAGGCGGCCGTAGGCGGAACCGACGGTCACGTCCTGGCCGACCTTGAGCGTCCCGGTCTTGACGAGGGCGGTGGCCACCGGACCCTTCTCCCGGTCGAGATGGGCCTCGAGCACGACCGCCAGGCCGTCGCGTTCGCGGTCGGCACGGAAGTCTTCCACTTCGGCCACAACCAGGATGTTGTCGAGGAGCTTGTCGATACCGATGTTCTGCTTGGCGCTTACCTCGACGGCGATGATCTTGCCGCCCCACTCTTCGACGAGGAGGTCGCGTTCAGCCAGCTCCTGCTTGACCCGGGCGGGGTTGGCCTCGGGCTTGTCGATCTTGTTGATGGCCACGATGACGGGGAGCTGGCGGTCCTTCAGGTATGAGATGACTTCTTCAGTCTGGGGGCGCACGCCGTCGTCGGCCGCTACCACGAGGATGGCGATGTCGGCGATGGAGACGCCGCGCTGGCGCATACCGGAGAAGGCTTCATGGCCGGGCGTGTCGATGAAGGTGATCTGCTTGCCTTTCTTTTTCACCTGGTAGGCGCTGATGGCCTGGGTGATGCCGCCCGCCTCGCCCGCGGCCACGCTCGCCTTGCGGATGGTGTCGAGGAGGGTGGTCTTGCCGTGGTCGACGTGGCCCAGGATGGTGACCACAGGAGGACGCTCCTGGAGGGTCTTGCCGGAAGCCCGTTCCTGGGCGCAGATCTCAAGGAGGCGCTCCAGAGTGAGCACGCCTTCGCCCGCCGTCTCCAGATCTTCCTCGGTGGTAAAGCCCAGGTCCTGGGCGATGATGCTGGCCGTCTCGAAATCCACCTCCTCGTTGATGGTGGCGAGGATACCGTTCTTCATCAGGACAGTGATCACCTGGGCGACGGGCAGGCCGAGGAGCTCAGCCAGCTTCTTGACGCTGACCCGAGAAGGGATCTTGACGGTTTTTTGGGCGGGAGAAGTCATAGATTGGTCAAATTTCCAATATCCGAACTGCGTTATCGTACACACGGCCGTATCCTCCCGACGGAGGGGTGGGGCGCCATGCGGTTTCCGGTCGGCTTAGGCTTTCTTCTCTTCGGAACCGGTCTGGGGTTTGGTAGCCAGGACCAGGGCTTCCTTCTCCTCGTCGGTGAGGGGGAAGGAGCGGGCCTGCCCCCCGGCTACGGGTTTGGCGTAGACCCGGCAGCCGTCGCGGGTGTGGAGGCCTGAGAGGACGAAACCGGTATCCTTGCCATCCAAGAGGGCCAGGCTCCAGCTCTGGTTGCCGCCGACCTCCTTGAAGGGGTTGAAGCGGACGAAACCGACGCGGTGGAGACTCTTCTGGCCGAGCCGGTGGATCTGGTTTGAAATGTCGAAGAGCTCCTGGACCTCCTTGTCGAGAGTCTCGAGGTTGGCCGCTTGCCGGAGTACGATGCTCTCCAGGTCCTCGGCCTTTTTGCCTGAGAAAAGGACGGTTTGGCGCTGCTCCATCCGGCGCAGCCTGACCCAGAGGACGATGACCGCTAAGGTGAGGATGGCCACGAGGGCGATCATGCCGACGACGGCCCAGACCGGAAAAGCGCCGATATCCATAAACACGGGAGAAAAAAAGAGAGCCGAAAGGCCGCTTTTGGCTTCACGGTATCAGGAGAGAGGGCTTTTGTAAAGGAAAATCAACGGATGGCGCGGGCCACGATCCGGACAGCCCGGCGGTCGAGGGCGGCCGGGAGCAGAGCGTCGGGTTTCGGCTTTCTGACGCTCCGGGCCAAGGCTTCGGCGGCCCGGCAAAGCGTCTCGAAGGTGATGCTTTTGATCTGGCGGTCGAGGGCGCCCCGGAAGATGCCCGGGAAGGCCAGGCTGTTGTTGACCTGGTTGGGGAAGTCGGAACGGCCGGTGGCCACGATGAAGGCTCCTGCGGCCAGGGCCGCATCGGGCAGGATCTCCGGATCGGGGTTGGCCAGGGCGAAAACGACCGGCTTTGGGTTCATGAGCTGGATAAGGCCTGGCTTCAGGGCGCCGGCCTGGCTCACCCCAATGAAGATGTCCGCCCCGGAGAGGGCTTCCTCGAGGCCACCGATGACGCAGCCGGGAGCGTGCTTGTCGAGGCGGCAGGCGAGGTTGGTCTGGGCGGCGATTTCTTCCTTGTCCGGACTCATGTGTTCCCGGCCGCTGTAGAGGGCACCCCGGCTGTCGAGGACGACGATGTGGTGGAAGCCGTACTCGAGGAGGAGCCAGGTGACCGCCAGTCCCGCCGCTCCGGCGCCGTTGATCACGATGCGGGCCTGGCCGACAGGGAGCTTCTTGATCTTGAGGGCGTTCAGAAGCGCCGCCAGGACGACGGTCGCGGTGCCCCACTGGTCGTCGTGCATCACCGGGATGCCGAGCTCCTCCTTGAGGCGGCGTTCGATCTCGAAGCAGCGCGGCGCGGCGATGTCCTCCAGGTTGATGCCGCCGAAACCCGGGGCGATGGCTTTCACCGTGCGGACGATCTCGTCAGTGTCCCGGGTGGCGAGGCAGAGAGGGACGGCGTCGATGCCGGCCAACTCCTTGAAAAGCGCCGCCTTGCCCTCCATCACGGGCAGGGCCGCTTCCGGACCGAGGTCGCCGAGTCCCAGGATGGCCGAGCCGTCGGTCACGATGGCCACACTGTTGCCTTTCCAGGTGAGGTCGCGGACAAGCGATTTTTTCCTGGCGATGGCGCGCACGGCGGCGGCCACCCCGGGCGTGTAGACGAGCGAGAGGTCTTCTTTGGAACGGATCCGGCGTTTGCTCGCGACCGTGATCTTACCGCGGAGCTTCCGATGGAGGGAGAGGGAACGGGCGGCGATGGAGGCGGACATAGCGAGGGAGGCGTACCACGAGGAAATTATGTATGCATTATCTCCGATTTTCGGTTTTTCTTCTAGCGTTTTCTGGCCGACCGGAAAACAAATCCCTCCCGGAGGGGAGGGAGTGTCCGTGCCGTAAGGGCGGAATCCGTCGGTCTAATCTTTGGCCGTGTCGAGCTTGTCGAGACCCAGGCCTTTGACGATGTAGTAGACGACGGCTGCGATGACAGCGAAATCGATGAGGACGGAGAGGAAGTCCCCGTACTTGATGGTGGCGCTGCCGAGCTCGAACGTGGCCTGTTTCAGGCCTTCCGTCGCGCCCAGCACGATGGAGAGGATGGGGTTGATGATGTCCTCCACCAGGGCGCTGACCAGTTTGGACACGGCGCCGCCCAGGATGAAGCCGACGGCGAGCCCGACCACGCCTTGTTTGCGCACGAACTCGAGGAATCCGGCGAGAGCCATAGGGTTGTGAGTTAGGGGTTACCGAGCCATTCCAGTATATACCTCCTGGGACCCCATTCCTTGTTTACTGCGGAAAGGGTGGGATTCCCCTCTGGGCCGGTGAGCTTCCTTGGAGGGAAGCTCCCTTCTCATCCCAACGCGAGCCGAGCAGTCGGCTCGCTCCCATTCCTTGTTTACTGCGGAAAGGGTGGGATTCGAACCCACGATACCCTTTCGGGTATGCCGCTTTTCGAGAGCGGTGCCTTCAACCACTCGGCCACCTTTCCAAAGATATTCAATTTTCCTTTCGAAAAGCGGTCTTCGTTGCACCGCAAGGCTTTTCCGTTGTACAATGAAGCAAGACTTTTTGCAACCATTGTGGCTGAGACTCCATCCGCGCCGGCAAAAGCCGCGCCCGTCGCCCTGACTGCCACGTTCGCCGACCCGAACGAAATCGTGAAAATCCTCAAAGTGCCGCAAGGCGTGAGCGTGGCCGATTTCGGTTGCGGCTCGGGGTTTTTCTCCATCGCTTTCGCCAAAGTCATCGGTTCCGAGGGCAAGGTCTACGCTCTCGACGTGCTTCCCTCCGTGCTCGAGGCGGTGCAGAGCCACTGCCAGTCGCTCGGCATTGTCAATGTCTTCCCCAAGCGGGCCAACCTGGAACGGGTGGGGGGATCGGGCCTCCAGGACGCCTCGGTGGATTGGGTCATTATGAAGGACGTCCTCTTCCAGAACAAGCACAAGGACATCCTCCTTGCCGAGGCCTACCGGGTGCTGAAACCCCAGGGCAAGCTCTTCGTCATGGAGTGGAGCGACCAGGAAAGCCACATGGGTCCGGAGGAGGGCATCCGCATCGGCAAGCAGGATCTCCTCTCCTTGGCCCAGCAGGCCGGCTTCAAGGGGCACCAGGAGCTGCCGGTGGGTAATTTTCATTACGCGTTTCTCCTGGAGAAATAAGGCCTGTTTTCCGTACGGAATCGCAGCGTTCGGTATTCAACACAAACCTTCCCGGCATTATGCGTTCTATATTGATCCGAACCTTGGCCCTGTTCGCCGTCGTCAGCCAGGCCCTGCTCCTCTCTGGCTGCACATTCAAGGACCAGGCGGCCGTCTACAAGACGGACCTCGAGGTGTGGGGGGTGTTCGACGATTCGGACATCTACCAGCAGCTCTTCGGCGAACTCCAGCGCGTCAACCCGTTCCTGGGAGACGTCAAATACCGGAAACTCCCGGTGGACACCTATAAGCAGGACCTCCTCGACGCCTTGGCCACCGGCCAGGGGCCGGACATCTTCATGGTCCGCAACTCCTGGATCCCGCAGTTCGCCGACAAAATCGTGCCGGCCCCCGACTACCTGATCGACGCCCGTTCGTTCCGCGAGACGTTCGTGGACGTGGCGGTCCAGGACTTCATGGGGCAGGACGGCAAAGTGTACGCTATGCCGCTCTCGGTGGACTCGCTCGCCCTCTATTACAACAAGGACCTCATGAACGCGGCCGGCATCACTGAGCCGCCCAGGACCTGGGAGGACGTGGCCGAGGCGGCCCGGCTCCTCACCCGCGTCAACCAGTTCGGCGAGATCGTCCAGTCCGGCATCGCCATGGGGACGCCCGACCCCAACATCAACCGCGCCCCCGACCTCCTCTCGCTCCTCTTCCTCCAGCGCGGCACCGACATCGTCAACACCCAACTCTACCAGGCTGATTTCAACTCGCGCGCCGCGACCGAGGCCGCCTCGTTCTACACCACCTTTGCCAACCCGCTCTCGCCTTACTATAGCTGGAACCCCACCCTGCATTACTCCCTCGACTCGTTCTACGAGGGGACGGCGGCTATGATGGTCAACTACTCGTACCACTATCAGACCATCCGCCGCAAGAACGCCAAGCTCAACATCGGCATCGCGCCCTTGCCTCAGTGGAAAGAAGGCGGTCGGACGGTCAACTATCCCAACTACTGGGCTTTCGCGGTTTCCAAAAACAAGATTCCTCCTGTGGCCAATCCAAGTCAGCCCAAGGCGGGCCTTCTCACCGATCCGGCCCAGTTCCAGCAGGCCCGCATCCATGAAGCCTGGCAGATGCTCAAATTCTTCGGCTATCCCATCAAAGGCTCCATCACCCTCCGGAACGGCATCACCGGCGGCACCAAGGAAGTGCCCATGGAAAAGGACCTGACCATCATGTACCTCGAGCGCCTCCAGAAGCCGGCTGCGCGGCGGGACATCATCGAGATGCAGAAGACGAGCCCGGTGCTCGGACCGTTCGCCGACGGCAACCTCATCGCCAAGAACTGGTACCAGCGCGACGCCGAGGCGACCGAAGGCATCTTCAACGATATGATCCGGGCCATCAACCGGGGCGATATGACCGTCGAGGAGGCGCTCCGCGTGGCCCAGAACCGCCTCAATGTGACGATGCAGGCCAGGTAGCGACATTCTGCTTTCGGTATCGCCTTGATTCAGAGGTTTGACAAGATGCCGCGCATGGCCCCACGAATCTTGGTAGAATGGGACCAAGGTATCGAATCCTACCAATACAAAAACCTATGACCGCGATGTTTATGCTCAAGCGCTTCGTCCTGCTCGGAGGGTTGTTTGTCGCCCTCTCCGGTATTTTCCCCGCTCTGCCGGCAGGTATCCCCGAGGCCTCGGCTGCGGCCGATATCGTCCCATGCGGCGACGCCGGCCAGGGACCCTGCACCCTCTGCCACCTGGTGGTGGGCGGCAAGCGTCTCCTCGACTGGGGTTTCGCCATTATGACTTTCGTGGCCATGGCGGTCCTGGTGGCCATGGGCATCCTCTACATCGTCTCCGCCGGTGACGAGCACCTCATCAGCACGGCCAAGAACGGTATCAAGGCCGCCCTCTTCGGTTTCGCCATCATGCTGGCCGCCTGGCTCATCGTGAACGTGCTGATGTGGCTTTTCGTTCGGGGTCAGCTCGGCCAGGACGGCAGCGTCATGCCCAACATCGGCGTCGGCTCCTCCTGGTGGCAGTTCCAATGTTCCACCACCCCCCGGATGATCGGCGGGGGAGGGGCGGCCCCGGGAGGTGGAGGAGCCCCGGCCGGAGGAGGGACGACGCCGGCGACTGGTGGAGGTTTCGCCGGATCGGGCGAATGTCAACCGGTGACCAACTCGACTGCCAATCCATGCTCGGTATCCAATATGCAGAATACTTGCTTCGCCAATAATGCGGAGACCTGGTCGGCTATCTGTCAGGCAGAAAGCGGCGGTAATGCCAGCATCCCGAGTGGTGTGGATGTGTGCGCTGATGGCAATCCTGCCTCTTTCGGTCTGTTTCAGATCAACATCACCGCCAACCCAGTCGGCAACCTCGACTGCCCATCGGCTTTTTCCGGTGGAGCTTATACGGCAAGCAACCACAGCTGCACTGTGACCAACCAAGCTCTCTATAACCAGTGCGTAGCCGCGGCCACCGATCCGCAGCAGAACATTCAGACTGCCTGTGGACTAGCCGGGTCGAACGCGACCAATACCGGTCCATGGGGCGCGGCGCGGCGGTGCGGTATCCCGCGACAGCTCTGAGGATCGTAATCCCTGACCATTTTCCTATGAAAGCTCTCATTATCACCCTCCTCATTATCGGCGTGGTCGGCGTCGTCGGTTATTGGATGTATGTCAATCGCGCTCCAGCATTCGTGCCTGGGACGGTGCCGACGAGTGATGCGGTCCGTATCGAGACCGAGGCCGGCAACCTTACTATCGACAACCCATTCAAAAACTCGGTGAAGTACAACGAGAAATACCAGGATCTCGTCATGGCCCAGAACCTCTTCTACACCATCCAATTCTTCGCTGCGGACCAAAGTTTCAATATCACACTTCTCAACAAGGACATCTGGACAGCGCGCGAGAAAGCCGAAGCGGACTTTCTCCAGCGCCTCGGACTTACCCAGGAAGAGGCCTGCAAGCTCGCAGTCAATCTGGCCGTACCAGCGAGCGTCAACGCCACCGCTTTCGGAGGAAATTACGGTCTCAGCTTCTGTCCCGGGAGCTACCCTCTGCCGAACAAGGAGACGACACCCCAACAAGGCTTGAGCAACGAGGAGTAACAAGACCGACGAAGCCTATGCTCATCGGGACCGCCCAAGCCGCCGTCATCGAAAACGCTCCCACATTCGGGAGCGTCTTGACAAACGTCTTGATGTTTCTGTTGTCCATCGTGGGCGTGCTTGGTATAATCGGGTTAGTCGTCGTGGCGGTGCTCTATCTCACGGCGGCGGGCGACAAGCGCAAGATCTATGTCGCCAAACGCGGATTCTGGGCGATCATCGTCGGGCTCCTCATCGCCCTCGGGGCATGGGTGATCGTCCGGCAGATCACGGAATTCTTCCTCTGAAAACAAAATGACTGTCAACAGAAACGTTATGGGATTTTCCATCAGGCACAGAAAAGGAGGTGACTTGACATGACAGTGAAACAACTCATCAAGCGCGCCTCCGGCGCGGCTTCGACCGGTCTCCTCCTCCCGGCTGTTGCGTTCGCTCAGTGGGGCACCGGCCTCTCGAACGCGGCTTCCGGCGGGACTCCGGGCGGCACCATCTACGGCATCATCCAGACGACGATGAACTGGCTTCTGGCCATCCTTGGTTTCATCGGGATCATCGGTTTCGTCATCGCGGGTATCCTGTATCTGACCGCGGCCGGCGACGAGGATCGCATCGAGAAAGCCAAGAACGCCATGTTCTACTCCATCATGGGTGTGATCGTGGCCCTCATCGGCTTCGTCATCATCCAGGCGGTCAACACCTGGCTCGGCGCGGCTTCGACCACGTTCTAGTCGGGAGTGTCATACATGCATGACAGCAAAAACCACCCTTCCCGGGTGGTTTTTTGTTTCCCTTGACAGATAGTCATCTACTTGACGGGGGAGGGGAAAGCCTTGTGCGGCTGTGGTATACTGGGAACAAAGAAAAATATCACTTTCCTATGAGATTTACGTCTCTTCTGGTCCTCGCCTTCTTCCTCGCCGTGGGAGGTTTTTTTGCGCCTGATGCCTCCGCTCAGTTCACCACGACCGGCTTCGAGGACATCACTGGCCAGCCGGTGCCGACCGGTACGTTCAACAGCGGCGCCAATGCCCCGGTTTCGTCCGATGCCGGAATATGGGAGGCGGCCAATAGCGGTGCATCTGGTGGCAACGCCGTCCCCGGGACGGCGGCCGGTTCGACCGGAGGCTTCTCCACCGGGACCGCTTCCAACGGCAATTTCCTCCCCACGTCTTCGACCGGTTCGGCCAACGCCGCCGCGTTCCAGGCGGCCAACGCCGGCGGAGGGGCGGCGGGTGCGGCTGCGGCCGGCGGTTGCAATGGCCAGCAGATCGCCGGGGTGTGCTTCCCGACCGGGACCGGCCTCTCTGAGGCGCCTGTCCAGGACATCCTGGTGGCATTGGCCAGCTGGCTTCTCACCATCGTGGGTATCATCGCCCTCATCGCCTTCGTCATCTCCGGCCTCCAGTATCTCCTGGCTTCCGGCGACGAGGGGATGATCGAGACGGCCAAGCGCCATATGACCTGGTCCATCGTGGGTGTGGTGGTGGCGCTCTCAGGCGTGGTCATCATCCAAGCCATCGACGCCCTCCTCCAGGGCTCGTCCACGTTCTAAGTAACCTATGAAACCTATGACGCGTCTTCTCGGCTCGTTTCTCGCTTCGGCGGTCGTGTTCATCCTCGCTCTTCCGGCCCGCGCCTTCACGGGCAACGTGGGCGGCAACATCCCGCTCCCGGGCGGCGGCAACGTGGGTGTCAATGTGCCCATCGGCGGCGGAGGCGGCGGAGCCGGGATGTGGTCCAACTTCGGTCTCCCGACCGGGACCATCACCGGCATCGTGAGCGCCTTTGTGATGTGGATCCTCGCTCTCTTCGGCTTCATCGGGATCATCGGTTTCGTCATCTCGGGCATCATGTATCTCCTGGCGGCCGGCGACGAGGGTCAGGCCGAGAAGGCCAAGGAAGCCATGAAGTATTCGATCATCGGTGTCATTGTGGGCCTCATCGGTTACGTCATCCTCCAGGCGGTCAATACCTGGCTGAACGCCGGGGCCAACTTCTAGGCTGACCGTTTCCCCTGACCATATGAAAAAGACATTTCTCGCCATCCTCGCCCTCCTCCCGCTCGGCGTGTCGGCCGGTGGCTGGGGAGAAGGTCGTGGCCTGATCGGGCAGTTCGGCCTGCCGGCCGCGACCATCGTCCAGATCGTGACCGCGCTCCTCACTTGGCTTCTCATCATCGTGGGGATGGTGGCGCTCATCGCGTTCTTCATCACAGGCATCATGTACCTCACGGCGGCCGGTGACGACCACCAGATCGAGCGAGCCAAGACCGGGATGAAGGCTTCCATCATCGGCGTCATCGTGGCGCTGGCCGGCTATGTCATCCTCCAGGCGGTGTTCCAGCTCCTCTCGGGCAGTTCCGTTTTCTAAACACAAAACTATGTCGAAGCAATTACTGCTCGCTTCCCTGGCACTAGCTTTCATCTTGGCTGTGCCATCAGCCTTAGCTCAAGTTCTCGGGCCTGGAAACTTCATTCCACCTGATTTTGTGAACCAAGGATCCGGCGCTACTGGACCAATTGTACCTCCGACGATACCTCCGCTTGGAAATGTACAGCCTGCCACCGGAGCGCCTGCCACCGGAGGTCCTGGAGGAGCTGCTGCGGCCCCTTCTACAGGTGGTCCTGGTGGCGCGGCCGGAGGTGGTGCCACCGATTTTCCCAATCCGCTCGCCTTTGACACCGTCCAGGACGTGGTCGGGAGTCTCCTCATCGCCCTCCAGAGCATCATCGTCCTCATCTCCCTCGTCTTCCTCGTCATCGGGGCAGTACTCTACATCACCTCGGGCGGCAGCGAGCACCAGATCGAGCGGGCCAAGAAAGCCATCTATGCCTCGATGATCGGTCTCGCCATCGGCATCGCGGCCCCGACCTTCCTCAAGGAAATCGCCGCCATCCTCGGCTGGGGCGCCGTGCCGGCCCAGGTAGCCCAGGCCCAAGGGTTGGCCGCCATCCTCACCAATCTCCTGAACTTCCTCCTCGGCATCGTGGGCGTATTGGCGCTCATCGCCCTCGTGGTGGGAGCCATCATGTACCTCACGGCCGCCGGAGACGAGAACCGGATAGACACCGGCAAGAAGATCGTCAAATGGGCCATCTGGGGCATCGTCATCGCACTGGCCTCGATGGTCATCGTGCGACAGATCGCGAGCTTCTTCGCGGCGTAAGGTCCGGAAATTTACAAAAAAGCAAAGAGAAAGGGCGGCCACGAAATTCGTGGTCGCCCTTGTTGTTGGCCCGTTGCAGGCCTAAAGAACTAGGAACTTTTCATCAACACCCCCTGGAGAGGTTGCGGGTTCCTCGTCCCGTTTGCCAGTGGGTTTCCATCCGGGCCCAGGTAGATGTTGAGTCCGATGGACAACTTGTCGCCCTTGCTGGCGAAGAAGACGAAGCGATAGCCGCCGCTTCCTGACTTCTCCATCCGCACTATCAGGGGTTGGTCATTGAGGTAGAGTATGACCCTGCCATAGGCCTCACCCGATAACGGGGTGCGTCTGCCGTCGGATTCGTCCGGACCTATCCAGACGTTTCCGTCATCCATGACACCTCCCGCGTCCATGAGACGCGTATAAACGGTGCCGTCGCTATTGAAGTACGGCTGTTCCCGGCGTCCAGAGATTTCGACGACGTATCGTCCATCCTCCGTGATGATAGCGATTTGCTTTGATCCCGGAGAAAAGGGAGAGGGTGCGTAGTCGAATGTCCCTAGCTGAACAAGTCCGTCCACTTGAGTTGTCGGCATGACCGTTTCAGCTCTGGCCACGGCGCCGCCTTCTTGCGGGGGAGGAACTACATTGCGGTAGTCAGGAATTGCGGACTGGACCACCTTGGTCTCGTCCACGTCCCCAGCATTTTTTTTGCCGATTCCGTATCCTTGGGCCACCGTCTTGATGCTCGGTTTGAGCAGCAGCGGCGACAAGAGGATGGTCACGATGCCGACCAAGGCCAGCGCCCGCTTCCACCCCTTCAGGACAAAGGAGAAGATAAGGAGGGCGAAAAGCATCAGAAGCGGTATGATATTGCCGCTAGTGCCACTTCCCGTCGAGCCTATTCCTCCTTGCGTGAAGAGGTTGCCGATGAATCCAAGCGCGAATACGAATGCGATCAGGCCACCTATTATCCCCCACTTTCCAAGGCGGGCTTTTTTAGCCGGGCTTGAGGAGTTTTGTGTTGCCATTACTTTTCTCCTTTCTTAGTGAGCGTGTTCCCGAGGCCTGCTAGGGTCCCGGCCTGCACGAGCGGATTAGCCGTACCTTCAATGTTGATGACGGTGCGTTTTCCGCGTTCTGCTTGGACCGCGGCCACGGCTTCTTGAGTACTGAGTTTTGGATGAGCCTTTCGCACAGACCTCACCAATGCATTGAGATTTTCAATCTCAATAGCCTCGGCTTGTTTCTGTGCTTGTTCGACGCTGATCTGAACTTTTGCAGCTTCGATTTCCTTGGGGAGGCGTACGTCCGTGACTCGAATCTCAAGCACCTCGATGCCCCAGTTCCTCAGGGCGTAGTCGAGCATGCCTTTGAGCTCAAGACGTTCGAGCTCTTTGAGGTCCTCGGGTCTTTTGATCTTTTCCTCTAAGCCCTTGATAGCGGCTCCTTTTCTGGTGCCGTTCTCAAGAACATGAGTCAGGGCGATCTTGGACTCGGTCAGATCCTCCGCTTCGATCTTGGCGGCGATGAGCCGGGTGATTTGGTCGACCCGGTCGCGGTAAAGGTCGTCAGCACTACCGCTTTCGACTCCGACGAAAAGAAGGGGATTCACGGTCCGTACTTCCGACGCCGTGTTGATCTTAACGGGCTTCTTATCCTGCGAGAGCACCTCCGTCACCTCCTGTTCGATTTTCCTCCGACGGCAATCCACTGCTTCCACAGCTCCGATCGGGGCCGGCCAATACCATATCCAGCCTTCATCAAGGACGGGATTGGTCTGACGCTTGCCGATGAGGAGCGCTAATCCCCTGTGGCCGACCGGCACCTTGGCCAGCCCTTCCCATCCAAAGTACCAGAGGGAGAGGATGGAGAGTGCGGTTCCGCACGAAAGAATGAGTGTGCCGCTGAACACGGCTTGGCCTATCCTCCAGCCCACGAGGAATGCCAGGACCGCAATGACGCAGTTGGCAATAATCCCAAACACTAGATTATTGGTGACCGATATGGTATCAGCTGGATTCGCAGCAACCGGATCAGTCGGAGTTATGTCAGCCATGAGAAACCTCCTGCTGTTGAGTTGAAGTTGAATTGTCAAAAAACTCTCGTCACCGAGGGGAATCGGGGGTAAACCCTGAGCCACTTCAGTAACGCCCAATTATACTATAGATGGGCGAAACAGTCAATCCTCAGAAAATCGAGTAAATATGCCTTGGATAAGCCAAAAACTGTCAGTATCTAGAAACGGACTGGATAATCAGTGTCGAGAGGGAAGACTGCGGGATGGTTGACAAAGTGAGGCCTTTCGACTACCATAGGAGCATACAGGTGAATAGCTTCGGATGAAGTTCGCTCCATAAGCGAGCTTTTTTGTTTGCCAATTCGCCTATTTTTAGCCATTAATCCAATCATCCTATGGCCAAGAAAGCCGTCAAGGAGAAGAAAGAAGAGAAGGGCGAGAGTTTCTCCGCTCGTTTGGGCGAGTTCGGGAGCGCCGTGCTCCAGATCGCTGAGGAGAAAGGCATCGAGCGCGAGAAGGTGATCGAGGTGGTGGAAGCCGCCCTGGCCGCCGCGTACAAGAAGGACTACGGCAAGAAGGGGCAGGTTATCCGAGCCGAGTTCGACGAGGTGACAAAGGACGCCAAGTTCTTCCTCGTCAAGGAAGTGGTGGATGAGACCACCCGTGAGTTTGTGGAGGAGACCGAGGAAGGCGCCGAGCCGTCCGAATCCGTTCCCGCCCCGGTCGAGGAAGGCATGTCCGAGGAGGATCGTCTGCCTCGCTACAACCCCGAGCGTGACCTGACCCTCGATGAGGCCAAAGCCATCAAGAAAGGCGCCAAAGTGGGCGACATCATCGAGACCGAGCTGCCCGCGGAAAGCGAGTTCGGCCGCGTGGCCGCCCAGACCGCCAAGCAGGTGATCATCCAGCGCATCCGCGAGGCCGAGCGCGAGAGCATGTTCAAGGAATACAAGTCCCGCGAAGGCGAGATCGTCAACGGTTCCGTCCAGCGCGTCGAAGGCCGCGTGGTCTTCGTCGACCTGGGCAAGTCGGTGGGCGTGCTTTTCCCGTCCGAGCAGGTGGAAGGCGAGACCTACCGCATCGGCCAGCGTCTCAAAGTCTACATCCAGAAGGTCGAGTCCGACCCGAAGGGCCCCGGTATCACCCTCTCGCGCGCGACCGCCGAGATGGTGCGCCACCTCTTCACCCTCGAAGTCCCGGAGATCGCCAACGGCACCGTGGTCATCAAGGCCATCGCCCGCGAGGCCGGTTCCCGGACCAAGCTGGCCGTCCATTCGGACGAGGAGGGCGTGGACCCGATCGGCTCCTGTGTGGGCCAGAAGGGGACCCGCGTCCAGGCCGTGATCGAGGAGCTCCACGGCGAGAAGATCGATATCATCCAGTGGAACGACGACGCGGACAAATTCATCCGGGCCGCTCTCTCGCCGGCCAAGGTGCTCTCCGTCACCCTCGACGAGGAGACCAAGACGGCCGCCGTGGTGGTGCCCGAGGATCAGCTCTCGCTCGCCATCGGACGCCGCGGCCAGAACGTGCGCCTGGCGGCCAAGCTCTCTGGTTGGAAGATCGACGTGTCCGGCACGGGCGTCCCGACTCAGTCTGAGGCGGGCGAAGGGGAGAGTGCCGAAACCCCCGCCGAGTTCGCCGAGACTGTGGCGGAGACTTCGGCAGAAGCCGCGGAAACTCCGGTCGAGGAGGGCGAGGCGGCTGCTGAAACCCCGTCCGAGAACATCGAGGAGGGTGAAGCCAAAGCCTGATCTTTGAAGCCCGAACCCATAAAACGTAACACCATCAAGTATGAACCTGTGGCATGAGATTTCCGCCGGAGACGAGACGCCGGACGTGATCAACGTCATCGTCGAAATTCCGCGTGGTTCCAAGAACAAGTACGAGATCGACAAGAAGACCGGACTGATCAAGCTCGACCGGGCGATGAAGACGAGCCAGGACTATCCGTTCGACTACGGGTTCGTGCCGCAGTCGCTCTGGGAGGACGGCGACGCGCTGGACGTAGTGCTTTTCACCACCTATCCGCTCGCGTCCGGCATCCTCGTCGAGGCCCGGGTGGTGGGGGTGATGCACATGGTGGACGGCGGCGAAGGCGACGACAAGGTCATCGCCGTCCCCAAGGACGATCCCCGCTGGGACGAGGTCAAGGATTTGAAAGACCTGAACCAGTACGCCCTCAAGGAGATGCGGCATTTCTTCGAGACCTACAAGGCCATCGAGAATAAGAAGGTGACCGTCAAAGGCTTCGAGGGCAAGAAGGCCGCGCTCGCCGCGGTCAAGAAAGGGCTCAAGCTGTACCGCGAGCAGTTCGGAAAGAAATAGGCGCATCGGCCAATGATGATCAGAAAGCCCCTTGTTTGAGGGGTTTTTTGGTGGGCTGTTTGGCACTCTTGGCAAACGTCTGCCAATACGCTAAGATGAGAAACATTTCATTTCCTCTTTCTCCAAAGACACTATGGCTTTGTCCGTGACCACCAAAAAGCTTCCCGGTTCCCGCGTCGAGCTCTCCATCACCCTCCCCTGGGACGAGGTGGAGCGCGAGATCGGACACGCGGTCAAGCATCTGGCCGAACACCACAAGTTCGAGGGCTTCCGGCCGGGCAAGGCGCCCCGCGAGGTGATCGAACAGCGCCTCGGCAAAGAAGCGGTGCTCGAGGAAGCGGCCGAACACGCGGTGAGCCACGCCTATCCGAAGGCGCTCGAGCAAGAGAAGCTCGAGGCCATCGGCCGGCCACAGGTGACTTTGCCCGAAATCAAGGCTGGCGAACCAGTGGCCTTCACTGTGGTGACGGCCGTCATGCCAACCCTCACCCTGAAGCCGTGGAAAAACGCCGTCCAGAAAGTGGTCCGCGAGTTCGCGGAACACGGCCCAGGCGTGTCCGACGCCGACATCGAGGCCGAACTCAAGAAGCTGGCCGAATCCCGGGCCAAGCTGGTGACGGTCAACCGGCCCGCGGCCGACGGCGATTCGGTCCTGGTGGATTTCACGGTTTCGATGGGCGGCGTGCCGATCGAGAATGGTACCAGCAAGCAGCACCCCCTCGTCCTCGGCAAGGGAGCCTTCATCCCGGGCTTCGAGGAGGCGCTCATCGGGATGCAGTCGGGGGAGGAGAAGACGTTCGACCTCACTTTCCCAGCCGAGTATCACGCCAAGAACCTGGCCGGCAAGCCGGCTACCTTCGCGGTCAAGCTCGGCGTGGTCCAGGAACGCCAGATCCCCGCTCTGGACGACGCTTTTGCCCAGACCCTCGGCCGGTTCGAGAACCTCGAGGCGCTCAAGCGGACCGTGCGCGAAGGGATGGAGACCGAGAAGACTGAAAAAGAGAAGGAAGAGCGCCGGAGCAAGATTCTGGACGCGCTCGTGGACCTCTCGGAAGCCGATCTCCCGCGCCTCCTCGTCGAGGACGAGATCGCCAAGATGCTCCGCGAGATGGAAGCCCAGTTGAATTCGGTGGGGCTCGACATGGAGGGCTATTTCCAGAAGCTCGGCAAGGACCGGGAAGCTCTCGCCAAGGAGTGGGAGCCCCAGGCTGTGCGCCGCGTCCTCTCAGCGCTTGCCCTCGAGCATATCGCCAAGGAACGCGAGATCGAACCCTCGCAGGAGGAGATCGAGGCCGAGATGAACAAGACGCTCCAATACTACAAGAACATCAAGGATATCGAGAAGCAGATCGACCTCGGACGGCTCTACGAGTTCTCCAAGGGCAAGCTCCGCAACGAAGCGGTGTTCGCACTTCTCGAAAAGCTCTCATAATAAAAAGATAACTTTCAACGTACTCCTATGAAGAACCAATACCTCATTCCCACCGTCATCGAGAAGACGCACTATGGCGAACGCGCCTACGACATCTACTCGCGTCTGCTCAAGGACCGCATCATCTTTCTCGGGACGCCCATCGACGATGGCGTGGCCAACGCCATCATCGCCCAGCTACTTTTCCTCGAGTCGCAGGACCCGAAGGCCGACATCAAGATGTACATCAATTCGCCGGGCGGCTCGGTGACGGCGGCGCTCGCCATCTATGACACCATGCAGTATGTTAAGCCGGACGTCTCGACTATCTGCGTCGGGATGGCCGCCAGTGCCGCGGCGCTCCTCCTGGCCGCGGGTGAGAAGGGGAAGCGTATGGCGCTCCCCAACAGCGAGGTGATGATCCACCAGGTGATGGGCGGCGCCCAGGGCCAGGCCACCGATATCGACATCCACGCCCGGCGCATCCTGGCCATCAAGGACCAGTTGAACAAGATCCTCGCCAAGCACACCGGCCAGAAACTCCAGAAGGTCTCGCAGGACGCGGAACGTGACTACTTCATGACAGCCGACGAGGCCAAGTCTTACGGCGTCGTGGACAAGGTGATCAAGTAGGACTTCGTCTTTGAGAGCATCCCCGCTTGATGGGTTTTACAAGAAGGAGGCAACCAGTGAATGATACGCAATTATTCGTGTTACGTTCTTTGTCTGATCAGACATGGAAGGAACCGTTCCGGCTCCGTCAGGAGATAGGCGCTTCATCCGGTCGGGATATCAGTCTCGGTGAACTGCATCTCCACTTGGGTATATTGGTGGAGCACTACCGGTATGTCGAGGTGCGTGAAGCCCTGCTCTCTCCCGAGAGGTTTGTAGCACGGGGGAACAGGAAGGCCTTGGAGTTCCGTCGGACATCGGAGGGGAGCCGTTTTCTGGAAGAAAAGGACGTTTCCCAGGGAGTGGATGGTTTGTCACCGGCGTTCGCTTGACTCGGCCTCAAACCAGAGGCTCTCTCCAACTGGAGAGAGCCTCGCTTTATTTCAACACCGAGAGCAGGCTGTCGCCGCGCATCTCGGGCGGTTTCTGGAGCCCCATCAGCTCCACTATGGTGGGGGCAATGTCGGAGAGCAGGCCCTGGACGGTGTTCTGTTCCTGGACCATTTTCTCGGCGGTCTTCTCGCGGTGGTTGTCCGGCGTGACGAACCAGAAGGGGACGGGATTGACCGAGTGTTCGGTATCGGATTCGCCGGTCGAGAAGTTCTTGAGCTCCTCGGCGTTGCCATGGTCGGCGGTGATGAAGAGTGCGCCGCCCGCCCCGATGACGGCCGGGATGAGCGTGGCCAGGGCCTTGTCCACGGATTCCACGGCCTGGATGGTGGCTGGCTCGTTGCCGGTGTGGGCCACCATGTCCGGGTTGGCGAAATTGATGAGGATGAAATCGTATTCGTGTTTGCCGATGGCCTCGATCACCTTCTCGGTCACCTTGGGGGTGCTCATCTCGGGAATCTCGTCGAAGTGGGTGGTGTAGGGAGAGGGGATGAGGACGCGGTCCTCTCCGGGGAAAGCCTTCTCCTGGCCGCCGTTGAAGAAGTAGGTGACGTGGGCGTATTTCTCCGTCTCGGCGATGCGGAGCTGTTTCATCCCTGTGGCCGAGATGAGGGCGCCCAGGGTGTTCTCGATCTTCTCCGGCGGGAAGGCGGTGTCCACCGGCAGGCCGCGCTCGTACTCGGTCATGGTGACGAAGACGATATCGAGCTTCTTGGGCCGGGAGAAGGAACTGAAGTCGGGCATGACGAAGGCGCGCGTTATCTCGCGGGCCCGGTCCTCGCGGAAGTTGAAGAAGATGACCGCGTCGCCGTCCTCGATCAGGCCCGCCGGTTTGCCGTTCTCGAGCATCACCGCCGGCTCGATGTACTCGTCGGTTTCGCCCTTGGCGTAGCGTTCCTCGAGGTAACGTTCGGGACTGATAGCTTGGTTGCCCTTGCCTTCGGTCATGGCCCGGTAGGCGCGTTCGATGCGGTCCCAGTTGTTGTTGCGGTCCATGGCGTAGTGGCGGCCGGAGAGGGTGGCGATCTTTCCCAGGCCCAGGATGGCCAGCCGGCCGTCCAGCTCGCGGACGCTGTTGAGTCCGGAGGTCGGGGCCGAGTCTCGGCCGTCCGTGAAGATATGGAGGAAGAGGTTGTTCTTCAGGCCCTCGTCCTGGGCCATCTTGAGGAGGGCGTGGAGATGGTCATGGTAGGAATGGACCGCGCCTTCACCGAGGAGGCCCATGATGTGGAGCTTGTGGCCGGCCTTGGCTTGGTTGATGGCTTTCAGGAACGCCTCGTTCTTGAAGAAAGTACCGTCCTGCATCGAGAGGGTGATGCGGGGGAAGTTCTGGTAGATCACCTGGCCTGCGCCCATGGTCATGTGTCCCACCTCGCTGTTGCCGGCGGTGTTCCACGGGAGGCCGACCGAGACGCCGCTCGCCTGAAGCGTCGTCATCGGATAATAGCGGTTGAGTTTCTCGAAGGTGGGGAGTTTGGCCTCGCGGATGGGGTTGCCCTGGATGGTGTTCGAGAGTCCCCAGCCGTCCAGGACGAGGAGGACGACCGGTTTGTAAGGGGAAGGCATAGTGGAGGAGCGGGTAGCAGCACTCGTGTGCCGCCGGGGGAGGAATCCTGGGCGGCAGGCACCCGGCAGGAGAGGGTGTTTAGGGGTTTCTCTGTCCATCATACCAAAAACCAACCGGTCTCGATACCGTTCCCGGTATGGCGCCGGGCTTGTTTGGGGCGGTTTTGACAACTGCTGCCGCCACGCGCTACGCTGGGAAGTGCAGTAATCATTCAGAGATTCTCACGGAATAGCCGGACAGGTTCTGCTTGAAGCCATTTCCAAGGGTTCCCCTATGCGTTTTTCGGTTCGATACCATTCACCGGTTTTGCCCTTCCTCCGACCCTCCGAGGCCGTTCTAGCCTGAACGGAGGGCGGCTTTCACGCTTCATCTACCCCCGGCTGTCCCATAGGAACCATCTCGTTCTATGGACATCAGCCTCCCTCTCCTTCTCGGCGGCCTCTTCACCCTCGCGGCCGGCGCCGTTTTGGGTTATATCGCCCGCCAAAGTATCGCCAAGAACCAACTTTCGACCGCTGAAGCCAAGGCCGCCCGGATCGTCGAGGACGGCCAGAAACAGGCGGCCCAAGCCGTACTCGAGGCCAAGAACAAGGCCGTCGGTATCCTCGAGGATGCCAAGAAGCAGGAAGCCGAACGCGCCGAAACGTTGGCCCGCGCCCAGGAGCGTCTCGACAAACGCGAATCCGCTCTCGACCAGAAGCTCGAGGAAGTGGACAAGACACGCACCAAACTCGAGCAGAAGGCCGAAGAGATCCGGGCCATCCAGGACGAGGCTGTCCGTCTCCGTGACGAGGAAGCTGCCCGCCTCGAGAAGATCGCCGGCCTTTCCAAAGACGAGGCCAAAGACACCCTTTTCAAGGTCGTGGAGGAACAGAACCGTGACGTCTTGGCCACCCGAGTGGCCAAGCTGGAGCACGAGTCCCAGGACCAGATCGAGCAGAAGGCCCTCTCCCTCATGGCCCAAGCCGTCCAGCGCTATTCACGTTCCCATATCTCCGAGTTCACCACCACCACCGTCCAGCTCCCGTCGGACGAGGTGAAGGGTAAGATCATCGGCAAGGAGGGCCGCAACATCCGCTCGCTCGAGCGTCTGACCGGGGTCGAGCTCATCGTGGACGACACGCCCGAGACGGTGCTCATCTCCGGTTTCGATCCGGTGCGCCGCGAAGTGGCCCGTTTGGCGCTCGAGGCCCTCATCAAGGACGGTCGTATCCACCCGGCCCGCATCGAGGAAGCCGTCGAGGAAGCTAAGAAGGAAGTGGACCAGAAGATCAAGGAAGCGGGCGAGGCGGCTGCCTACGAGTGCGGCATCCCCGGTCTCCATCCCAAGC
Organism: uncultured Bdellovibrionales bacterium; assembly: GCA_964396225.1. Classification (GTDB taxonomy): domain Bacteria; phylum Patescibacteriota; class Minisyncoccia; order Moranbacterales; family UBA1568; genus CAYNEL01. The sequence continues at coordinate 211 of CAYNEL010000009.1, read as the reverse complement.
TCCTCTATATCCTCGGCCGACTCAAGTACCGCTACAGCTACAAGCAGAACGTCCTCCTCCACTCGATCGAGATGGCGTTCGTGGCCGGGGCGCTGGCCGCCGAGCTCGGGGCCAACGTCATGGTGGCCAAGAAGGGAGCCCTCCTCCACGACATCGTCAAGGCGGTGGACCACGAGATCGAGGGCACCCACGTCAAGATCGGGATGCGCAT
>CAYNEL010000008.1:0-29877 GCA_964396225.1 uncultured Bdellovibrionales bacterium | reverse complement strand
GTCCCGCGTTCATTCCTGCTCCACGCCATCCGGCGGTCCTTCGGGACGCGGCCTTCTTCGTGTCCGAGCGCGTGACGGTCGCCGCCGTGACGGCCGCCCTCCGGGCCGCGGGCGGGGGACTCCTCCGTTCGGTCGAAGCCTTCGACGAGTACCGGGAAGGTGGTAAGCGGAGCCTGGCCTTCCATCTCTCGCTTGGCGCTCCCGATCGGACGCTTACCGGTGAGGAGGCCGATCAGGCCCTCTCCGCCCTCATCCGGGCCGTGGAGGAGAAAACCGGCGCCACCGTCCGGCGCTGACCGGACCCTTGCCAGGAGCGGTTTTCCGTGTTATGGTAGTGCAGCCTAGAACAGACAGTTTCCTTGAAAACACGGTTTATGGAGGCAGGCCGGACCGCCGCTCTCCGCTTCCGGCGGAGGGAGGAAAGTCCGGACACCTAGCCGGCGCGCGAGCGCCGGTTCCAGGTAGCAGGTAATCCCTGTCACGCGACCTCCCGTCTTCGGGCGGGGGAGAGCGAGAGGTGCGAACAGAGACGGCTTGGCCCGAAAGGGCCGGCCATCCCGCTTCACAGTGGGATGAGTCCCGACGGTGACGTCGGGGGTGAAACGGCCAAATCCTTACCCGGGTGCAAGGTCGCGTCCGCCACCCCATGGATGGCGGAAGAACCGCTTGAGCCCGACGGCGACGCCGGGCCCAGAGAAATGGCGGTCGCCCCGTGTGCCGGCAACGGCGGCGGGGGACAGAATCCGGCTTACAGGCCCGTTTCCATAAACCGTGCGTTCAAGACCGACGCCGGAGCCGCTCCCCACCGGGGCGGCTCCGTCCGCGTCCGTCCTCCCGTGTTACAATTACTCCCATGAAACGCTCGGAACTGGCTTTCAGCGCCGTCCTCGTGCCGCTTGACTTCCTCATGGTGGTGCTGGCTTCGCTGTCGGCCTACGCCGTCCGGAACATCCCCGAGATCGTGGCCTACCGGACGACGCTCTACAACGTGGCTTTCGACGACTACCTCCGGGTGACCCTCATGGTGGCCCCGCTCTTCCTTCTCGTCTACGCCCTGGAGGGTCTCTATTCCGTCCGGGTGACCGACCGCTTCAGCCGCGAGGCGGTGCGGGTCTTCAAGGCCACTTCCCTCGTCCTGGTGATCGTCATCATCGCCATCTTCCTGAAACGCGAGTGGTTCGCCTCACGTTTCATCATCGTGGCCGGCTGGGGTTTCGTGGTGCTCTATGTGACGCTAGCGCGCACCCTCCTCCAGGCCGTCCAGAAATGGCTCCTTGTCCACCGTGGCATGGGGGTCTATCGGGTGGTGCTCATCGGCGGCAACGGCAAGGCCGACTACCTGAAGAAGACCATCCGCCACAACCCCTCGCTTGGCTACAAGGTGGTGGCCAAGCTGCCGAACCCGAGCCTCACCGAGATCAAGCAGATCCGCAAGAACAAGGGCGTGGACGAAGTGATCGTCTGCGACCCCACCATCACCGACGACGAGCAGGCCAAGCTCCTCGACTACTGCCAGATCCACAACATCACCTACAAGTACCTGCCCACCACCCTCCAGACCTCGCGTCTTTCGATGCGCCTCTTTGGCGGTGAGCCGATGATCGAGATCGAGCACACCCCGCTCGACGGCTGGGGCAAGATCCTCAAGCGCTCGATGGATATCCTCGTCTCGTCCGTGATGCTCGTCCTCCTCTCGCCTTTCCTTCTCCTCTTCGCCCTCCTCATCAAGCTCGAGGACAAGGATGGGCCGGCCATCTACAAGAATGAGCGCATCGGTGAGAACGGCGAGCCGTTCTTCGTCTACAAGTTCCGCTATATGAAGTGGGAGTACTGCATCACCAAGGACAATCCGAAATGGAAGGAGGCCCTGGAGTTCGAGCAGAAACTCATCGCGGAGAAGAACGTCCGCGACGATGTCCTCTACAAGATCAAGGACGACCCGCGTAAGATGGTCGTAGGCGCCTTCCTCGAGCGTTACTCGCTCGACGAGCTGCCCCAGTTCTGGAACGTCCTCATCGGCAACATGAGTCTGGTCGGCCCGCGGCCGCACCAGAAGCGCGAGGTGGAGAAGTACGAGGAATACCACCGCCGCCTCCTTACCATCAAGCCCGGGATCACCGGCATGGCCCAGGTGGCCGGCCGGTCAGACCTGTCCTTCGAGGACGAATACCGTCTGGACGTCTTCTACATCGAGCACTGGTCGCTCAAACTCGACTTCATCTTGTGCCTGAAGACGCTGGGCGTCGTCCTCCGTCGCCGCCGTAACCTCTGATCCCGGAAACATTTTTAACACCCAAACCGGAAACCCTATGTTCCAGAACACCAAGGCTCTCATCCTCCTCGTCGGGGGAGTGATCGTGGCCGTCGTCGGCGCAGTGATGCTCCTCATCGGCGGCCCGTCCGAGACAGAAGAGACGCCGACGCTGGCCGTGGCCGAAGAGCGTCCGGCGGACGAGGCGGACGAGACGCCCGAGGCGGACGCCACCGACCGGCGCCAGACCGCCCTCACCGACATCAACCTGGCTCTCGCCACTACGGCCTCGCGCATCGGCCTCGCCTGCCGGCTCGCCGGCGGCCAGGTGGTTTCCGGGACGGGTGGCGCGCCCCTCTGCGACCGGGGTGAGGAGACCTGGCCTGTCCTCGACATGTGCGGGGGCGAAGGGGTACGCTTCGTGGTGAAGGGGGGCGACACCGATGCCTGGGATTTTGTCATCGAATGCGCCGCCTACCCCGAGTGCAGCGGTCCCAAAGGGGCCCTCTGCAACGCCCGGGGCTGTACGATCGCCCCGGTCTGCCAGCCTACTCGCTCCTAGAACCCTATGACCCTCCTCGCCAAATGGGCCATCCACGCGCTTCTCTTTGTGGCCGTGGCCAACCTCGTCTCGGGTATCCACTTGCGCGGCTTTGTGACGGCGCTCCTCGTGGCTCTCGTCTGGGGACTCCTCACCGCCGTGGTCAAGCCGCTTTTGATCATCCTGACACTGCCGGTCAACATCCTGACGCTCGGCCTCTTCACCTTCGTCATCAACGCCTTCCTCTTCTGGCTCTCGGCCTCCATCGTCCCGGGATTCGCGGTGGCCGGTTTCATGGCCGCCTTCTGGGGCGCCCTCGTCCTCTCGGTCTTCCAGTGGATCGTCGGACTGGTGATTGATTGAAAAAAACTGAGAGGCTGTCGCGTATTGGTTTCCGTTCGCGATCCGGCGTGTGCCATGGAGGTAATCGGATTTCAACCGGCTCTTATGAAGATTGCCCTCGCCCACGACTACTTGGTCCAGCACGGCGGTGCCGAACGCGTCCTCCAGGCTTTCACCGAGATGTTCCCTGAGGCGCCCATCTACACCCTGATCTACGACCAGGAGGCCATGCGCGGGGCGTTCGCCGACCGCGACATCCGCACTTCCTTCCTCCAGGCCTACCCCTGGGTGCGACGCAACCATCGTCTCTTCCCGCTCCTCATGCCGCTGGCCGTGGAGGAGTTCGATTTTTCCTCGTTCGACGTGGTACTCTCCGATTCGTCGAGCTATGCCAAGGGCCTCATCACCGGTCCCGGGACGCTCCACCTCTGCTATATGCACACGCCCATGCGCTATGCCTGGGACGACTGCCAGAAATACGCCCAGGACTTCGGCTTCCCGGCCTGGGTGAAGCGGCTGGTGCCGTTCTCGGTCAACCCCTTGCGCCTCTGGGACCGGGCGAGCGCCAGCCGGCCCGACCGCCTCATCGCCAACTCCAATTTCGTGGCCCGGCGCATCCAGAAATACTATCGCCGCGAAGCGGCCGTCATCCATCCGCCCGTGGACACGGGCCGTTTCTTCATCGCGCCCCGCGAGGAGCGGGGGGACTACTACCTCATGGTGGGTCGCCTCATCGCCTACAAGCGCCACGACATCGCCATCGAGGCTTTCAACCGCCTCAAGCTGCCGCTCAAGATCATCGGCCGCGGCCCCGAGGAGGCGCGGCTCAGGGCGTTGGCCGGCCCGACCGTGGAATTCCTCGGCCGAGTGGAGGATGCCGATCTCCCGGGCTACTACGCCCGGGCCAAGGCCTTCATCTTCCCCCAGGAGGAGGACTTCGGTATAGTGGCGGTGGAGGCCATGGCCAGCGGCCGACCCCTCATCGCCTACCGGGGAGGGGACATCGTGGAGCATCTCGAAGAGGGCCGAACCGGCGTCTTCTTCGACCGCCAGACCGGAGAGGCCATCGAGAGGGCGGTCCGGGATTTCGATCCGGAAGCTTTCGATCCCGCCTCCATCCGCGAGCGTTCGCTCCGCTTCGACACCGCCCTGTTCAAGGCGCGCATCCGGGAAGCGGTCGAGACCGCCTACGCCGAACATCTTGTCCGCCGCTCGGCTACCCAGCCATTGATTATGCGAAACCCGTTACGGGTTGACGTGTTCACGGGTTCGGTCGAATCGGAACAAAAGGGTACATTTGAACCCGCCAACCCGTGAACTCGTCCACCAACAAACCGTCCCCCTATGGAATTCCGTGAACTCGTTCTCCTCTTCCGTCGCGACGCCCGAGCCTTTTTCATCGCCGTCCTGGCCTGCCTCCTCGTCGGTTTCGTGTGGCAGCGCCTCCAGCCGGTCACCTATGACGCCGATCTCCTCCTGAACGTGGCCCGGACTGGTTCGCAGACGACCGCCGCCTACAAGTACGACGGTTTCTACCGCCTCCAGGCCGACGAACGCTTCGCCGACACCCTGGTGCGCTGGCTCTCGGCCCCGCGCGTGGTGGAGGATATCTTCGCCGAGGCCGAGGTGTCCCAGGAGAGCGCCCGCCCCTTCCTCATGCGGGGCGTCTTCGTGGCCGAACGCCTCTCCTCCCAGGCCGTCCGAGTGCGCTACCGCACCACCGCCCGTCCGGCCGCCCTCCGCCTGGCGGAGGGGATGGTGACCGTGCTCGAGCGCGAGACGGCGGCTCTCAACCAGGGAGGGAAGGACGAGACCTGGTTCGCCGTCACGGGCGGGGAACCGGTGGTGACGGACGGCCGTACCCCGCTCTCCTTTGCTCTTCTCATCTCCCTCCTCATCGGCCTCTTCGTCGGCGTATGGACGGTCCTCGTCCGGCACTACTGGCGGGAACCCGTCCAATAATTTCAAAACCGAAAATTTCAAATTCCAAAATAAATTTACAATTTGACCCTGGTCATTGTTTCCGGAGGGCCGCTTACGACTGTCACGACCGCTATGCGCATCCTGATCGACATCCGCTGTTTGAATGACGGCCGCCACACCGGCGTCGAGGAGTACGTCCGGGAACTCCTCCGTCACCTCCTGGCCATCGACCGGGAGAACACCTACCTCCTCTTCACCAACGCCTGGGGAGACATCCCTGCCGACTTCTCGTGGCTTTCGCGTTACGCCAACGTCCGCCTCATGCGTTTCCGCTGGCCCAACAAGCTCCTGAACCTCTCCCTCTGGTACCTGCGCCGGCCGCGCCTCGACCGGCTGGTGGGTGGCGCCGACGTGGTCTTCATACCCAACCTGAACTTCGTGGCGGTGTCACGCGGGACGCCTCTGGTGGTGACGGCCCACGACCTTTCCTTCGAACTCTATCCCGAGACCTTCTCGTGGCGCCGCCGACTCTGGCACTTCCTCGTCAATTTCCCGGGACTCACGCGGCGGGCGGCGCGGGTGATCGCCGTCTCACGTTCGACGGCGGGGGACCTCCGGCATTTCTACGGTCTCGCGGAGGAGCGCATCGCCGTCGTCCCGAGCGGGCTCGACAAACGTTTCCGTCCTATCGACCGCAACCGTCCCGAGCTCCTGGCCGTCAAGGAGAAGTACGGCCTCCCGTACCGCTTCATCCTCCACCTGGGCACGCTTGAGCCGAGGAAGAACCTGGCTGCCCTCATCCGGGCTTTCGAGAAGCTCCACGCCGAGGGGACCGACGAGACGCGCAAGTACGCCCTCGTCATCGCGGGTTCGGACGGCTGGCGGGCGGAGGAGACCATGGCCGCCGTCCTGGCCTCGCCTGTCCGGGACAAGATCCTCCATATCGGCTTCGTCGAAGAGGACGACAAGGCGGCCCTCTACAACCTGGCCACCCTCTTCGTCTACCCATCCTTCTACGAGGGCTTCGGCTTCCCGCCCCTCGAAGCCGCGGCCGCCGGGACGCCGGTCATCGCCTCGGAGACGAGTGCTTTCCCTGAGACGCTCGGCGAGGGAGCCCTCCTCGTCGACCCATGGCAACCCGAGGAACTCTACCAGGCCATGCGGGCCGTGCTCACCGACCAGAGCCTCCGCGAACGCTTGAAGCGTACGGGGAGCGAGCGCGCCCGGGGCTTCGACTGGGAGACGGCCGCCCGGGAGACGCTCACCGTCTTGACGGAGGCGGCTACCCATCCTCGGCCGTGACGTGCTATACTGTATCCATCCCGCAGGATACCGCCTCTCTCGATATCCATCTGGGGCGTAATCCGGTAACACAAACACTATGGCGAAACCATCCGTGCCGATGTCACGGCTTTTGCTTCTCCTATTCATCGTAGGAGCTTTTTCGTTTTCACTCTCGTACGTCAACACCACGGCGGTGAGGGGCTACTCCATGCCCTCCGTCCTCGGCGACGATGACGAGGAAGACGAGGACGAGGACGAAGATGAGGATAAGGACGAGGATGAAGACGAGGATAAGGACGAGGATGAGGACAAGGATGACGAGGACGACGACAAGGCAGAGGAGCAGGCCAAGAAGGAGGCCGAGAAGGCCCGCGAAGCCGCCAAGAAGGAGGCCGAGCGCGCCCGTGAAGCTGCCAAGAAGAGCAATAGTGGTTCCGGTAGCTCTGATGACGACGATCTCGAGGATGAGCTCGAAGACGAGAACGAAGTCGAAGACGAAACCGAGGATGACGACCACAGCGGCAAGCGCACGCCTGTCGAAGAGGCCCTGAAGCGCATCGCCGAGGCCGAGAAGAAGATCAACGAGTCCATCGCCGAGGGCAAGAGCGTCGAGGCGGCCAGCGCCGCTTTGGCCGCGGCCAAGGAGAAGCTCGCGCTTCTCCAGTCGGGCGACCCGTCGGTGACCGATCCCGAGGCCCTGGCCCGCGAGATCAAGAAGCTCGCCCACCAGGCCAAAGAAGAGGACCTGAAGTCCAACGAGGATTCGGTCGACGACCTGGAGGATGTGACCAAACGCATCTCGCAGACCGAGCGTAAGATTGCCGCCCTCAAGGCGGCCGGAGGCGACGCCGGGAATTTCGAGTCCGCCCTCGAATCCCTGAAGGCCAAGGTGGCCGATATCCAGAGTCTCATCAACGGCGGGCAGTTTGCGCAGGCGAGCGCCCTGGCCGAGACGACCGAACGCGCCGTCAAGCGCGTCAAGGACCAGGTGGAAGCGGCCCTTTTCGCCCTAGGCGCTGAGGACGACGATTTCGCCAAAGACCATGAAGACGATGTGGACGACGAGACCGAGAACCTGATCGAGCTGGCTGAGATCTATGGTGGCACCACTGGTGAGACCCTGAAGAAGCTGGCCGAAAAGCGCAAGCAAGCGGCCGAGGAAGAGAACGAGCTCATCGACGAAGTGACCGACCGGAGCGACCTGGCGGAATTCCTCGTCGGGCCGGACTACAACGGCCTCCGCGGCCTCCAGGAGCGGCTCGAGAAGAACCGCGTCACCATCGCGGCCCTCCAGCTCATCGCCCAGGAAATGGAGGACGAGGAGCTGAAAACGAAGGTGACCGAGCACATCGCCTCGCTCGACCAGGAGAACCTGAAGCTCGAGCAGTTTATCCTCTCCAAAGAGGACGTGCCCGGGATCTTTGGTTGGGTCTTCCGCCTCTTCCAGAGCTAGGCGGACCCTCCTTTGACCGATACGGGTTCCAAGCACCCCTCCCGCCCCCGGGAGGGGTTTGCCATTCCATGGTAGGATGGGCGTATATGCGCATCCGCCTGGCCACTCCCGCCGATGAGCGAGCTTTCCTCACGTTCGATCGTCGCGTCCGGCGGGTGGCCCGCTTCCTGTTCTCGGAATCCGGTTCGGCCGGGGAGTTCCGCCGCCTCGTCCAGAGTCCCGTACGCCGCCTCCTTGTCCTTGAGACGGAGGGGCGGATCGCCGGCTGCGCCATTATTTTTTTTCCGAGAGTGGCCGAGAGCCGCCACGTGGCCCGTGTCCAATACCTGGCCGTGGCGCCGGAATGGCAGGGGATGGGGTACGGCTCGGCTCTCCTGGCCCGCGCCATCGAACACTTGAAACGCCGCCGCCGCACCCTCATCACCCTCGAGGTGGTGGCCGGCAACCGCCCGGCCCTCCGTCTCTATCGGGCTTTTGGCTTCGAGCATGCTGGACGCTTCCGGGGCGCCTTCAAGAAAGGGCGTCGGAAATACGACGTGCTCCTGCTGGCTCTCTCCCTGTAAACGCCGGGCCTTCAATGATGGGGTTGCCAGATCCACGGTTTTGTTGTATCGTTTTCAATGCTAGGGAGGCTTTCCTTGAGAGCAGACACCCCTGCCAGTCCTTTCCATCCAAACCACCACATCCGAACGGGAGGAACCCTGATGCGATACGCGTACCTTTGTCCCACGTCCGCCACGCGGGAGGTGCCCTATGGGCCAGCTTGATACCGAAGCCCTTTCACTCGCGGGCCTGACTCCAGGCGAGCTGGCCGAGCGCTACACGTCCGACCGGCGTTCGTCCGACCCGGAACGGCATTTCAAGGCCGCGGAGATCGCTTACGCCCTAGCCGTCTACTGGCAGGACAGCGACCCGAGAACGGCGGGGAAATTCGCGAGGCGGTGCCAGTGCCTGATGCTCCGGATGGAACGCGCCCAGCCCGACGGCGTTTTCGACACCGACGAGACCACCATCGGTGGCGTCACTATGCCGAGTTATCTCCACTCCGAACTGGTCGAACGGCGCCTCGGGGCGCTCTTGCCGCTGCCGGGCGTCCCCGCGCTCGGCGACACCTACCACCCGCTCTGACGACGCCTTTCCCGTACCCTCCCCCACGGCCATGCCGCGGGGGTTCTTTTTGGTCCGGGAAGCGTGGTATACTACCGGTAGCAAAACAAACCCCTATGCACGATTGGAAATCGAAACTGTTGTTCGGCGTCCTCGTGGTCGCCATCGGCGTCTCGACCTGGCTCACCTATGATCGCTATATGGTCAAGCGCGACTACATCGTCTTGGCCCAGGGAGCGTGTGATCCGGCCACGGAGCGCTGTTTCGTCACCACCTGCGATCCTGAGCTCCAAGTCTGCCTGACCGAGGAGGGTGGCGAGACCGTCTACTACAAACTCCTCTACAAGAAGGCCTACAATTTCCCCGACTGTCCGCTCGGTTCGGACGAGTGTCTGCCCCTCCGCTGCGAGGAGGGTGAGGAGGACTGTACCGAGGAACTCTGTACGGAGGACGATCCGGACGAGACCTATACCTGCAACGACCCGGCGACCTATGTCCCCGAGGAGGAGATGACCGAAGAGGAAGGCGCGGCAGGGGAGGAAGCGGCTGAAGAGGACGCCACCTCGGAAGAGGAGACCGAAGGGATACCGGCGACCGTTCCGGCTGCCGAGGACGGCGTACCTTCCCCAGTTGTTCCCGCGGCTGAAGCTCCAGCTACCTGATTCCCAGTTGTGAGCAAGCCCCTAAGGGGGCTTTTTGTTTTTTGGCGTGGTATAATGGGATCGAGGAAGGGGATGGGAGGGTCAATTTTTGGCTGAAAGAGGCCAAATATTGACATATCCATCCTATTGTGCTATAGTGTTGAATTCTGGATTCCAAGAGGTGTCTAGAATTGAGTACTAGAGCAGTTCCTTTCAAACCCTGTTTTCCACGACGGAGGTGTACCGTGCTGGATTTTTTGATAGAGTACATGCGTCCCGGCCCTTTGGGCGGGATCAGCATTCTGATTGGAGGCGCTTGGTACATCCACAGGATTGTTTCCAAGAACCCCAATGTCAAACGAGTTGTCCCGAACCGTACCAGCTGGACCATCTGGGCGGTCATTGATGGGATCATCGCGTTGTGTTTCGGACTCACCGAACCCGGCGAGATTGAGTGGATTGCCTATGCGATGTTCGTCGAGGTAACGCTCGTGGCAGTCCTTTCGTACTGGTACGGTGAGGGTGGACCAGCAGAGGAGACGGATCTTATCTGTATCAAACTGACTGGACTTACCCTGATGGCCTGGTTTATCGCCTGGCTTGCTGGTGTGGGTAAGGACTCGATCACAGTTGTGTTGGCTGCGGAGTTGCTCATTTGTTGTTATGGAGCAATACCGACTCTCAAAAAGGCCTGGAAAGAGCCTGAGCATGAGGGAAGGGGTCCGTGGTTTTTCACCCTGATCGGTTACATCCTTGGACTGGTGGCTGTCATTGTTTCGGATCACCAGACCTTTGATGCTTGGATGTACGCTCTTGTTGCCCTCTTTATCATTGATGGGCCGATTGCGGTGGTCCTTCTCCTCCGGCCTGACCAGAGTCTCGCGCCTGGCCAGACCAAGCTCTATCCGGGGCTTCGGGGGCTCATCCGGGTCTAGAATGTGGTAAAATAGGGGTATTGCCCGCTAGTTGCTCTTCAGGTGGCTAGCGGGTTTTTCATAGGGTATTATTTGTTGAGGGGGCTAAGTTTTGAGGATTTCAGGGATATGGCATTCGAGAGTTACATCGAAAACGACGGGCTGTCCGTAGCTGAGAGGAACGGCTTTGCCCGGGTCAATACCAATGGCAAGGGCTCTTTCCGGATGCTGGCCGGGCTGTATACCCGAAAATCCCCGATTCACGGGTACGGCCTGTACACCAATGTGGATATCAAGAAAGGCCAGCGGGTGTTCATATTGAAAGGGGAGGTGATTGACCGAGGCCCGCTTGATTATAAGCTTTTTCCCAATGCCGTAGGGGTGGGCAAGAGTATCTGGATCAACCCGTCCCGCTATTCGGTTGTCAACTATATCAATCACTCCTGCAATCCGAATATCGGGATGAGGGGACGGGTGACCTTCGTGGCTCTACGGGACATCAAAAAAGGGGAAGAGTTGACCTTTGACTATTCAATATCCGAAGACAGTGACTGGAGGATGCAATGCAACTGCCCGGCTGAAAATTGCCGGGGTACCATACTTGGGATACAGCATCTCCCGGAAACTATTTTCCGTAGCTACCTGCCCTACATACCTCACTATTTCCAGAAAGCATATTGGGGGTATAATGAAAAAAGGGGCTGAAAGCCCCTTAGTTTGCTGAAACAAAACAAATTATGCTCGTTTGTGGATGGGATACAGCTTTCCTGAATATCCTCTCGGAAAACGTTTTTGACGACCTGATTTATTATTCGCACTTTGTACCACTACTTGCGGTTTTTTTGATAGGTTTGTTCATATTTTTTAGCGATAAGAAAGGCCTCATCAACAGGACGGTTTTCTTTCTATCGTTAGCCTTTGTCTTTTGGATTCTCATCGATCTGGTGCTATGGGCAAGCGAAAAACCAGACCTGATCATGTTCCTCTGGTCCATTCTCCCGTACCCGGAGCTTTTGGTATACGTGCTTGGTTTTTACCTTGTGTATGTCTTCGTGTTCGAAAAGAATGTCAGTATCTATATAACCCTGCTGCTCGCCTGTGCCTTTATCCCACTGGTACTTTTTACGCATACAGGCTATACCCTCGATTCTTTCGACTTCACGAATTGTGACCGTGAAGCTATCGAGGGGGTTGTGATTACGAACTATCTGTATTGGATCGAGGTTCTCTTCATTCTCGCCATAATCCTCCTCGCTGTCTTCAGTAGAAAGTTGGTGGAGCCCGAGAAAAGGAAGCAGTTATCCCTCATTACCTTAGGGGTGGTCTTTTTCCTTGTTTCTTTCTCACTAGGGAATATAGTAGGAAGCTTCTCGGAAGACTGGACTATCGGGCAGTACGGGTTGTTCGGGGCGCCGATCTTCGTAGCGCTCCTCACCTACGTCATCGTCAAGTACAAGGCTTTCGATATCCGCGTCTTCGGTGCCCAGGTACTCATCGTGGCTCTCACCTTCCTGGCCCTGTCGCAGTACTTCTTCGCCCAGAACTGGTACGGCCTGGTGCTCACCTCGGTGACGGTGGTCTTCGTGGCTATCATCGGCTACATCCTCACCCGCTCCATCATCCGCACCCGCAACCGGAGCCACGAGCTCGAGACCATGACCGGCCGTCTGGCCGAGGCCAACGACAAGCTCCGCCAGCTCGACAACGCCAAGTCCGAGTTCATCTCCATCGCCTCCCACCAGCTGCGCACCCCGCTCACCGCCATCAAGGGCTTCGTCTCGCTCCTCCTCGAGGGCTCCTACGGCAAGACCGACGCTACCCTCCAGGACGTGCTGAACAAGATCTACGTCTCCAACGAGCGGCTCATCCGTCTCGTCCAGGACATGCTGAACGTCTCCCGTCTCGAGAGCGGACGGATGGAGTTCAAGATCGCCCCCGTCCAGATCGGCGAGATGCTGCGCGATGTCTACAGCTCGTTCCTCATCATCGCCAAGAACAAGGGCGTCAAGTTCGAGATCAAGCTTCCCACCAAGGACCTGCCGCTCGTCATGGCCGACCTCGAGAAGTTGCGCGAGGTGGTCTCCAACCTCCTCGACAACGCCATGAAGTACACCAATGAGGGCGAGATCCTCCTCGAGGCCCAGGTGGCCAGTTTCGGCCGGGTGGTGCGCGTCTCGGTGGCCGACACCGGCATCGGCATTCCGGCCGACGAGCTCCCGTACCTCTTCAACAAGTTCTCCCGCGGCAAAGACATCAACCGCCTGCACGCCTCCGGCACGGGCCTCGGCCTCTACGTGGGCAAGCAGATGATGGAGGCCATGGGAGGCCGGATCTACGCCGAGAGCAAGGGCGTGGGGACGGGGAGCGTCTTCGTCCTCGAACTGGTGACCAGCGAATAATTCAGACCTATGCTCGTCTGCAACTGGGACTACGCCTTCCTCAACGTCTTCTCCAACAACGTGGGGAGTGACCTCGTGTACTACTCGCACATCGTGCCCTTCGTCGGGGTGCTGGTGTTGGGCGTGTACGCGTTCATGGCCAACCCGCGGGCCCAGCTGAACCGGCTCCTCCTCCTCATCACCCTCTTCGCCTGCCTGTGGTTCCTCATCGACATGGTGCTCTGGGCTACCGAGAGCGACGCCCTGATCATGACCCTCTGGTCGCTCATCGTCTATCCCGAGGTCTTCTTCTACGCCCTGTCCATCTACTTCCTCTACGTCTTCATCTTCCAGCGGGACATGCCGCTCTTCTACCAGGTTTCCTTCTTCTCGCCGCTCCTCCTCGGCCTCTTCTTCGTCCACACGCCCTTTGCCTTGTCGCATTTCGACCTCTCCAACTGTGACCGCGAGGCCCGCGAAGGAGGCCTCTTCCAGTTCTACTACCTGATCGAGTTCTTCTACATCGGGGTGGTGGCCACCATGGGCTTCTGGGCCTACCGTCGGGCGGAGCGCAACCAGAAGGCCCAGATCCTCTACGTCTCCTTCGGCGTCTTCTCCTTCCTCTCCACCTTCGTGGCCAGCAACCTTTTCGGCACCCTCTCCTACAACTGGGAGCTGGCCCAGTACGTCTTCTTCGCCCTGCCGGTGTTCTTCGCCATCCTCACCTACGCTGTCATCCAGTACACCCGGCTCAACCCCCAGCTCCTCGGGGCCCAATTCCTCATCCTCCTCCTCATCCTTTTCGTGGCGGCCCAGTTTTTCTTCATCACCTCGGTCACGGGCCTGGTGCTCATCGGGGCCACCATCCTCTTCGTGGCCTTCGTGGGACTGCTCCTCGTCCGCATCCTGAAACAGGAGAACCAGCAGCAGGAGCAGATCCAGGACTTCGCCAACAAGCTCTTCACCGCCAACGAGGAGCTGCGCAAGCTGGACGACTCCAAGTCGGAGTTCATCTCCATCGCCTCCCACCAGCTACGCACCCCGCTTACCGCGGTCAAGGGCTTCGTGTCGCTTATCCTCGAGGGCTCCTACGGCCGGCTCGAGAACGCCCAGGAGGACGTCTTCAAGAAGATCTTCATCTCCACCGAACGTCTCATCCGTCTGGTGGAGGATATGCTGAACATCTCACGCATCGAGAGCGGCAAGATGCAGTTCAAGATCGCCCCCGTCAAGCTCGAGCCCTTCCTCCGCGACCTGGAGCCCGGCTTCCAACTCATCGCCAAGGACAAGCACCTCACCCTCGCCGTCGACCTGCCGCCCCAGGCCCTCCCCGCGGTCTCGGCCGATCCCGACAAGCTGCGCGAGGTGGTGTCCAACCTGATCGACAACGCCATGAAGTACACCAACCAGGGCGGGGTGACCGTCACGGCCGGACCCGCCCCGACCGGCGCGGGCGTCCGCATCCTGGTCAAGGACACCGGCATCGGCGTCCCCAAGGAGGAGATACCCTACCTCTTCAACAAATTCTCCCGCGGCAAGGACACCGCCCGCCTGCGGGCCAGCGGCACGGGCCTCGGCCTCTACGTGGGCAAGCAGATCATCGAGGCCATGGGCGGCTCGATCTGGGTGGAATCCCCGGGCGAGAACCAGGGCTCGACCTTCATCATCGAACTCAAGCGGGCGGGATAGGGGAGGGCTCTTTTTGGGACCGCCCGTCCCTCTATCAATCAGCTTGTAAGCCCCCTCCTTTTGCGCTAGGATGCGGGTAACCGAAATCCCCTCTTTTTTCCTCTCCCTATGCCCAAGATCCTCTTGGTCGAGGACGACCCGATGATCTCCGAGATCTACCAGAAGAAGTTCCAGACGAGCGGCTTCGAGGTCGTGCCGGCCACCACGGGCAAGCAGGTGCTCGAGAAGGCCAAGGCCGACCGTTTCGACCTGGTGCTCCTCGACCTCATCCTGCCCGAGATGGACGGGATGGAGATCCTCCGCGAGCTCCGTACCGGCGAGGCCTACCCGAAGGACATGAAGATCGTCATCTTCAGCAATCTGAACGAGAAGAGCGACCGCGAAAAAGCGCTCGCCCTCGGGGCCAACGGCTTCATCCCCAAGGCCGACTTCACCCCCACCAAACTCATCGAGGAGGTGACCCGCCTCATCCAGCAGTTCGCCGAGCAGGACAAGCACAGCGGCGCCGCCCCGGCGCCCGCCCCGGCGTCTGCCGGCTCGGGTAAATCCATCCTTTTTATCGAGGACGAGAAGGTCTTCATGGAGATGTTCGGCAAGCGCCTCGAGGAGGAAGGCTACCGCGTCACCTACACCGAATCCGGCGAGACCGGCCTCCAGAAGGCCCTCGCGGAGCCGTTCGACCTGATCGTCACCGATGGCATCGTCAAGCAGCTGGACGGCCGCGACGTCATCCAGAAACTCCGCGAGAACGAGGCCACCCGGCAGGTGCCCATCTTCCTCTTCTCGGCTTCCCTCGACGAGGCGGAGCTCCGCCGCATGGCGAGCGAGGGAGCCACGCGCTCCTTCCTGAAGACCGAGCTCACTCCCACCGACCTGGTGCGCAATGTGAACGAGGTCCTGGGGGGCGCGAGCGCATGACGCCGCTCGGCGCACAACGAATTACGGAGGAAAACCAGGCTGATCGCCGGTTGGTCATTCGTAGTTCGTTTTCTTCTTGGATATTCCTCCCTCTATGCAATCCGTGAGAACCCTCATCAGCGAGACCCCTTCGAAAGTGGGGGAGAGCGTCACCCTCTACGGTTGGGTGCACATCCGCCGCGACCACGGCAAGCTTGTCTTCATCGATCTCCGTGACCGCTCGGGCCTGGTCCAGATGATCGTGGTGCCGGACTACGCCGAGGCCTACGCGGCGGCCCGCGAGGTGCGCAACGAATACGTGGTGGAGGTGGAGGGCAAGGTCAAGCAGCGTCCCGGCGGCTCCCAGAACCAGGAGCTGGCCACCGGTTCGGTGGAAATCGAGGTGACCGGCCTCCGTATCGTCTCCCGCGCCCCGGAGATGCTCCCATTTTCGGTCAACGAGGACACGCGTGAAATCAACGAGGCTCTTCGGCTCAAGTATCGCTACCTCGATCTCCGGACGGAACGCATGCGCCGCAACCTGCGCCTCCGCGACCAGGTGATCGCTTTTTTCCGGGACTATATGCGGCGGCACGATTTCATCGAGATCGAAACGCCTATCCTGATGAAAGGCACCCCCGAGGGCGCCCGCGAATACCTCGTCCCGACTCGCCAGGAGCCGGGCAAGGCCTTCGCTCTGCCGCAGTCGCCCCAGCAGTTCAAGCAGCTCCTCATGGTGGCCGGCCTCGAGCGGTATTTCCAAGTGGCCCGCTGTTTCCGGGACGAGGACCTGCGCGGCGATCGTCAGCCCGAGTTTACCCAGCTCGACTACGAGATGTCGTTCGTCACGCAGGAGGACGTGCTCCAGTACACCGAGGCCATGTTCATCGAGCTGGTGGAACGCCTCTTCCCTGGCAAACACCTCTCGGCCAAGCCGTTCCCGCGCCTCACCTACCAGGAAGCCATGGAGCGGTACGGGAGCGACAAGCCCGACCTGCGTGAGAACAAGGACGATCCCGACGAACTGGCCTTCGCCTGGGTGGTGGATTTCCCCATGTTCGAGAAGGACGAGCACGGCAAGCTCTCCGCCGCCCACCATCCTTTCTGTTCGGTCAAGGACGAGGACGTGGAGAAATTCATGGCCGGCGAAGATCTTCTCTCCATCCGCGCCAACTCGTACGATCTCGTCTTGAACGGTTACGAAATCTCTTCGGGTTCCATCCGCATCCACGAGCCTGAGATGCAAAAGAAAGTCTTTGACCATCTCGGCATCGGCGACGAGGAACGGGAGAAACGCTTCGGCCATATGCTCGAGGCCTTCCGCTACGGCACCCCGCCCCACGGCGGCTTCGCGCCCGGGATCGACCGGCTGGTGATGTTGCTCGCCGGCGAGCCCAATATCCGCGAGGTGATCGCGTTTGCCAAGTCAGGCGATGGCAAGGACCTCATGATGGGCGCGCCCATGGAAGTCCCGGCCGACCAGTGGCGCGACTTGGGCCTCCAGGTGCGCAAAGGGAAAACGAAAGGGGAGTAGGGCGGTCTTTGCGACGGAGATAATTCACCGCTTACCACCTCATCCATATGGATGAAACAACGAAGCTGCCACCCCCCAACCTCCTGAACGAGGACGGGACGGCCTCCATGGCGACTATGCTTCTCATGGCTCATCATGCGTTCCGTCGCGATATGGCACGGTTTGTCCGCGCTGTGGCTGAGATCAAAGCTGGTGACGCCTCGCGTGCCGATGCGGTGCGGGACGAGTGGGAAAAGAGCTATCGCCAGGCCCTCCACGGACATCACATGATGGAGGACTCGCACATTTTCCCGGACATCAGGGCCCAACATCCTGCTCTGGCGTCTGCCCTCGATACACTCACGGAGCAGCACCACAAGATCGATCCTTTGCTCGAAAAAAGCGGCGAGGCTTTCGCCGACCTCACTCATCCGGAAAAGGCCGAAGTGGTGTTGGGTGAATTGAAAGCCCTCCTCGATGAACATCTGGCTTTCGAGGAGGCCAACATCACTCCTGCCCTGCGGGAGGCCAAGGAGTTTCCTGCACCGACTGACGATACGACGGCCGCCCTGTACGCCCAAGGATTCGCCTGGAGCACCCAGGGGATCGCGCCAGAGGTACTTGATCAGGTGTGGGAATTGCTGCCGGAAATCCTCCTTGCGAAACTCCCGGCCGCCCGCGCGGAATTTGAGGCGCGTTCGAAACGCGTCTGGGGGACGTACACGGTCGGATCGGCAACCACGCCGATACCCCAAGGGTACTGACGGCGGATAAAAGGGGAAAGGCGCGGTCTGTCCCCTTACTTGAAATCGCCCTCCAAAGGGACTATACTGCTATAGTTAGCGAAAAACGGGATAGGAGTATCCCTTTTTTCGTCCCCAAAATCCTTATGACCAACCGCCAGGAAAACCTTTTCCAGCGCCTTGCCCGGGCCGTCTCGAGCCGGCTCTTCGGCCAGTGGGGCCAGGAGATCGGTATCGACCTCGGCACCGCCAACACCCTGGTCTACGTCAAGGGCCGGGGCATCGTCATCAACGAGCCGTCCGTGGTGGCCGTCAACCAGCGCACGGGACAACTCCTCGCCATCGGGCGTGAGGCCAAGAAGATGGTGGGCAAGACCCCGAGCCATATCGTGGCCACCCGGCCCCTGGTGGACGGGGTGGTGAGCGATTTCGAGATCACCCAGCAGATGCTCCGCTACTTCATCCAGAGGGTCTCTGGCGGGCAGTACGCGTTCTTCCGCCGGCCACGCGTCCTGGTCGGCATCCCGTGCGGCATCACCGAGGTGGAGAAGCGCGCCGTCATCGAGGCCACGCTTTCTTCCGGCGCGCGCGAGGCTTATCTCATCGACGAGCCGATGGCCGCCGCCATCGGGGCGCGTCTGCCTGTCACTGACCCGTCGGGCAACATGGTGGTGGACATCGGCGGCGGGACCACCGAGATCGCCGTGCTCTCACTCGGGGGCGTGGTGGTGTCGCGCTCGCTCCGGGTGGCCGGGGACGAGATGAACGAGGATATCATCCGCTACTGTCGCGACGAATTCAACCTCCTCCTCGGTGAGAAGACGGCCGAAGAGGTGAAGATCGGCATCGGGAGCGCCTATCGCCAGCCGGAGCCGCTCTCGGCCGCCATCCGGGGACGCGACCTGGTCTCCGGCCTGCCCAAGGAAGTGGTCATCACCGACGAACAGGTGCGGGAGGCCCTCTCGCGTTCCATCCGCATCATCGTCAACAACGTCAAGACGGTCATCGAGGAGACGCCACCCGAGCTCCTCTCGGACATCATGCAGCGGGGGATCGTGTTGGCCGGCGGCGGTAGTCTCATCCGCGGTCTCGACACGCTCCTCGAGAAGCAGACCGGCATCCCGGTACGCACCATGGAAGATCCCTTGACCGCGGTGGTCCGCGGTACCGGTATCGTGCTGGACGACATGCAGACCTTGCGCGAGGTGCTCATCGAGGGTGGCCAGGAGAAAACGCTCCGCTGACCACCCCGGATCTTTTTTGGAATTTAAAATTTAGAATTTAAGATTTTCCATAATGTTCCGTTCCCGCTTCCTCACCGCCCTTGTCGCTTGTGCCCTCCTCCTCGGCCTCGCCTGGTGGTATCCCGGTTTCCTCCGGCCCGTCCAGTTCGCTTTCGCCACGGTGGCCCGACCGCTCCATGAAGTGACAGCCTATGTTTCCTTCCGTATCCGGGGCGCGGCCACGTTCTTCCGGGATATCGGCCGGCTCAAGGAGGAGAACGCCATGCTCCTGGCCGAGAACCGCCGTCTCCGGGGCGACGAGGCGCGGCTCCGTATCCTGGAGCAGGAGAACGGGGACCTGCGCGAGGCGCTCCGTCTCCTCCCGCGTGAGGAATTCTCGCTCGAGGGCGCGGACATCATCGGCCGCGACCAGAACGGCGGAGGCCAGTGGATCCTCGTCAACAAGGGTACCCGTCACGGGGTGGAGGCGGGCCAGGCGGTGCTGGCCGAGGGCCGGACGCTGGTGGGCCGCGTCGAATCGAGCGCCCTCCTTTCCTCCCGGGTCGTCCTGCTCACCCATCCCGAGAGCGTGGTGAACGCGCTCGATCCGGCCACCGAGGCCAAGGGGGTGGTGCGGGGCGAGTACGGTCTCGGGCTTCTCCTCGACCTGGTGCTCCAGGCCGACCAGCTCAACGTGGGTGACGACGTCGTCACCTCGGACATCGGCGGCGCTTTCCCGTCCGGCCTCCTCATCGGCACGGTACGCGAGATCAGGAATTCTCCGGACCGGCTCTTCCGTCAGGCCACGCTCACGCCGGCCGTGAGCGCCGAATCCCTGCGGGCGGTCTTCATCGTCACCGACCAGCGCCTATGACTCCCGCCGCGAAACGCGCTCTCGCCCTCGCCCTCCTCCTCTTCGTCCAGCTCTCCCTGGGGAGCCTCCTCTTCCCGGGGGCGCTGGCCCTCCACTTCCTCACCGCCGCGGCCCTCGCCCTTTCCTTCTCGCGCGGCTTCCAGCGCGCCTTCCTCCCGCTCCTCGTCCTCGGCTTGGCCTACGATGCCCTGTCCTTTGGCCGGCCGGGCTGGCCGAGCGCCGTCCTCCTCGTGGCGGCGTACGCGGGCAGCTTCGTCTCCAAGCGCTTCCTGGCCGGCCATGGCCTGTCGCGTCTTTTGGTCGTCGCCCTCTTTGGCGGCGGCGCGGCGTTCGTCGAATACTTCCTGTCGGCCGGGGCGGCGGCGCTCTGGTCCGGCGGCTTCTCACTCGCCGACTGGCTCACCAGCCTGCCCGGCTGGCGGGACAGCCTCCTCCTCTTTGTCGCCAACGCCTTCCTGGCCGTCCTCCTCTTCCTCGTCTGGTCCCGGCTCGAGGAGCGCTGGGAAGCCTCCGCGCCACTCCGCCTCTCGCGCTAGCCGACGACCGGACTCCTCTCCGGCACGCCAGAAATCCCCTCAATCTCAGACGTCTGAATCACTGCCTATGTTCCATGCGCGCCGTCCCGCCCCAGGTTACGAGATCGACGACGCCGTCCTCACGGTGACGGAGGGCCAAGCCGCCCAGCTCGAACGTGCCCTGCCGCGGACGCGGGCCAAAATGCTCCTCGGCCTAGCGATCCTTGTCCTCCTTGTCTTTGCCGGTCGGGCGTTCTTCCTCTCGGTCATGGAGCGGGAGACCTACCAGGAGATCGCCCGCCGCCAGAGCGTGCGCCTGGCCGTGTCGCCAGCGCCCCGCGGCATCATCTACGACCGCTCCGGCCAGGCCCTGGTGGAAAACATCCCCACCCTCGACCTCGTGGCCGTGCCGGCCGACCTGCCGGAGGATGGGGCCGCCCGGCAAGCGGTCCTTCGGCGTCTCGGCGACCTCTTCGTCTTCACTGAGCGGGCGCCCGAAGCCTCGCTCGCCGAAGCCGATCCCGACTCGACTGTACCGGTCCTCCTGAAACCGGACCTCACCCAAGAGGAAGCCCTCCTCTTCGCCGCTCGGGCCCGCGAACTGCCCGGGATGGTGGTGGTCAAGACGGCCCGCCGCGAATACGTGGACAGCGCCATCTTCGCCCATGTCATCGGCTACGAGGGCAAGCTCGAACCGGACGAACTCAAGCGGTATCCTGGCTATCTCTTCACCGATATGGTGGGCAAGCAGGGCCTCGAGAAAAGCTACGAGAGCGTCCTCCACGGTGAGCACGGCGGCCAGAAGCTCGAAGTGGATGCCCTCGGCCGCGTCAAAAAGGACCTCGGGCTCCTCCCGCCCACTCCCGGGAGCGACCTCACCCTGGCGCTCGATGCCGGCCTCCAGAAGCGGGCCTTTGACGCCCTGGCCGACGAGCTTGAAAAGAAGAAGCTCAAGGCCGGGGCCGTGGTGGCCATCGATCCCCGGAACGGCGGTGTGTTGGCCCTGGTGAGTTATCCCAGTTTCGACAACAACCTTTTTTCGCGGGGCATCCAGAGCGATGAGTTCCAGGCGCTTCTCGGGGATCCGGGGAAGCCGCTCTTCAACCGGGCGCTTTCCGGCGAGTATCCCCCCGGTTCCACTTGGAAGCCGGTGATGGCGGCGGCCGGTCTCTCCGAGGGCACGATCACCGAGGACACCCGGGTGGAGAGCCGGGGCGGCATCCAGGTGGGACGCTTCTTTTTCGGCGACTGGAAAGCCCACGGCTTCACCGACGTGCGCGAGGCGCTGGCCGTCTCGAGTGACGTCTTCTTCTACGCGGTGGGCGGCGGCTGGGCGGGGGTACGGGGCCTTGGTATCGAGAAGATCAAGGAATACGGCACGCGTTTCGGTTTCGGTCGATTGACCGGCATCGACCTGCCCGGGGAGGCGGACGGTTTCCTGCCCGATCCCCGGTGGAAACAAGAGCGCTTCGGCGAACGCTGGTACGTGGGTGACGACTACCACGCGGCCATCGGCCAGGGCTTCATCCTCGCCACGCCCCTCCAGCTGGCCAATATGACCGCGGCCGTGGCCAATGGCGGCACGCTCTACCGTCCCCGCCTGGCCACCCAGATCCGCCGCGCCGACGGTTCCGTCGAGACCCGTCCGCCGGAGACCATCGGCGAACACCTGGCTGATCCGGATGTGCTCCGGGCGGTGCGCGAAGGGATGCGGCAGACGGTGGCTGGAGAGCGGGGGACGGCCCGCTCCCTCGGGACGCTGCCCGTGGCTGTGGCCGGCAAGACCGGCACTGCCCAGTACGGCGCGGCCGAGGCCACCCACGGCTGGTTCGTCTCCTTCGCCCCGTACGACGATCCGGTGATCGCCATGGCGGTCCTGGTGGAGGGCCAGGAGAGCGAGACATACAACGCCGTGCCGGTGACCGAGGCCATCTACCGGTGGTATTTCAAGGCTGAAACAAGCCAAGAAACCAGTGTCTCCGACCAGCCTTGACGCGGAACGGGGGGCGCGCTACCATATGAAGCACTTTCAACTCACCCTCGTCTCTGTCTCCCCGGGTATCCCGGGGCTTTTCTAAAATCCTTTTCCGCACACTCCCATGAACCAGACTACCCAGCGCATCATCACCCAGGAAGGCCTAAAGAAACTCCAGGAGGAGCTCGAGGACCGGCGTACCCGCGTCCGCCAGACCATCGCCCAGGCCATCAAGGAGGCCAAGGAGCAGGGTGATCTTTCAGAGAACGCCGAGTACAGCGAGGCTCGTCGCGAGCAGAACGAGAACGAGGCCCGGGTGGCCGAGCTCGAGATGCTCATCAAGACGAGCGTGGTGGCCGCCGAGGAGAAGACCGGCGGGACGGCCCGCATCGGTTCGACCGTCACCGTCAAGGCCGGGAGCCGCGAAATGAAGTTCGTCATCGTGGGTTCGAACGAGGCCGATCCGGCTGCCGGCAAGATTTCCAACGAGTCACCCCTCGGTCGGGCCTTCCTCGGTCGCCAGGCGGGGGATAAGGTGACCGTCGAGACCCCCTCGGGCGGCGTCAGATATGTCATCCTCTCCGTGGAGTGACGCGCCTCCTCCGTCCATCTCTGCTCCTCTACCCGCCGCGAGGCGGGTTTTTCCTTGCCCGAGAGCGGGGATTGGGCTAGAGTAAGGGAAGTTATCGCGTCTTTGCTATGCGTTCCGACATCCTCGAAACCAAACACGCCAAACTGAAACTGCTCACCGAGGCTTTCGGCACCGCCTATCCCGAGCGTACCGACCGTTCGCACACGGTGGCCGATGCTTGCGCGCGTTTCGACGAGCTCTCGGCCGCCGGGGCTGAGATCACACTCGCGGGCCGGGTGCGTTCGCTCCGGACCATGGGCAAGATCGCCTTCGCCCATATCGAAGACGGGAGCGGCCGTATCCAGATCTTCCTCCGTGCGGCCGAACCCGACACGCTCCGTTTCGAAGCGTTCCGCGACGCCATCGAGATTGGCGACTTCGTCGAGGCACGGGGCGTCCTCTTCATCACCAAGCAGGGCGAGCAGACGCTCGAAGTGCGCGGGTGGAAGCCCCTCGCCAAGTCGCTCCTCCCCGTGCCCACGGATTTCTACGGGCTGAAGGACGAGGAAGCCCTCCTCCGCAGGCGTTACCTCGACCTCCTCCTCCATCCCGCCACGCGCGACCTCTTCGTCAAGAAAGAGGTTTTCTGGCGGACCGTCCGCGAGACGCTCCGGAGCGAAGGTTTCCTCGAGGTCCAGACGCCGGTCCTGGAGCACGTCCCCGGGGGCGCCGAGGCCGCACCCTTCGTGACGCACCACAACGCCCTGGACGAGGACTTCTACCTCCGTATCTCCCTCGAGCTCGCCTTGAAACGTCTCCTTGTGGGCGGGTACGAGAAGGTCTTCGAGATCGGGCGCGTTTTTCGCAACGAGGGCATCGACCGAGAACATCTCCAGGAGTTCGACCATATGGAGTGCTACTGGGCGTATGCCGACATGGAACAGGGGATGGCCTTCGTCGAGCGCCTCTACAAGGACATCGTCCGGGCCGTCTCGGGCGAGGAGATGAAGACGACCTATGGGGGCGCCGCTCTCGACTGGAGCCAGCCCTGGCCCCGCGTTGATTATTTCACCGAATTCAAGAAGGAGACCGGTATCGACCTTTCTCTCGAGGTGTCCGTTGAGGAGCTCCGGGCCAAGGCGGACGAACTCGGCGTCACGTACGAGCCGAGCTACGGCGCGGGCCGGCTCATCGACACCCTCTATAAGAAGACCGTCCGGCGGAAGCTCGTAGAGCCGTGTTTCCTCGTCGGTCACCCGCTTCTCGTCTCACCGCTGGCCAAGACCGATCCGCGCCATCCGAAGAAGACTCTTCGCTTCCAACCGGTGGCGGCCGGGAGCGAGCTCGGCAACGGTTTCGCCGAGCTGAACGACCCGCTCGACCAGCGGGCCCGGTTCGAGGAGCAGGTACGTCTCCGCGAGGCGGGCGATCCGGAGGCCCAGATGCTCGACGAGGATTTCCTCGAGGCCCTGTCCTTCGGTATGCCACCGGCCTGCGGTTTCGGGATGAGCGAACGGTTCTTCGCCGTCCTCATGGACCGTCCCATCCGCGAGACGGTCATTTTCCCGCCGATGAAGGAACGCGGCTGATCGATCATCCTGGCCTATGCCCGAAGAACTGGTGGTCCTCGTCAACGAGAAGAACAAACAGATCGGCACCATGCCGAAGGCGGAAGTGCATGGCAAGGAAACCCCGCTCCACCGGGCTTTCTCGGCTTTCATCTTCCGGCAGAGCGATGGGCAATTTCTCCTCCAGCAGCGGAGCAAGCACAAGAAGACGTGGCCCCTCGTCTGGTCCAACAGCTGCTGCGGCCATCCGGGACCCGGTGAGAGCACGCTCGACGCCGCCAAGCGTCGCCTCAAGCATGAGCTCGGATTGAAACCCCTCTGGCTCACCGAAGCCCTCCCGTATCGCTATTGCTTCACCCGCGACGGTGTGATGGAGAACGAGATCTGTCCCATCGTGGTTGGCATGGTGGACCGGGAACCGGAACCCAATTCGGACGAGGTGGAGGCGGTGCGCTGGACGACTTGGCACGATTTCCTGGCCGAGCTCGAAAAGAACGAGGCCGGTTACTCCGAATGGTGCGTCGAGGAAGCCCGGCTCCTGGAGAAGAGCGGCCTCCTGCGCGAGATCGTCTTCCAGCGTGTCGGGGCGCACAACGCGGACTGGAAACACGAATAAACCTGACATTTGAAACCACTTGCTTATGCTCGACATCCGCTTCATCCGCGCCCACGCCGACCAGGTCAAACAGGCCGTCGTGGACAAGCACCTCTCCGTCGACATCGACCGGTTGCTTGAGGTCGACCGGGAGCGGGTCGAGGCGCTCCGTACGGTGGAGGAGCTCCAATCCCTCAAGAACGACCTGAACGACCTCATCCAAAAAGCCGCTTCGCCTGAAGAACGGGAGGAGATCATCCGAAAGGGCAAGGATATCAAGCAGCGCCTCGAGGCGGCCCAGCCCGCCCTCCGTGAGCTCGAGGCCGAGTACGGCCACCTCATGGCCCTGGTCCCGACGGTGCCCTCGCCGGACACACCTCGGGGCAAGAGCGACGAGGAGAACGTCGAGATCGAGCGGGTGGGGGAGGCGCGCAGCCTGCCTTTTCCCGCCAAGACGCACATCGAACTGGGCGAGTCCCTGGGTCTCATCGACTTCGAGCGCGGGGTGAAGGTGGCCGGCTACCGTGGCTACTACCTCACCGGGGACGGAGCGTTGCTCGCCCTGGCCATCATGCACTACGCTCTCCGCCGGATGACGGACCAGGGGTACTGCCCCATGTTGCCGCCCACCCTGGTCAAGGGGTTCGCCCTCCGCGGGAGCGGGTATTTCAAGGGCGAGGCGTACGATCCCCTGGTCGACGAGATCTACCAGGTGGCCACCCCCGACAAGGACCAGGACGGCAAGACGAGCCGCGAACAGAAGTTCCTCGTCGGTACGGCCGAACCCTCGCTCCTCGCGTACTACGCCGACGAGACGCTCGACGGGGCGCGCCTGCCGCTCCGGATGAGCGGCTTTTCGCCCTGCTACCGGAGCGAGATCGGCAGTTACGGTAAGGACACCAAGGGCCTCTACCGCGTCCACGAATTCATGAAGGTCGAGCAGGTGGTGGTGGCCCCGGCCGATTTGGCCGAGGCCGACCGGCTCCAGGACGAGATGCGCGGACTCTCGGCCGAGATGCACCGCGAGCTGGGGCTCCCGTACCGGGTGCTCCAGATCTGCACCGGCGACATGAGCCCCGGCAAGTACCGCGCCTTCGACATCGAGGCCTGGCTGCCGGGGATGGGCCGCTACGGTGAGACCGGCTCCGCTTCCAATTTCCTCGACTGGCAGTCCCGCCGGCTTAGCATCCGCTACATCGATCCCAAGACGGGGGAGAAGAAGTTCGCCTTTCTCCTCAACAACACCGCTCTTCCGAGCGCGCGCATCCTGATCGCCATCCTCGAGAACCACCAGCAGCCCGATGGCAGCGTTGTCGTTCCGCAGGTGCTCCGCGACTACGTAGGCAAGGAAAAGCTGACTCCTAAGGCTTGACAAGGGCCAGGAAACTCGCTATTGTCGTCTCGCCTGAATCATCTTGATCGGGCGGATTTTTCAATCAGTACCTTTTTCCACAGGAGGCAGACAATGGCAGAAAAAACGGTGGTTTTGGTGCATGGCCGGCATGTCGATACCGTAGGTTGGGAAACGCTCGTCTGGGGCGATGGCGAGCGGATCGGCACCGGTCCCTTGGGTCTCCTCATTGCGATGAAGAAGGGCGCCCAACTGGTCTTCGGCACTGGCGCTTCCGAAAAGGATGGCCTCAAGGAATGCGAATACACCGCCACTTTTCTCAGGGGTCGACTCGGCTTACTCAACCAATTTCCCGAGTTTGCTGGGTATCGCCAATACGATCCATACCAGCTGGAGGCCATCTTCAGACCCATTCTCCGGGAGGCTCATCTCGACACGGCCTCCAAGAACACGGACCAGGAAGTGCAGAATGTGGTCGCGTTCGCCCGGTCCATCGGCGCCACGGAAATCATCGCCGTGACGAGCCCCGGGCATAACGCCAGGTGCGGAAACACAGCGGCCGTCCTGGATGAAAAAAGGGAGTGTGACTTCAGCGGCTTGGGGTATATGGTACGGGCTGCCCGGTCCTCGACGCCCGAATTCTGCGCCGGCCATACAGTCATCTTCGAGCATCCCCATCGCGGCGACGATCCGATGATCCGCTCCCCACTGATGCCGCACGAGGTCTTTCCCTTATTGTTCAAGGTACCGCCTTCGGAGAGGATGGAGTTGTTCGGGAGGATCAAGGATCTCATTAGTGCCCGCCTTCCATCCACCTCGTAGTGGAGGACGTCACTTCGACCACAATCATTTCGAGGCGCGACTGGAAAACCAGACGCGCCTCTTCTTTTGCCTATTCTAAGCCTTGAAAGCACTATTGACTATACCAATAAAAAATGGTATTATGGTGAATTCCGGAATGGCACGGGGTAGGCCTGTGCCATGCGACCGGATGTTCTTTGGGAGGAGAAGAAAATGGACGAGGGTTGCAGGCGTTTCTTAAATATGGTAATCGTCGCCGGCGTGATGTTCGGTATCGTTGCTGGCGGGCTGTGGCTCCGGGGAAGCATTCCCGAGCCGCGGGACGTTTTCATCGCCGCGATGGGGATGATTGCGGCCGTCGTTTTCGTCTCGGCGCTCCTGTGTCCGTCGGATCAGTTTCGACGGCTCTGGCATCCGAGCGAGTGGTAAGTTTCTCGGGGCCGTGCGGAATATCGCGCGGCCCTTTCTATTTTCCGGTTGACCGATGAGGGTTTTGTGGTACGATGATTGTGCCTCCGGGCGTTTTCTTTTTATCTCACGGGTACATAGCTCAGCTGGTAGACCCGCCTGAGGCGGGCTTTTCAGCCAATGGTCAGGGATCATGTATACGGTCTACGTTATTGCGAATGAGGACGGGAAACTGTATACCGGATATACGGCTGACCTTGAAAGACGGATGGAGAGACACAATGGACTGCTTGGATCTCGGGCGACTGCCTATACGAAGCGCGTAGGCGGAAACTGGCAGGTGGTATACTCCAAATCCTATCCAACAAGGAAAGAAGCGATGGAGAGAGAACGCTGGTTGAAGTCAGGCACAGGGCGAGACTTCGTGCGCCAAAAATTGGGTACATAGCTCAGCTGGTAGAGCAGTGGCCTTTTAAGCCAACGGTCGCAGGTTCGAATCCTGCTGTACCCACTCTGTATTAAAAACGCTCTTACCAGGGCGTTTTTCGTTTGCCCGGGGCGGGTGTTTTTGCTACCATACAGCCATATTTCAATCCTTCGATTATGCGACCAGCCCTGTGGTTCCTGCCGGCGTGCGTGCTCGTGCTCTCCGGATGTTCGTTGCCCCAGTCGCTCGGCGGGACTCCTGCCCGCACCGGCCTCGACGCGGCGGTGCTCAAATCCACCGACGGCGGCCTGACCTATGAGGCCAAGAGCGCGGCCAAAGCCGGCGACAACAAGTTGAACGTCAACATGCTCTCTGGCGCCGAGACGCTCTCACTCGCCATCGATCCCTCGGATCCGAGCAAACTCTACCTCGGCACCCGCGACGACGGCGTCTTCCTGACCACTGACGGTGGCAATGAATGGCAGAAGCTCGAATACCCGCCGCTCAAGGTCTACGGTCTGGCGGTGGATCCCAGGAACGGCAACCGCATCTATGCCAGCGGCGAATGGCAGGGGAGCGGCCAGCTCTACCGCACGGACGACGGCGGGCAGAAGTGGGAGCGCATCTACACCGAGCCGGCCCAGGGATCCGTCATCATCTCGCTGGCTGTCGATCCCTCGCGCGACGGGACGCTCTACGCGGGTCTCTCCACCGGGACCGTCATCAAGTCGGCGGACGCCGGTGCCACCTGGTCCAATGTCAAGAACACCGCCTTCCAGCTCCCGGCCGCCGGCGGAGGCAATCCCGCCAACCACATCGTCCTCGACAGCCGGGATCCCAACACCGTCTACATCAGCTATGTCAACCAGGGCCTCTTCAAGAGCCGCGACGGCGGAGCGAGCTTTACCGAACTGAAGGTGGTGCCGCCCAAGGTCGGTAACCAGACCGTCTATGTCAATCCGCGCGACACCCTGACCGCTCTTGTGGCCGACCCGACGGTCGGCGGGACGATCTACGCCGCCACCAAGGCAGGTCTCCTCCGGAGCCGCGACTACGGGGAGACGTGGGAACTCATGAACATCATCGAGAGCTCCAAAAAATTCCCCATCCGGGCCCTGGCCGTCAACCCGAAAGACGGTAATGAGATCGTCTACGCGGCGGCACTGGCCCTCTACAAGTCCACCGATGGCGGGGTACGCTGGTACACCTATCCGGTGGAGTCCAAGAACCAGGTTGGCACCATCCTCTACGATCCCCACAATCCGAGCGTCCTCTATCTCGGCACCCGCGCTTTCTGATGCCCTGCCGCCGTACCATCGTCTCACCCTGACAAACCTATGTACCCCAACTTCATCCCCGATCTCCTCCGCGACAAAGAACAGCAACTCGCCGACTGCGTCGAGCATTTCAAGAACGAAATCGCCACCCTCCGCACCGGCCGGGCCACGCCCGCCCTGGTGGAGCACGTGCTCGTGGACTACTACGGGACCAAGACCCCGCTCAAGCAAATCGCCAGCATCACCGTGCCGGAACCGCGGAGCCTCATGATCCAGGCCTGGGACCGTGGCGCCCTGGTGTACGTCGAGAGCGCTCTCCGGGAAGCCAACCTCGGGGTCAGCCCGGTGAACGACGGGGCTGTCATCCGGATCAACTTGCCGCCTCTCACCGAGGAACGTCGCAAGGACCTGGTCAAGGCCCTCGGCCACAAGGCCGAAGAGGCCCGTATCGCCGTGCGCAACGTGCGGGAGGAGATCTTGAAGGAAATCGCCACCGCCGAAAAGGACGGCCACATCGGCGAGGACGACCGTTTCAAGGGCAAGGAAGCCGTCCAGAAACTGGTGGACCGCCACAACCAACTCATCGAGGAGCTGAAGGACAAGAAGGAGAAGGAAG